>JAYWEU010000310.1:0-45790 GCA_043779385.1 Pseudobdellovibrionaceae bacterium
CTCAGAACAAATTTCTTTAAGCAGTCTGGCTGTCGGCTATTATTTAATCGATGTTAAAGCCGCAACCTACGATCGTACGGCGAAATTACCATTAACTAGTGCGGCCCTTGCGGGAACTGCTCAGTACACACTTCAACTTGTGACCAACGGAACAACGACGGAGTATTTATGCCCGGTTCATTAAAATCTAAAGTCGGTCTTTTAACCGTCGCAAGCCTTTTTATTGTTTGCGCCACTTTGGCTTTTTCTTCGCGTTGGAATTTTACCAAGCCGCATCAGAATCAAAGAAATTTAGCAGCCACAATGAAGATGGATCGCTTAATGGGTAAACAACTAACTGCTTTATCGGTTCAGATGGAGCCACTAGAAAAAATTCCAGAATTTGATCATGAGGGCGTTAAATTAAAAGGCTTAATCACTGCTAACGCAACCGATGGCTCGGCCATTCACTTTCAATGGGATCTTCCCGCTGGAGTGAGTGTTATTTCTGGTGACGTCAGTGGAACTTTAGAAAACATGAACCCGGGTGATACGGCGGAAGTTGAACTAGAAGTGACCGGCTTCAGTCGCGAAGTAGGAAAGCATATTATTTTATTTGGCAAAGTCCGCCATGGCGAAGATGAGCTTACGCATTCTGCTTTAATGGCCAGTCGACCCGAGGACTCCATGGAATACGTCGCTCCACAAATGCGAGAGTACGCCCAGGAAACCCGGGCTAAAGAGTTCAAACACGGTCGGTTAGTTAAATAACTTTATTAAATGGGAATGACTTCGACCTGTGGGTTGAATTCGTCTTTTAAGATTCCTTCGATCGCCATCAATGTTCCACCCGTCGAGCTAGGGCAAGAATCACATGCGCCTTCATAGTGCAGGTAGACTTTATTATCTTCGTATTTTAAAAGTGTCACGTCGCCACCGTCACCTTGCAGGCCAGGACGTATCGTGCGATCTAAAATTTCTTCAATCTGCTTCATTTCAGGGGAAAGACTTTCGCGGGCAATTTTCTTTTCATCCACTTTTGTTTGCTGGGGATTATGCATCGGCATTCGGGTTTGAATCGTCGCACAAATATTTTTTTGAATTTCTTCAGGGTCAGCATCAAAATTATGAGTGATGGTGATCACGTTCTGAAAAAAATGCACTTGTCGAACATCGGGGATCTGAAAAAGCGCGGCCGCTAAAAAGTTATTTTTAGCTTCGTCAGCATCTGCATAAGTGGCTTTGCCATCGATCAGAACTGGTCGATCTAAAATAAATTTCCAGGCATTGGGGTTGGGCGTAGGCTGAATCCGAACTAGGACTTCATTCATGTTAACATCTCCTGAGCTTTTTTGACCGATGATACAAGCTGATCGATATCTTGCGCATTATTGTAAATTGAAAAACTGGCTCGTAATGTCCCTGCAATTCCCATCCGCGCCATTAATGGCTGAGTGCAATGATGACCCGCACGGACGGCCACGCCTTCGCGATCCATGATGCTAGATACATCAGAATGATGAAGGCCCTTCAAGTTAAATGAAATAATCGGTCCCTTGTCGGCCGCTTGACCGTACAAAGCGATCCCTTGAATCTTTGATAATTCATTTTCAGCTTGATGAAGAAGTTGGTCTTCCCAGGCCGCAATCATTGTTATGTCGATCGCGGAAAAAAAGTCCAAGGCCGTTTTTAGACCTATCACGCCAGCAATATGCGGAGTTCCTGCTTCGAAACGGAAAGGCACGTCGTTGTAGGTCGTCTGGGGGAAGCAAACTTCTGAAATCATCGAACCGCCGCCCTGATAGGGTGGCATTGAATCCAGCAAAGATTTTTTTCCGTAAAGAACGCCAATTCCCGTCGGGCCAAAAATTTTATGTCCCGAGAAAACTAAAAAATCACAATTCAAAGCCTGAACATCAATTTTCTGTTGGGTGATCAGTTGGGCCACATCCAACAACACTTTAGCGCCTTTGGCATGACTCAGCTTCATCATTTCATTGATAGGCGTTCGAACCCCTAATGTGTTTGAGCAGCCCGTGACCGCGACCAGCTTCACTGAGCCTTCAAGCTTTTTCTTAAAGTCTTCAAGATCAAGCTCGCCCGTGTCTAAGGCTCGGGCAATTTTTAGCTTAAGGTTTTTTTTCTCGGCGATCATCTGCCAGGGAACGATATTGGCATGATGCTCAAGATCAGTGATTAAAATCTCATCGCCGGATTTTAAAAATTCACCGGCATAGCTATGGGCCACAAGATTAATGCCTTCGGTGCAGCCTTTGACGAAAATAATTTCATCACTTGAGGTACAGTTTAAAAATTTTGCGACCGTCTGTCGAGCCTCTTCAAAATGTCTTGTTCCTTGATCGGCCAAATAATGGGCGCCCCTATGAACATTAGCCGTTTCTAACAAATAATATTGATGCATTCGATCGGCCAGAACGCGAGGCTTTAAACTGGTCGCCGCTGAATCCAGATAAGCCAATCTTTTTCCGTAAACTTTTTGTTCGACAGCTGGAAATTGGGCTCTCAGTTCTGAAAAATAGGTCTCTAGTGAACTCATAGGTTTTCCAACTGAATATTTTTTAAAACCTTTTGCAAACGAGGCGTCAGCCACTGGACCACTTTTTCATCTTCAATTTGATAAATAACATTGGACAAAAAACCGTAGCTTAACATTGGCAGGGCTTTCGCGCTGGAAATACCACGGCTGTTTAAATAAAATAATTGTTCTGGGTCCAGTTGACCAACAGTGGATCCATGCCTAGCTTGAACATCATCCGCATAAATTTCTAGTTGGGGCTTACTGTCAACTTCAGCGCCATGACTTAAAAGTAGGTTTTTATTGGATTGTTCTGAAAAAGCCTTCTGTGAATCTTTACGAATCAGAACTTTTCCATTAAAGACGGCCCTAGAGTCATCTTTTAAGAGGCCTTTATAAATTTGATAGGAATTGCAAGCGCCGACTTCGTGATCAATCAAACCACTGTGATCTGAATGTTGATGGTCGGCCACAACATAAAGACCCAAAGACTTTACAAACGCGTCCGGGCCTTTCAAAGCAAATTTTTGTGAATGCCTGGCCACCAGTGCTCCGGCCGAATAAGACAAGGTTTCAACATGGGCCTTTTGATGAATTTCAAACTGAGTGCGCGCCAAATGATAAGCTTTTAAATCTTGCTCTTGGCAGTGCAAGTAAGTCAGATGGCTTGAGGATTTGGCGATCACTTTGACGAAAGCATTGGTGACGGAGGAGCCTTCGCCCAAATAATTTTCAATCACCGTGATTCGGCTTTTTTCACCAACGACAATTTCCAAGTGCGGGTTGGACAATCCTGGAGCGTCCGAAGCTGAATAAAACAAGATTTGCACAGGTTTATCCACAACTTTTCCAGCAGGAACCTCTAGGCTCATTGGATGTTCGGTCAAAGCCCAATTTAAGGCCATTAAACTATCGTCGTATTTTTCAACTTTTAAATCCAAGGGTCCGATTTTAAGATCAGGAATCTGACTGGACAGGTTTGACTGGAAAAGGCCGTTAAAAAAAACAAGATGATAAAAATTTGGATCCAAATTTTTTTTAATTTCAGACAGATATTTTTGCAAATCACCATCGGGCACTGAAAATTCTGACTTCGTTAAAAATTGAAGACTCGTGTATTTAAAGTTTTCATCTTTGCGGGTCGGGACACCTTGGCTTTTAAAGTCATCAAAAGCCTGCTGACGGACGGGCCCTTCGCTTTTACTCATTTTTCCCATAAGACCGTCAAAACGGCTTTCAAAAAGCTTCATCATGTCAGCCAGTCATAGCCTTGTTTTTCAAGTTTTAAAGCCAAGTTGCTATCGCCCGTTTGGATGATCTTACCATTCACTAAGACGTGGACGAAATCAGGTTTAATATACTCTAGCAGGCGTTGATAATGGGTGATTAATATAATAGCGTTACTCGGAGTTCGCAATTGATTGACGCCT
The DNA here is from genome assembly GCA_043779385.1 of Pseudobdellovibrionaceae bacterium. Taxonomy (GTDB): domain Bacteria; phylum Bdellovibrionota; class Bdellovibrionia; order Bdellovibrionales; family Bdellovibrionaceae; genus JAYWDA01. The sequence continues at coordinate 3,946 of JAYWEU010000310.1, forward strand.
TCAGAAACAATTCTTAAAGCGTCAATATCAAGCCCCGAATCTGTTTCATCTAAAATCGAAAGTCTTGGTGAAAGAACGGCCATCTGCAAAATTTCGTTTCGTTTTTTCTCGCCCCCAGAAAAGCCCACGTTGACTGGCCGATCTAAAAATTCTGGATTCATTTTAACAAGTTTCATTTTTTCTAAAGCGAATTTCCGAAATTGAGCTTCGTTTAAAACTTCTGATCCCTGGTGTTCTATAATTGAATTAAAAGCCATTTGCAGAAAAGTTTGATTGGTCACACCGGGAACTTCGACGGGGTATTGATAGGCTAAGAAAACACCCTCTTTGGCTCTTTGATCGGGCTTTAATTCCTGCAAGTTCTGCATGGATAAATTAATTTCGTATTTAATTGTGCCGTCGGTGACTTCATAAGCGGGATGGCCCGCCAAAATCTTTGACAAAGTGCTTTTACCAGACCCGTTGGGTCCCATGATCGCATGCACTTCTCCGGCTTTCACTGTCAGGTCCAAGCCTTTAAGGACTTCTTTTCCATCAACACTAGCATGTAAATTTTTTATTTCTAACATAACCTACCCAACACTATTTTCTAGTTTCATTTCAATCAACTTTACGGCTTCCACGGCAAACTCCAGGGGCAACTCTTTAAAGACTTCTTTGCAAAATCCATTCACCAGCAAACTGATGGTTTGCTCCATATCAAGCCCTCGGGATTGCAGATAAAAAATCTGATCTTCACTGATTCGCGAAGTGCTTGCTTCGTGCTCCATGGTCGCCGTTTTATTCTTAATTTCTAAATAAGGCACCGTGTGCGCCGAACATTTGTCACCGACTAACATTGAATCGCACTGTGAATAATTTCTGGCTCCATCTGCCGAAGGCATAATCTTGACTAAGCCTCGATAAGTATTGCTTGAAAAATCTGTCGAGATGCCTTTTGAAATAATCGTGCTCTTTGTGTTTTTTCCGATATGGATCATCTTGGTGCCCGTATCGGCTTGCATATAATCATGAGTCAGCGCCACCGAATAAAAAGCCGCTTCTGAATCATCGCCTTGTAAAATGACGGACGGGTATTTCCAGGTAATAGCTGATCCAGATTCGACTTGCGTCCAAGAAATTTTAGATTTGCGGCCCATACATTTTCCGCGTTTAGTGACAAAATTATAAATGCCACCTTTCCCATTTTTATCGCCCGTGTACCAATTTTGAACCGTCGAATATTTGATCTCAGCATTTTCAAGGGCAATCAATTCAACAACCGCTGCATGAAGTTGATTTTCATCCCGCTGAGGGGCTGTGCAGCCTTCAAGGTAATTCACGAAACTGCCTTCATCTGCGACAAGCAATGTTCTTTCAAATTGACCGGTGTCTTTCGCATTAATTCGGAAATAAGTCGACAGATCGATGGGGCACCGAACGCCTTTTGGAATATAGCAAAAAGATCCATCCGTAAAAACCGCCGCATTTAAGGCTGCATAAAAATTATCGCTGATCGGCACCACAGTCCCTAAATATTTTCGCACTAAATCGGGATATTTATGAACGGCCTCTGAGATAGAACAAAAAATAACACCGGCTTCTTCTAAAACATCTTGGTGGGTCGTTCCCACTGAAACAGAGTCAAAAACTACATCCATGGCGACGCCCGAGATACGCTTTTGTTCTGTCAGAGGAATTCCCAAACGTTCGAATGTTTTTACAAGTTCAGGATCCAAATCTTCCATGGACTTCGGGCCTTCCGTTTGTTTTTTCGGCGCCGAGTAATATCGGATGCTTTGAAAATCAATCGGAGCATAGTGGACCTTGGCCCAAACAGGCTCGGTCATCGTCAGCCAATGCTGATAGGCCTTTAAGCGGTAATCCAGCATCCATTCAGGCTCGGCTTTTTTGGCTGAGATCATTCGAATAATGCCCTCATTTAATCCCAAGGGGACAACATCGGTTTCAATATCTGTGACGAAGCCGTATTTGTAGGCGTTATCCATGGTTCACCAAAAGATCCTTCAGATTTAATTTTTGATAAAATTCATTCAGCTTTGTATTGATCGTCGCGACGGGCGAAATAATATTGCAACTACTTTGGATTTCGCAGGGGCTTTGCTTATGCAGGCAGCGTGCAACAGCCGTGCGACCTTCGATCATTTCAATCAGATCTTGCATATTTAATTTCGAAAGGTCTTTCGTCAGTTGATAACCACCCATCGAGCCTTGTTCAGAGCGCAGCCAGCTGTTCTGCGCCATCACTTGCATGACTCGTGCAGTGGCATCAAACGGCGTGTGAAAATTTTCGGTCACTTCTTTTGCGGTCGTTAGTTCACCGGGCGTTTTTTGGCTCATATATTTTAACGCCATTAAGGCGTATTCTATTTTTCGATTAATGCGGTTCATTGAGGGGCCCCTGACGCAGATGAAAACTAGATGAAATAGCTGCTGAAAGCAAGGCAATACGTCTTTTTTTAACGTATATCAATCGCCCCCGATAGAGGCTAAAAAAACTTCGTGATTTCAGTTATTTGCAGTGTTACAGATATTTCATGCGCTTGTTATTTATCAGTGTCGGAACACTTATTGTCTTTGGAATGTTGCTCTTGATGACACGTTTTTGGGGACTCAGTCAAGGTTATCAAGCTTTTGCCCACCCTTTTCTTGAGCCTGCGAAGCCCTGGCAAGCGGTGCGCGTCTTTGATTTAAAAACAGCCGCGGATTTGGTTCAAAAAAAGAAAGACGTTATTTTTTGGCTGGATTTAGTAAAAACCCAGGATCATCAGTTTTTAGTGATCAACCCGGACCGCAGGATCGATCTTTCCCCCGAACTGATGCAAGAGGCTTATCACGGCAATAAAACTTATTTCTATGATTTGCAGGTTTTAAGAAAGGTCTATGATCAAGAGTTATTACTGAATGAATTTCTACAAAAATTTCCCACGACTCGGATGATTTTAAATGTTCGTGATAATGCCATGGCTATTCATACGTCGTTGGTGGATCTCATCAATGAACAGAAAGCCTCCTCCCGAGTTCTGTTCCAAAGTGATATTGAGCTTGTTTTAAAAACCATCAAAGAACTGCAACCACTTTGGCTTTACGGCACCAGTCGTTCCGATATTATGCGTTTGTTAAATTTTGAATCGATTGGCCTCCTCCCCACCTGCTCCTTTGTTGGAGATGTCTTTATTGCGCCTTTTAAAATTCATCGCAGGCCCGCTTTTAATTCGGGCGTCCTTGAGGAGGCCCGTCGCCGGCAAAAAACGATCTTTTTGGGACCCTTGGAAAATGAGACTGAGGTTCTTGATGCTCACGGTCTAAAGCCGGATGGATATATCTATGCGAATTCAGAGCTTTTCCTGAAGGATCTAGACCAACATCCAGCTCAATAAAATGGACGGAACTTTTATTTAGTCCTATTCTGTTTCCCTATGAATACACTCAGCTCAAGCTCTGTTTCCATTAATTCCAGCGCCTTAGAATCGATTTTCCAAGCAAGCCCGATTGTGCAACTGACTTTATTAACTTTGGTTGGCTTGTCCGTCGTTTGCTGGGGAATTTCAGTGACAAAATACCGGCAGCTTCGAAAGCTTCATGAAGCCAACGAAGTTTTTATTGGAAAGTTTTGGAAAGCAAATTCCTTAGATACTTTGTATGATGAAGTCGATACTTTTCATCACAGTTCGCTAGCCCGAATTTTTAAAGCGGCTTATTTGGAAATGAAAAAACTGGCCGAGTCCCCGCACTTGAATCGCGCCCAGGAAGAAAATTCTAAACCCAAGCTTGGCGGAATTGATAATTTAGAGCGTGCCATCCGCAAATCCACAGAAAATGAAATCTCGGCGATGGAATCAAGACTGACCGTCCTTGCCACGACCGGAAGCACTGGTCCCTTTATTGGTCTTTTCGGAACTGTGTGGGGAATCATGGGATCCTTCCACAAAATTGGCGTATCTGGTTCTGCCAGTCTAGCGGTTGTGGCGCCTGGAATTTCGGAAGCTTTAATTGCGACAGCCATTGGTTTAGCCGCGGCGATACCAGCTGTTGTTCTTTACAATAATTTTATTGCTCGCATTCGTCGCGAAGAGATTGAGCTGAATAATTTCAGCACGGATTTTCTGAATATCGTCAAGCGCAACTTCTTTCAGGAACATTAAATGGGAATGGGCACGTCCGGTTCCAAAAAATCAAAATCAGTCATGAGTGAAATCAATGTCACTCCGCTGGTCGACGTGATGTTGGTGCTATTAATTATGTTTATGGTGACGGCCCCTTTGATGCAGCAAGGGATTGATGTGGACCTGCCAAAAACAGCGTCTTCCGGCGTTGACCTGGACAGTGATCCGATGACTCTTGTGATTGATCAAAATAAATCCATTAGCATTGCAAAAAATAATGTGGCGATGCCTGCATTGCGTGAAAAATTAAAATCAATTTTTGAAGGTCGCAAAAATAAACAGATTTATTTGCAAGCAGATCGACATGTTGATTATGGCACTGTCGCCGAAGTGATGGCCGAGATAAGAGCCGCAGGAATTTACAATATTGGAATGATCACTTTACCAAAAGGTAAAGACTGAAAATTGTGAATACGGCCAACGTCAGAATCCCCACTAAGGACGATTACAAAAGCGGTCTTATCACTTCATTCGGTTTTCATATTGCTATCGTTTTGATTTTTACATTGAAAACGGTCTTCTTTTCCGGAGAAGCCATCAACTATGAGACCGCCATCCGCGTCGACTTAGTCGCCTTGCCGGACAAAGTCACTTCGGCCGAGCCTCCACCACTGAAGCCAGAAACAAAATTACCTGAAGCAAAAAATCCACCAAAGCCTGAGCCCGCTAAAGCGAAGGCAGAACCAAAAACTCCTGTCGCCCCCGTTGTTCCCGTAGCGGACTCTCAACAAAAGCAAAAAGCCGCTCTCAATAAACTAAAAGCCATGGAAGCTTTGGAAAATTTAAAAAATGAAGAGCAGAAGGAAAACAAAGCCTCCTCGGCGGCGCCCAGCAAAAAAACTGGAGAAGTGAAGTACAAGGGAAATATTTTATCGCCGGGTACAGAAATCACGGGTCTTAATAAGCTTCAGCATGAAGAATACATCGCCCTGCTCGATCGCCACATCAAAGAAAACTGGACCTTACCTGAATGGTTGGCTAAGAAAAATTTAAAAGCTCAGATTCGCGTCCGTATCGACGACAAAGGCCGTATTATTTCAAAACAGTTGGTCAAAAGCAGCGGCAATCCTGCTTATGACGACATTGTGAAAGCGACGATTGAAAAATCAGAACCTTTTCCTGTCCCGCCAGAAAAATTCTCAGCCGTTGTCAGTGTGAATGGAATTCTGATAGGATTTCCAGAGTAAGACTTTAGTTTTCAGGAGGACCTATGTTTCGACAATTATTTTCAGTCGCTTTTGTGATCAATGCGATTTTTTGTGGGCTCGCGATCGCGCAAGATTCTTCGCCTTACATCAAATTAGGAGAAGCTCGAACTAAAAAAAGTTTATTAGCTTTTCCACCCCTTCAATTTCAAGGTTCCGTAGCGGCCAGTCCGCAGTACAACTCGGTGGGATCAGATCTGTTCACCATTATTAATAACGACCTGACCGTGGCCAGTTATTTCAAATTAATTCCGCAAAGCGCTTATGTCGAGGACACGACAAAAACTGCCATTCGCCCTTCACCGGCCGATGCTAAAGGCTTTAATTTTCAAAGCTGGAGCAGTATCGGTGCAGAATGTTTAATTCGTGGCGCTTTCACCTTAGCAGGCTCTGATGTCAATCTAGAGATTTATCTTTATAGTGTTGGAAAATCAGAGTTAGTGTTTGGAAAAAAATATCGAGGAACAATCAGTGCCTCTCGTAAAATTGCTCACACTTTTGCAAATGATGTGATGAGGGCGCTGACCGGCAAAGAAGGAATGTTTCTTTCAAAGCTTGTCACCTCCAGCGACAGAGGCGGTGGGAAGTTTCGCGAAATTTACATTATGGATTGGGATGCTGCTAATCCTGTTAAGGTCAGCAGCCATTACTCTTTGGCCATGTCACCGACCTGGGCACCCAATGGACACAAAATTGCTTACACGGCAACTGTGCAGCGATCGCGCACAAAACTTAGAAATCATGATATGTTTGTGTATGATTTAACTTCCGGTATCAGATCCTTGGTTTCATTTCGGCAAGGAATCAATTCAGGTGCTTTCTTTTCGCCGGATTCAAATAATTTATTTTTAACTATTTCGGAAGGCAGTCGTCCGGATATTTATCGCATCAACATGGACGGTAAAATCGTCAATCGCATCACCAACGGTCCTGCCGGTGCAATGAACGTTGAACCCGCGGTCAGTCCCGATGGAACCAAAATCGCTTATTCCTCGGACCGTAGTGGCCGTCCCATGATTTATGTCGCCAATGTCGATGGCAGTAATCCCGTGCGAAAAACATTTGCAGGACAATTTAATTCTTCGCCGGCATGGTCTCCTGACGGTAAGAAAATCGCCTTTGCTGGGCAAGAGGCCGGTAACTTTGATATCTTTGTGATGAATGCTGACGGCACCGAGATGACTCGTTTGACGAAAGCGGCTCGCAATAATGGCAGAATGTCGAACAATGAAGATCCTAGCTTTTCTCCAGATGGAAGATTTGTGATGTACACAAGTAATCGAACAGGTCCCAATCAAATTTTCTTCTCGACCGTCGATGGAACCGAAGAGCGTCGGGTCACAAATGACAATGCCAATTATTATAAAGCCCGCTGGTCCCCTAACCTTGAATAAGGTTCCCGACCTTAAATCGTACACCCAAGATGAATTGCAAGCCCAGCAACTTCCGCTGGGAAATCCTTATCAAAATAAATTAGGACAAGATGCCTTATTTGACCTGCGCCACAAAGGTTGGCTTGAGTGCTCTTTAGCGACCGTGATGAATCGAGCGTCTGCTTATGATGTCTGCTGGTCCTGGAGTGAAATCGCCGATCAAGTCATCCAAAAAGTTTTTCAAAAGTTTTGTAAAAATGAGGATCTTGCGGTTTTTGCAATGGGGAAACTGGGATCGCAGGAACTTAATTTAAGCTCTGACGTGGATCTTATTTTTGTCGCCCGCGAACATTCAAATGAAATCCTGAAACAAGTCCGAGAATTCCAACAAGCCATTTCACAAACGACGCAACTGGGTTTTCTTTTTAGATGTGATTTGGATTTGCGCCCGGGCGGCAAAACATCCCCCCTGGCTCCGACCATTGATCAGATGATGGATTACTATGGAAATTACGGGGAAACTTGGGAACGTATTGCCTTTGTTCGCTGCCGTTATATTACCGGCTCTGTCGAAATTAAAAATCAACTGGAACCTTTCTTAAAAAGATTTATCTATCGCAAGCATTTGGATTATTCTTTGTTCGAAGACCTTAAAGGTCTGCGTGAAAAAATTCAAAAAGCGGTTCGTACTCAGGATGGACAAATAAATTTAAAACTGGTTCCTGGGGGAATTCGCGATATCGAACTTTTTATCAATTCTTTACAGGTGATTCATGGCGGAAAAAATCCAAGCTTGCAGCTGACCAACACTTCTTTGGCTTTTGATAAAATCGATTCCGAAAAAATTCTGCCATCCCAAGAAATTTTGTTTTTTAAAAACCTTTATTGGCGCCTCAGATTTCTTGAAAACTATGTGCAAGCCCAAGAAGATCAGCAGACCCATTTTATCCAAAAATCAGGGTCCTTCCCAAAACATATTTCAATTGCCCTGGAGGGTTTAGAAAAAGATCTAGCCACTTCGTCGTTGATGGTTTCAGGATTATTGGGATCTATTGAAGTCGTCGATAAAATGAACTTAGCTATTGAGTTTCAACAAGTGCTAGAGATTCCCCTGTTATCACGCCAAAAAGATCGTGATCAAAAAACACGACAAATCTTTGTTCAAAATTTTTCGCAAGCCTTGATAAAGACCAGCGGCGACCGCGCCTTAGCCATCTCTTTTCTAAAAGAGTTTATCAACGCTGTTCGCGCTAAAAGTGGTCTTTTCAGTTTGTTAGCCCGTGAAACTAAGCTGGCCGAAGACTTGGCTTGGCTTTTTGGGCATTCGCCGTATTTATCTCAGATTCTTTGCCGGCGGCCCGAACTGTTAGATTCTTTTGTTTACCGCACGCAGGATCTTCAACGACAAGAATTTGATTTGTTACTTGAGCAGCTTTTAGAAAAGCGTCTCCTGACCGAGATTATTCAAGGCACTGATTTTTTTAAGACTCAAAATATTTTGACTGTTTGCCAAAATTTAACCTCTGTCGCTGATGAAATTGTGATCGAACTTTTGCGCGCTTTAAAGGCAACGGATTTACAAATTTTAGCTTTGGGAAAATGGGGCGGACAAGAGTTAGGTTTTCAATCAGATCTGGATTTTATTTTTGTTCTTGAAGGCGAACCTCAGGAAAAACATTTTAAGCTCGCTCGTCGAATTATTTCTAGACTGACAGAGCCTCATAAAGGGGGCTCTTTATATGCTGTAGATATGAGATTAAAACCTTCTGGAAAAGCCGGCCCTTTGATCGTCCAGAAGCAGGAGTTAATAAATTATCTAAAAACGACTTCTGAACCCTGGGAGCGCCAAGCCTATCTAAGAAGTCGCGGAATTTTATGGGATGCTGATTCCATCAGAGAGGCTTGTTATTCTGTAGATATTGATGCCCAAGCGATGAAGCAATTTGGCCACATTCGGCAGCAATTGATAAAACCAGCAGATTTGGATTTAAAATATTCTGAAGGTGGAATGTTAGATATTGAGCTTTTTGCGCAGACGTATTTATTAACAAATAAGATTGTTTTCAAGGGATCTTCATCGACTGTTCAGATGCTGAAACTGATTCCAGGGACCATGATTTTATCTAAGAATTATTCAGAGTTGCGTCTGAAAGAGCAGTTTTTGCACCTGATCAGCTCTGAGGGTCATTCCGACCTAGCAAGAAAAGCTGACTATATTCAAGTTCTTGCCGCACTATTTAAAAAGTCCACAAACGAACTGAAGACGGATATGCTGGCCTTGATTTCAGAAAATACTAAGCTACTCAATCAACTTGACCCTCGCAGGTCCACAGGATAACTGCTAGAGGTTCATGAACATTTTCGAGGAGGATTTTTTGTCTGAACAAAAGGGTCTAATAAAAAAGGTACTTTGGATTTATCTTTTTGCGTTTGCGCTAGTGGCCTTTAGCTTTCACTCAGAAGCAAAAGAAAGTGCCAAATCCGAAATTAAAAAAGCTGATCTAAAAACAGATAAACTTGAGAAAAAAGGAAAAGAGATGATCGCAGAATTCGAAACCACCATGGGAAATTTTAAAATTCGACTTGAAAACGAAAAGGCACCTAAGACTGTCGCCAATTTCGTTGGCTTAGCTGAAGGTACTAAAGAGTGGACCGAGCCAAAAACTGGAAAAAAAGTAAAAAAGCCATTTTATGATGGTTTGATTTTTCACCGGGTCATTCCTGATTTTATGATCCAAGGTGGAGATCCATTGGGCACGGGCACGGGCGATCCAGGATATAAATTCGACGACGAATTTGGACCTGATTTAAAAAATAAGCGCGGTGTTTTATCGATGGCTAATTCTGGTCGCAACACCAACGGCAGCCAGTTCTTTATCACTGTGATTGATACACCTTGGTTGGACGGAAAACACGCGGTCTTCGGTGAAGTGATTGAAGGCATGGATGTTGTTGATGCGATTTCAAAAGCTAAGGCTAGTCCTGACAACCGACCTTTCGAGCCGATTGTTATGAAGCACGTAAAGATCATTCGGAAATAATTTTAAAAAAAATTTAAATGCTTAAAAAAAGAGCCTCGAAAGGGCTCTTTTTTATTTATCGCTTATTTTTCATTCGTCACGATCAAGATTTCAATACGGCGGTTTTTAGCGCGGTTGGCTTCAGAGTCATTGGCCACCAAAGGCTTTTGATCAGCATACGAAATGGCAGCTAATCTGGCAGGATCTATTTGATGGTATTTTATCAAATATCTAACAACACTTGTTGCGCGAAGACTTCCTAGTTCCCAGTTGCTATCGATTTTATCGCTAACAATCGGTGTGTCGTCCGTATGACCTTCGATAATTACTTTACGATTAGTTTCCTTTAAAATTTCGGCAACCTTATCCAGGGTTTTTAACGACGATAATTTTAGTTTATTAGAACCAATAGGAAAAAAAGTTGAGGCCGCCAATGCGATACGAGCACCGATCAAATCATGATGAACTTTTGAAACAGCTTCTTTTTCTGTTCCCTCTAAGGATTTATTTAATTTTCGACCGATGTAATCTTGCACTTCTTCGGCGCCGCCCTGCTTTGGAAATCCCTCGATAGGATGTGCAAGCTCCGGAACAAAGGCTTCGGCCCCTGATACCTGGGCAGAGGCTTGGCCTTCGCCACTTCCTTGCCCGACGTAGGCCAGCTTTAAATTTTTTCGGACTGAGTCTTCGAATTTTTTTTGTTTATCTTCGTTGTTGTTCGACGTCGCATACATCACAACAAAAAACGCAAAAAGCAGAGTGATAAAGTCCGCATAAGACACCAGCCAACGCTCATGATTTTCTGGCTCTTCGTGACGGTGCTTACGAGCTGCCATTAAAGATCTTTCTGATAATCTTGTTCAAGATAGGCTTTTAGCTTTTGATCAACAATCACCGCTGGTAACCCCTGATTGATCAGCAGAGCGCCTTCTAACACTAAATAACGATTATGAATCCTGTGCTGGATTTTTTTCTTTATTTTAAACCCCATTGGTAGGAAAATCAGGTTCGCAAATGACACTCCATAAATCGTAGCCACAAAGGCCACGGCAATTCCGCCACCCAACTTCGATGTATCACTTAAATTACCCATGATATGGATCAAACCTAAAACCGCGCCAATAATTCCAATGGTGGGTGAAAATCCACCGGCATCGGCCCAAACTTTAGCTCCCGCATTAAGACGATCTTCTTCCGATTGAATTTCAACTTCAAAAGTATCTCGAATCACTTGCGTGTCGATCCCATCAACAATATTTCTAACGATTCTTTTTAGAAAAGGATCGTTAAAGCCTTTGATCAGATTTTCAACGGCAACGACACTGTCTTTTTTTGCAACCTTTGAGCATTCGACGATATCTTTTATATTTTCTATTGTGGGCTCGTCGCTGTCTTCTCGAAAAGCAGCTTTACCAAGACTTATTGCCAATCTTAAATCGCGACCTGGATTTGAAACCATGACAGCACCAATAGTTCCACCCAACACAATAATAAAGGCGGTTCCTTGCATCAATGATTCGATGTGACCACCCTCTAGAAGATTTCCTAAAAGGATAGCGCCAAGACCAATTAAAAGACCAAGCCAAGTTGATTTACTCATGGTGAATTTATTGTGCCATAGACATCAGCGCATAACACCTGGACTTTGTACGAGATCAACTCTACTTTCTAAAAGATGGGGAATTTAGATCGCAGTCTACTTTATCTGATCAACACTTTGGGCTCGACCCATTGGTTGGATTTATTTTTCCCAGCTGTCACAGATCTTCATAAATCACCTTATTTTGCACTGTTGGTCGTCCCTCTTTTTTTAGGTTTATTCCTTTGGCATTACAAAAAAAAAGGCCTTTGGATTTTTTTAGGTCTTATCCTTTGTCTAGGGCTGACTGATTTCACCGGTGGGCAAATTAAAAAAGCAGTCGGTCGACCGCGGCCCGGAGATACTGCAGACGTCGGTGTCACCGTTCGATCTGCCTATGGTGGTTTTAGCTTTCCTTCCAATCATGCCAGTAACCTTTTCGCCCTAGCTACCTATTCAAGTTATTTTGTTCCGCAATTATCTTGGCCGACTTTTATGATTGCGTCCCTGGTGGCCTATAGTCGTGTTTACAACGGAGTTCACTATCCTTCAGATGTGCTTTTTGGCGCTTTCCTTGGAATTTTAATTGGTTATTTAAGCTGTCTTTGTATAAATAGATTTTTTCGTTGGAAGGATGGCCGATGGTACTAGTGACGGGTGCCAATGGTTTTTTAGGTGGCTGGGTTGTTCGAAGCCTTCTTCAGCAGGGATTGAAGGTTCGGATTTTAGCTCGAGAAAAAAGTGACCTTTCAGATTTAGCCAGTTTAACTTTTGAAAAATTTATCGGTGATGTCACTAATTACGAATCTGTTTTTAAAGCTCTGGACGGCATTGAAACGGTTTTTCATTTAGCCGGAGTGATTGGTTATCAAAAATGGCAAAGGCCCCTGATGGAGCAAGTGAATATTGGTGGAACTCAAAATATCTTAAAAGCCTGTCAAGAAAAGGGCATTAAGGACTTCGTGTACTTGTCTTCTGTGGTCGCTATTGGCGCAGGATTCAAACCCACTCAAATTTTAAATGAAAATTCGGCCTATAATATTTCGCATTTGCATCTTGGCTATTTTGATACAAAACATGAAGCCGAAAAATTGGTGATCCAGGCTCATGAAAAAGGCACGATTGAAGCTGTGATTTTAAATCCCAGCACAATGTACGGACCGGGAGATTCAAAAAAAGGCAGCCGTAAAACTCAGCTTAAAGTGGCGCAAGGCAAGTTTCCATTTTACACCCATGGCGGCGTGAACGTCATTGCTGTCGAAGACGCCATCACAGGAATTATGACTGCCTGGAAAGACCGCCATACTGGCGAAAGATTCATTCTTTCTGGCGAGAATTTATTGATCAAAGATTTATTTTCTTTGATCGCGCTTGAGGCTGGCGCAAAACCGCCGTCGATTGGCATTCCAAATAGCGTTATTTTTGGACTCGGCCGGTGGGGAGACTTCAAGCATTCGATGGGACGATCCGCTAGCCTCAGTGTTGAAAATGCATGGAGTTCGACCCTTTATCATTATTTTGATAATGCAAAAGCTAAAAAAATCCTGGGCCTCCAGCCACGACCTGCAAAACTTGCGATTTCTGCAAGTGTTGCTTGGATCAAAGCCCAGGGTTTGTTAAAAACTTAATATGAAAATCCATGGCAGTGTTAAATTCCTGATTGCGATCCTTCTTTTAATTCCGATCCTTATTTTATCCGGAGTTTTTTATATTTATTCAAAAATTCCTTCGACTAAAGAGCTGCATAGTTGCATCACCTCTACAATGAATCAAGTGTACCTGTGTCCTAAGAGCAAAGACTATATTCCCCTACAGCAAATTTCTAGCGTGCTTAAAAAAACGGTCATCCTGACAGAAGACTCCGCTTTTTTTCAACATCACGGGTTTGATTGGAAATCCATTGAAAAAAGTGCGCGCGAAAATATGGAAAAAGGTCGATACATTCGCGGCGGGTCGACGATCACTCAGCAACTAGCAAAGAATTTGTTTTTGGCTAAAGAAAAAACCTTGCTCAGAAAAGCCTTAGAAGGCTTGATCACCCTGAAGCTGGAAAAAGACCTAACAAAGAATGAGATCTTAGAGAAGTATCTGAACGTCATTGAATTTGGAAACAACCTCTATGGCATCGAGCCCGCTTCAAGGCACTATTTTAAAAAATCAGCCCGGGACTTAACAGCCGCCGAGTCCGCTTTTTTAGCGATGCTTCTGCCCAATCCAAAAAAATATTCAGCTTCGTTTCAGAAAAAAAATCTGACTCATTTCGCAGAAAACCGCATCCGAAAAATCTTAGGCGATATGGTTCAATACGAAAGAATCGATCCTGCAACTTATGAGGCAGCGATGTTGCAAGTGCCGTCATTATTTACACCCGAGCTGCTGAATCAAGCTGAACCTACCTCCTCCCCTACTGACACCGAAGATCCTTTTGAGTCTACGGACTTAGACGAGTAATTAAAGCCGTTAAAGACTCTCGTGGCATGACCTTTGCGGTACCCTTATGCGAAGAATGACCAGGGCGGAGCTTTCAATGCGCAGGTTTAGAACTCTAAATTTTGTAATATTGATATATACGACGATATTTTTGACACCCTTTGCGATGGGTAGCGATATTCTTCTATTTCAAGATGTTCCTCTTAAAAGTATTGCAAAACTGACTCCCGAAAATATACGGAGTGATTTAGAAATTCTTCTTTTTACATTAGATAGCGCTTATGGCGGCAAAAATATTCTCCCAGATCATCAATATGAAAAACTCGTAGCTGGCCTTAGAAGCTTGAAACAAACGCAAGAAATATTAACATCGGAAGACCTTTGCAATCGAATTGCAGATTTAACGGAGCAAGTTAACGATTATCATTTGACCGTTCATATTGAAAGTCAGACTTGCCGCCGAACCTGGCCGTTGCCAACTGTGGGCGTGAATAGTGGTTATGGCAGTAATAATCAAACTTGGTCTCTGTCGACAAAGCCTGTGAGCAATAAAACCGCACCCGTTCTAGCCATTCAAAAAATGAGTGCGTCAGGATCGCCAGACTGGGATGGCTTCATTGAAACGGTTCAAATTCTTGTCAAAGAAAGTAAGCCTTTCATCATTGATATGCGCAGAAATCCTGGCGGCGACTTAACAAAAGGTCTTGAGATGAGTCGAATTCTTTATGGCTTAGGCAATTCCCAATCACTTCCTTCGCCACAAAAACAGATTTATCGACGACGAACCCCCAGCGCATGGGCCCTGTTAGCAAACGTATCTTGGCTGCAGCTACAGAATTTAAATTCGATGGGCCAAGCCGCTCCAGATTATATAAAAAATAATTATCTTTCGCTGGTGAACTACCAAAAGAAGGCTGTCGACAGGCTCATCCCGCCTTTAGAAATTGAAAATCTTGGTGAAGATAAGGCCGACCTTAGCCACGCGATTTCATTTCCAGTTTACGTATTGATCGATAAAAATTGCGGATCTTCTTGTGAACTGACGTTAGAAGCACTTGAAAGTTTACCCGCCATTCAAACAGTGGGAGAGTCGACAACAGGGGTGGTGCAATACGGAAATGTGGGTGAACTTTATTTACCCAACAGTCATATATTGATTCGAATTCCAACTCAAGGGGCTCATTACGATGACAATCGTCAAATCGAAAAAATTGGTTATTCACCAAAATGGCAGGTTCAATCCGGAACCGATGCTTTAGATTTTACGCTCTCTCATTTTTTCTTACAGAAATAAAATTTCGAAATGCCCCTCACTGACGGCCCTAAAAATGCAAAAGCGAAAACAGCCTTCGCCATTTTCGCTTTTGGTGGAAACCTTGTCCGAGAAAAAGGAAGGTGTCCGGTGCGTAAACACAGTTATTTACGTTATCGTCGTGTGTTAATGATTACTAAAGCAGTTTTAACGATCATTATTTTTATTTTGATCATTGTTACAAAAGTTAGAAATCTTTAAATGCAGCAGCTTCCAACGTGTTCAAAAAAAGTCTAGGGACCGGTGACGGGAATTGGACTTTCAACCAGGATAAGGAGCTTTCACATGGACGCAGATGGCGAGGGCGCGTTTACTTCAGTAGTCTTTGCCGGATTCTAATCATGGCAATATTCATTGTGACCCAGCTCATGGCTAATAAAATAACTAAGTGAATTGCGAACTGCTCGGTGAAACCTTTGACTAAGAGGCCCCGCACCGCGGCCACAGCATGAGTCAGCGGCAATAAATAAGTAAAATATCTTAGGACTGTCGGCAATTTTTCATTTGGAAAATAAACGCCGCAAATTAAAGTCATGGGAATTATAAAGCCCGAGGTTCCATAGATAAAAGAATCATAACTTTTTGCAAAAGAAGTTATGATCATGGCGATGCAAGAGAATAAAAACGACACCAAAAATAAAACTGGCAGCGCAACAAAAATCATCGGTGAGTCGATTAAACCAAAAAAAGCTGCGACGACAGTGACTCCACAAACTCCCAAAAAACCCTTGCTTGCGGCCCATATAATTTCTCCAAAGACGATCTCTTCAGGGCCCACTCGGGTCATCATGATGCTTGAATAAATTTTTTGATACGTCAGTTTGCTGTAGTTAGAATAAGTGCCTTCAAAAAATGCGACAAACATCGCCGTGGTACAAAGCAGTCCTGGGAAAAAGAATTCTAAAAACGACAGACCGTTCATATTATTCACAAATGCACCTAGGCCAAATCCAAATCCGCCCAAATACATCAAAGGCTCCAGCACAATCCAAACGGCTGACACCATCCACGTTTTTCTGAATTGCAGAAAATTTCTTTGCCAAACCTTGATAAAGCTAGCACTCACTTTCGGAGCTTTGAAAAGTTCGCTGAATGTCATGCTTCGTCTCGCAATTCATGGCCCGCGAGCTTTAAGAAAAGATCATTCAGCGTAGGCCGGCGAATGGTGATGCGATCGCCAGACACCATCTCGATGGCTTTACGTCCATCCTGGCCGTCTTGAATCAAAATATTTACGGTGTTTCTAATGACCTGGTATTGATAGCCCGAAGATTTCAAGCGGCCCAAGTAATAATTTAAATCGACGGGATTGGTTTCAAATTCAACCACTTCGCGGCCAATCTCTTGTCGAATTAAATCTTTTGGGGCGCCTATAGCTAAAATTTTTCCATGGTCGATAATCGCAATGCGATCGCAGATGGCTTCGGCTTCTTCCATATAATGAGTTGTTAAGACCAAAGTAGATTGTTCTTTTTTAAGTTTAGAAAAAAAATCCCAAATCCAAATTCGTGCTTGAGGATCAAGACCCGTTGTTGGTTCATCTAAAATCAGCAAATCTGGATTATTTAAAAGGCCTCGCGCAATCGCAAGCCTTCTTTTCATTCCACCACTGAGAGTTTCAATGGCGCGGTCGCTGTATTCATCCAAATGCATCGTGCGCAGTAAGGTCTTGGCCCGGTGAATGGCTTCTTTGGGTGCAATGTCATGATAGCCTGCAAAAACCAATAGATTTTCAAACACACTTAAATCTGGATCCAATCCTTCATCTTGAGGAACGACGCCAATTCGAGATTTAATTTCGCGGTAGTTTTTCTTGACGTTGAGATCCAGAACATACAGTTCGCCGCTGGTTAGCAAAGCACTGCAGTACATCAGTTTCATGGTGGTGGATTTTCCGGCCCCATTAGGGCCAAGAATTCCAAAACATTCGCCTTTGTAAACTTCGAAGCTGATGCCGTCGACGACATTTTTGTCGCCGTATTTTTTCACCAAATTTTTAGCTTGGATGACGGCAGGTCTTATCATTCAGCTTTAGATGCCTTTTTGCCTCGGTTGTGCGGATTTAATTCACGACAACGAAGACGGATATGGCTTGGAGTGACTTCGATCAACTCGTCGTCGCGAATCCATTCCATAGCTTTTTCCAAAGTCGTTGGACGCACGGGAACGAGGCGAATTGCTTCATCACTGCCGGAAGCACGAACGTTAGTTAATTTTTTCTCGCGAGTGATATTCACTTCTAGATCGTTTTCTTTAGCATGTTCGCCAACAATCATACCTTCATAAACTTCTTGGCTATGAGTCACAAACATAATTCCGCGCTCTTGCAGATTCCAAATAGCATAAGCTGTTGCCATGCCCTTACGATCTGAAATCATAGCGCCGGTGGTTCGCGAGAAAATATCGCCCTTATATTCATCCCAACCATCAAACTGAGTGTTCAGTAAGCCCGTTCCGCGAGTGTCCGTTAAGAACTCAGATCTGTAGCCGATCAATCCCCGAGAAGGAATTCTGAATTCCAAACGAGTTCGGCCTGACCCTTTTTGAACCATGTTCATCATGATTCCTTTTCGGACGCCCAGTTTTTCAGTCACAGCGCCAACAAAACTGTCTTCAATATCGATGACGGCAATTTCCATGGGCTCTAATTTCTTACCGTCGATATTTTTGAAAATTACCTGTGGCTTAGAAACTAAAAGCTCGAAGCCTTCACGTCGCATTTGTTCAATCAAAACACCCAATTGAAGTTCACCACGACCGATGACTTTGAAAGAATCTGTGTTATCAGTTTTTTCAACCCGAATCGCCACGTTGTGCAGAAGTTCTTTCTCTAAACGCTCTAAGATCTTACGAGAAGTGACGTTTTTGCCGTCTTGGCCGGCAAAAGATCCGTTATTCACCGAAAAAATCATTCCCACCGTAGGCTCTTCCACAGCGATTCGCTTCAATGGACGAGGATCTAACGGATTCGTGATTGTATCGCCAATCGTGAAATCTTCCAGACCCGCGATGATAGCGATGTCGCCGGCCGTAATTTCAGTCACAGGAACTTGGTTGTTCACATAATATTGAAAAAGGGCACTGACTTTTAATTTCTTTTGCTGACCTTTATCTTGAATCACAGCCACTTCATCGCCCACTTTGATGGTTCCTGCGCGCAGGCGGCCAATCGCTAAACGGCCGACGTAATCATTGTAACTGATATTAGAAACCATCAGCTGCAGGGGATGATCAACTTCAATTTTAGGTGGTGGAACGAGCTCGATAATTGAGTCGTACAAGCAAGTTAGATTTCCTGTGTTCACGGCAGGATCCAATGTTGCCATTCCTTCTCGGGCAATCGCGTAGATTGTTTTAAAATCACACTGTTCTTCGGTCGCGTCCAAATCAATAAAAAGATCAAACACTTCATTATGAACTTCTTGAATTCGTGCATCTGAGCGATCAATTTTATTTATACAAACAATGACTTTAATATTTTGTTCTAAAGCTTTTTTCAAAACGAAACGCGTTTGTGGCAACGGACCTTCAGAAGCATCCACAAGCAACAAACAGCCATCAACCATATTCAAAATACGTTCGACTTCTCCACCGAAGTCACTATGCCCCGGAGTATCGACGATATTAATTTTATAATCTTTGTACATGTAAGAAGCGTTTTTCGCAGCGATGGTGATGCCACGCTCTTTTTCAAGATCCATTGAATCCATCAAACGTTCGTCGACGTGCTGATTGTCACGGAATGTTCCGGCTTGTCTAATTAAGTGATCGACCAATGTTGTTTTGCCGTGATCGACGTGAGCAATAATGGCAATATTTCGAATCTTATCTGCGTTAAACATGTTTCTTCCTTCGCTGTTTTTACTATTTAAATTTTTATTATCCGTGTCCGCCCATTAAAAATGCTTCCTGGGACGTGTCTTCGGGCTCCATTTGATCGACGCGATTAAAAAATTCGTACGCGGCTAACATAAGTTCGTCCGTCGATTGAATTTGAAATACCGATTTTCTGAATTGAGCGGCACCAGGATACCCCGAGGAATACCAAGCTGCAAACTTTCTTAGTTGGATGCTCTGTAAGTGAGGCTCACAATGCGCTACGATATACTCTTTCAGCCGCATAAATTGAAATGCGAGGTTCCGTTTTACTAAATCCACGGGCTCGCCTTTCCATAAACGGTAGGCTTGATCAAAAATCAGCGGATTTTTAAGGCAACCCCGACCAATCAATACCCCATCACAGCCAGAAGTTTTTAATCGCGCGACAGCTTGGGGCCCAGATTGAATATCCCCGTTCCCTAAAACCGCAATTTTTGTTTTGGCCTTCACTTCCGATATAAAATCCCAATCAGCTTCACCTGAATAACCCTGAGCTCTGGTCCTGCCGTGAATCGCAACCCAGGTGATGCCCTCATTGAATGCGATATTACAAACCTCATCGGCATTTCTAGAGTTTGCATCCCAACCCGTTCGAATTTTGATTGTCAGTGGAATTTTTAAATTGGCTTTAACGGTGGACAAAATACGCTGAAGTGCGACGAGGTCCTTTAAAACGGCCGATCCAGCCCCTTTTTTCACGACTTTGGGGACCGGGCAGCCAAAGTTTAAATCGACGAAATCAGCTCCTTGAGATTCAATAAATTTTGCGGCCTTGGCCAGAGTTTCAGGATCCTCCCCAAAAAGCTGGACCCCCACGGGTCTTTGCGTTTCATCAAAACTGGTCAGTCGCAAAGTTTTTGGGCTGCCATAATCAAGACCTGTCGCGCTGACCAATTCCGTCACAACGACGCCAGCATTTAAAGATTTCATATAACTTCGAAACGCATGGTCGGTGATTCCCGCCATCGGAGCTAATACGAAAGGATTTTTTTTAAGCGCGTTCAAGACGTGGTTCATGGATGTAAATTTCTATATCAGAGGGGAATATCTTCGCCTACTAGTATTCCCCAAAAGAGCTGTTTTTACAGGGTTTTAACTATGAGGAGGAGGGCTTTTAAACAGGCTCGCCTTAAGGCAGGGGTAAAACCGCCAATTTCGCTTTGGGATACCTCTTTTTTTGAACGTCACCTACCATTAAAAGATGAAAAATCATCGTCACATCGTGACCCTGACCCTGCTGGTCTTTGCCGGGGCCCTTATTGGTATTTATTTTCAAAGCCTGGGCGCTGATTTTTTACCTTGGGATGATGATTATAACATCACCTTGAACCTGTATTATAAGTTAGGCGCTTGGAAAGATTTATGGAGCCGTTCTTATTACGGCATGTACATTCCTGTTACTAGCTCTGTGTGGGCGGGACTTTATTATATTTTTAAAGGCAGTGCTTGGCCCTTCCGAGCTTTTAACCTGCTTTTGCATTTCACAAATGTCGTGCTTCTTTACTCGATTTTAAAATGGTGGATGAAAGAACAAAAAATTCAGCCGTTTTGGCTTTGTTTTGCAGGACTCGCGCTTTTTGCTTTTCATCCCTTGCAAGTCGAGACCGTGGCTTGGATTTCTGGCGGCCGAGATCTTCTTTCCACCACCTTCGGATTTCTGGCGCTGCTTTGTTATTTTCAAATTCGAAATTGGAAAGGCTTTGTCTTCGGAGGCTTGCTTTTTGTTTGCAGTCTTTTAAGCAAACCCCAGGTTGCATCACTGCCTTTGGTTATTTTTATTTTACAGATCATTCTGGATTCTAAACTATGGAAAAAAACAGCGCTGCAGATGTTTGTTTGGAGCTGGCCCGTGATTGGAATCGCGGCCCTGACGTTTAATGATCAAAAAGAAGTACTTTTAAAACCGATCGAGCTTTGGGAGCGTCCGATAGTGATTCTGGACAGCTTTGGATTCTACTGGCTGAAATTGCTAGCCCCTTTTCATTTAGCCGTTGATTATGGCAGGACACCTCAATATCTTTTGGCCCATCTGTCGACCCAATGGTTTCCCATGGTTCTGTTTTTAGCTCTGGTCTGTTTTTTTTGCTTCCTGGCCTTCAAGAAAAAAGATGTCAACGGTGCTGGGCTCTTTATAGCTTGGGTTCTGTGCATGTTACCGATTTCAGGAATCATTGACTTTGCTTATCAAGAAATTTCGACAACGACGGACCATTATATTTATTTCTCGCTAGCGTTCATGGCTTTACTAAGTCTTCAACTATTGAACAAGCTGGCTCATAAAAAAAACCTTTTGCGGTTAAGCTTTGTTTCGTTGGCGATCGTCTGGTCATTGGTCAGCTGGAACAGAGTTCATGTTTGGATTGAATCACAAATATTTTTTGAAGATATGCTGCAAAAAAATCCGCATTCTTACTCAGCCTTTATAGGTCTTGGAGGAACCGCCTCTAAGAACAGCGACCATTCAAAGTCATTAGAATATTTTAAAAATGCATTAGCAGAAAGGCCAGACGATATTGTTGCAAAAACAAATATTGCCTCGGCCCTGGGCCTTATGGGCCAATATCTTGAAGTTGCAAAGATGGAGCCTTTAATTTTTGCCGAAAGTTTTAAAAGAGCTTTGAAAATGAGGCATATTGCATCGGCAAGTTTTTTAACCAGCTTGGGCGCTGCCGCTTTTTTTCTAAATCAAATTGATATTTCAATTCTTTATTTTTGCCAGGCCCAAACGATCAACCCTTATAACAAAGAAATCGAAAAAAATGTCGATGTAGTGATCAAGGCCTATCGTAAAAGTTATCCGGGCGCGACCTGTCCACGTTTTTCTAGTCCTGAGGATTTTTTAGAAACTGCAGCGGCTGTTCAACTTGCGAATCGCCATCTGAAAGCGGCTTCTGAATGAAAACTCCACGACGAATTTATTTTATCTTGTTTGCTGGGATCTTGTTTCTTTTGATTTTGATCTATTTTCAAATATTTTCAGCTTCATTTCTTCCGTGGGACGATGATTATAACATCACCTTGAATCCTTATTTCCTTCAAGGTCAGTGGCTAGAGCTTTGGCGACACACCTATTTTGGGATGTATATCCCTGTCACAAATACGATCTGGGAGCTTATTTTTAATTTCGGTGGTGGGCAGTCAATGCCTTTCCGAATTTTTAATTTTTTATTGCATTTGCTGAACACTTTTTTAGTTTACGAATTAGTTCGCCTTTGGTTTTCAAAAAAAGATTTTAAACCAGGCTGGCTTCTTTGCTTCGCGCCCCTCGTTTTTGCCTTGCATCCTTTACAGGTCGATGCCGTGGCCTGGATTTCCGGTGGCCGGGATTTATTGGCTACGTTTTTTGGACTTATCTCGCTGTTGGTCTTTTTTAGAATAGAAAATTGGAAAGGCTATTGGCTGGCCAGCATATTTTTTATTTTAAGTTTATTAAGTAAGCCGCAGCTTGCCGCCTTACCTTTAGTTGTTTTTACCTTAAGTCTTTTACAAGATCCCTTTTTGTGGAAAAGAAATTCTTTAAAAATGCTTCTTTGGTGCCTTCCGGTTTTTGCGATTTCGCTCATCACTTATTTGACTCAGGCTGAGATTACCCTGCCCCCACTGAGCCCTTTGGAAAGATCGATTGTGGTCCTTGATACCTTTGGCTTTTATTTGTCGAAAATAATCTGGCCGTTCGGTCTTACTGTGGATTATGGTCGGTCACCAGCCTATTTACTAAGTCATTTTGGCAGCCAGTGGGCTTTGTCTTTTCTTTTTTTTGCTGTCACGACGACTTTTTTCTGGGCTGCTTGTCGCACAAAAAATTGGCGCTTCTTTGTTTTATTTTTATCTTGGGCCTTTTGTTTGCTGCCAGTATCAGGTTTGATTAGTTTTGCATTTCAAGAGATGTCGACAGTGGCGAATCATTATATTTATTTTTCAGTTGCTATTTTTTCTTTATTATTAGTTGAACTTTTAATAAGCTGCGCGAAAAAACTTCCGTCGGTTGTTTTTATTTTTGGGATATTTTTTTTGGTTGTTTGCTATTTGACTCTTAGTTGGCAACGCTTGCAAACTTGGCGAAATCCGAAAGTATTTTTTGAAACCATGCTGACTCAAAACCCCAAATCCCACAGCGCACTGATGGGACTGGCCCAATATTATGGCGACGATGAAAACAATCCTTCAAAATCTTTAGCTTTGCTAGAGAAAGCGCGTCTTCAAAAACCTAAAGATATTCTTGTTATCTCTAATATTGCAACAACACTGGGTCGTCTGGGTCGTTACAAGGAAGTCGCGACCCTAGAGTCTTGGCTTTTTGATCCAGAATTTCAAGCCTGGATGCCGAAGCGAAATGTCGACTCAGCTAATTTTCTTAATGCCCTTGGCTTGTCGATGGCACCCCTGGGCCGAGTTGACTTGTCGCTGATGTATCTTTGTGAGGCTCAAGCATTAAATCCCGTCCGTCCAGGTTATGCTCAGAATGCAGAAAAAATTTTGGCCCAGCTACGGCCAAAGAATCCACAAATCACTTGTCCTCGATTTTTAACTTTTAATGAATTTATTCAGACGGCGTCTGTTGTTCGATTCAATCAAACTAAGGAATCAAAATAGATTAACGGATTGAGGATCGATCAATTTAATAAGGTCGGTGTTAAGACTATTTATTTGACGCTTTTCAGGCTGAAGATAAAATGATCTTTATGCAAGATGTTCCTTCTTTCATTCTTATAGCACCCGCTTACAATGAAGAGCATTTGCTTCGAACAAGAGTACAAGAAATATCTGACGGAGCCAAAATCAATTTCATAAAAGGGTTGATTATTGCCCAAAATGGAAGTCGCGATCTCACTTCGAAAATTGCCGATGAGCTTAGCAAAAAATCAGGTGAAATGGCTATTTATGCTATTCATCTTCCCGTCGGAGACTATGGGAATGCTTTAGCTGAAGGAATAAAGTTTGGACTTACAAAATTTCAAAAAGAAAATACTTGGTTTCTTTTAACAGCAATGGATTTGCCTTTTCGAATGTCAGATATTGCATCATTTTTGGCCCTGGCTCCGCATAAAAATAGTATAGTTATTGGCTCCAAAGGGCATCCTCATAGCGTTGTTAAAAGATCTTTCCAAAGGACTGCTTTATCATTTGGATATTTGGTCTTACGAAGAATTTTTTTAGGCTTGCCCTACAAGGATACCCAAGGAACAATTTTTTTGCCCTTAGTTTTGGCCGAAAAAGTACTTCCGACGATTAAATCAAGGGGCTTTTTCTTCACGACAGAACTGATTTTTCGTCTGCATCAAATGAATTGCGATATTAAAGAAGTTCCCGTCACGCTGAGGGTTGAAGAGCGTGAATCCAAAGTTCATTGGTTCAGAGATGGCACCCGAATGCTTAAATATACAGCCAGACTGTATCTTGAAAAAATTTTTAAATTAAAGTGAGTTAGAGTTTTTATCCTCTTGGACGAACGTTTAGTTTGCATTGCAGATTTCTCATCTTTTCTGTTATTCGTGAGCTCATTGCGCATATGAGGCTTGCCTTAGGTCGATCTAAACTTCAGGACTTCTATTAAAGAAGATAGTACCCGATAGGTTTTTATAAATACCGTTTTCCGGAGGAAGCATGAGTCCCGTCATTCACCCTACAGCCATCGTTGAACAAGATGCAACGCTTTCAGATGATGTTAAAGTCTGGCATTTTGCCCATGTTCGAAAAGGGGCCGTCCTTGGACCTTCCGTATCGATCGGAAAAGATGTCTATGTCGACGCTGATGTGACCATCGGCGAAGGTTCACGAATTCAAAATGGTGTAAATATTTATAAGGGTGTCGAGATTGCACGCTGGTGTTTCATTGGCCCTGGAGTGATCTTCACAAACGATCAGCATCCCCGCGTCGGTCGAAAAGATTGGACAATCACTTCGACAGCTTTAGAAGACGGATGTTCATTAGGGGCCGGTGCCATCATTCGATGCGGAGTTCGTATTGGCGCTTTCGCTTTAGTGGGTGCGGGTGCCATAGTGACCAAAGATATCCCGCCATTTTGTTTAGCAACAGGGGTTCCGGCTGAACTTACGGATCGAATCTGTGCTTGCGGTGACACGAAACTTCCGCTGATCTCTTGGATCGGGGACATGATAAAACCTTGTTGTCATAAAAATCTTTTAGCGCCGGTTTTAGCCCACGCACAATCTGTTATCAAAGGACTGGTAAAGGCTAATGTGGCCTCGGCTTAATGCGAAGCCTACTTTTCCTTTTTATTTTAGCAGCTCTTCATACTCTTCCACTTTGGGATCTTTCTAATAACTTGGCCGGTGGGTACGGAGATCCGTTCGCTCACGCCGCTACTCCGGGTTGGTATTGTGCTAATATTCCGAAAGGCCAATTAACTGGAAAACAGTTTTTAGCGCCCTATGGATTTGATTTGTCGACGACCTATGATAGCCCAATGCCGATGATTCTGACTTGCGCTTTTCCATTTCTTGGATCCCAAGGCCAGTTCCATTTATTTGCCTTTCTTCAAATTCTATTTATCATTTTCTCAGCCTGGCTTGTCAGTGGTAATTTATTTAAAGAAAATCTGTGGCGAATCAGCTACACCCTTTTCGTCTGGTGCAGTGGTTATTATTTTGTTCGCTCGACTCAGCATTTTACTTTGCTTTCTAATATTTGGGGATTTCAAACTATTTTATGGGTCTTCCTAAGCATTAAGTGGTCCAACAATAGAAATATTTGTGTTCGAAGCTTGGCACTGGGTGCGGTTTTCTCAGGAACCTTTTTTAATATTCCACTGCTATTTATTCCCTTGGTCGGCCTTTTTATTTATTCTTTTCTTCAAGCCCGTTCCAATAATTCTAGGCAATCCCTTTTAAAGTCGACAATACTTTTGATGGGTCCCGGACTCCTGCTTTTTGGTTCTCTTTATTGGCCTGCATTTTGGGCGGTTTTACAAAAAAACTACCAAAGTTGGGATCAACCCCGAACAATTTATAACTTAGATTTAATCAGCCCTATAACGCCATGGATGACCCATGTTTTTTATGACTGGTTTAAAATTAAACCTTTTCTTCAATATGAATCTTATAATCCATTTGATCTTTTGTGCTTGCTGTTAACTGTTTTTTCATTTTTTCGACGTGGTTTCTGGACTCACTCTTTACGCTTGTCTCTTCTTTTAATTGCGATTTTAAGCTTCTGGCTTTCGTTGGGTGCACAAGTCCAATGGATGGGCCAAACTCTATTTGAAAATCCTTTGTTTAATGAGGTTTCTGGCATTTTACCTTTTTCTTTATCTCGTACGCCAGGTCGCTTTGCTGTCATTCCAGCTTTGATTTTAGTTTTCCTGGGTTTCCAATATGCTTATGAGGTGACTGGTAGTTCATCGTGGAACTTACCTACAAAATCCCGATGGATCCCTTTATTCCTTATCCTTTGGGTTTCTGTCACGGGTCCTCTGATGAATCAAACTTGGTGGATTCCAACCTTAGCTTACCGGCAACTTTTGCCTTTGAAGGGATTAGATGTCATTCAAAAAATGCCGCCTGATACTCTAGTTTTGAATCTTCCGATGGCTCCAGCGCAAGATCCTTCGCAAAATTTTTTAGCCTTGATCCATGGAAAAAATATTAATGCTGGTTATTTGTCTTACACCACGTATACACGGAAAGCCCTTCAACCTTTTTTTAACGACCCCTTGCTGGGTAAGATTTCTTGCGGATCGGAAGCTTTAAAATATGAAAAAACAGATTTTATGAATGACCTGTCACAGGTGCGAAACCGACTGCTCGAGCTAAAAGCTAGGGCATTGATTTTTAATAAGCTTTTCCTTCGGGATTCCTCATGCCAAGAGCTTTGGTCGTGGACCGTGTTGTTGGCCCGACAACCTTGGGTCGAAGTTCTTGATGAAAATAACTTCTACCTTGTTCTTAAGTTTAATTGATATTATTTTTTGGCTCGAATTGTAACGTTCCAAGCCCACCATTTTATTGGTGGGATAAGGATAAATAAGATCTGATCAATCTGATGAAAAAATCGCAGCCATTTTAAATCTTCATAATCTGATAATATTTTTTTCCAGTAACGAACTTTGTTAGGGTTATATCGGTCAATAATTACAAACTTCAAAAATACGACCATGGCAGAAAGCCAGTAATGTTTCAGCTCAACCTCTGAAAACTGCCGACGAATTGACTGGATATCAATCTTACGTAACGGATGTTCGTCACTGGTTCGAACTTGTGTGGCAATTCTTCGATAAATATTAATCACTGGATTGTATTGTAATGGATCCCAAAAATAGGCTGTTCCGCCAGGCTTTAAAATCCTGTGGGCCTCCTGCACACACTTTTCAATATTGACATGATGTAAAAGATTAGCGGCGTAGACCATGTCGAATGAATTATCTGCTATTCCTGTCAAGCCATTGGCCGAAACGACTTGCAAATCGACGTGGACTCCGACTTTTTGAGCGCGCTGTCGAACGACCTCCAGCATCCCCGGCGAAATATCAGTGGCTGTCACCTTGGCACCTTGGCTTGCAAAAAAAAGGGAGGCTTCGCCCAATCCGGCTCCAAGTTCTAAAATCTTTTGACCCTTCAGCTTCCCCATCCAGTGAAGGATTTGTGAGTTTTCAGGAGCTGTGAAGGGCTGAAAAGCCTTCTGAAAAGAAATATCGTCAATATCTTCTTGGCTGGCCCAAGAGTCATGAAACTCGGCCTCTTTGGCTTCAATTTGATTCGTCGACATGAGGTGTCCCCTTTTCCGCAGGAATTAAAATATCAGAACCGACTCCTCGGACTCGACCTTGGTCCTTTCGATTCTGTACATCTTGTTTCAAAATTTCACGTCGGCTTTCTTTGTCTTTCCAGATTTGCAAAACATCTCTTAAGTCTTCGTCTAACCAAGACTCTTTTGGGAAAACTTTTGGAAATTGGGCTTTAATTTTTTCAATTTCACCTAAAAATTCCTGTTGGACGGGGGCCTTTGACAACTTTCCCGCCCCTGAAAATAAAACCATCAATGATCGCTCAATAAAGGCTTTTGGATCCCTTACCGAAAGTGTCACTTCTGGATAGCTTCCATAGTGACAACCACCGCAATTCTTAATAATTTTTTGGACATCAGTTCTATTTTCAATGGCACCACTTTTATATTGGGTCACAAAGGATTGTTCGTAAATCTTTGGTGGTTTTTCTAAAGTGTAATCACAACAGGTCGTAAAATCTCCGTTCGGCCTGATAGCAAAATAAAGATTTGGACTATCGCAAATTCCTTTATTCCGCCAAGTTGGGCCCTTTCCTTTCAAGAACGAAATCGAGCTTTCTAGAAACCATTCAGAATCAAAAATCGGTGCCTTATTTCTTTTTAAAAGAAGTAGCTCTTCTTTTAAGTCGTCTAATATTTTAAAATGTTCAGGACCAAACTTGAAATGGCGATCGTAACTGCGAAAACCCTTTGGTGCCTGAGCCGTCGCAATATGCACGGGAACCAAGGAAACCTGCCAGCCAATTCTTTCCGCAAACTTCAATATTGCCGGGATTTCGCGATAATTAAACCGACTTAATACGGTTCCAAAACTTAGAATGGCAGATTTTTTTCGGAAGACCTGCGAAATTCTTTCGATTGTGTTGATCGCATTTTCACTACTGCCGGGGACGGCGTTAATATAGTCGAAAGTATTGTGATCCAAAGAATCTAATGAAACATTGATGTCTCTGGCCCCAGCTTCGTAGCACGCGCGAAGTTTATCTTCAGTCGCATATTTTGAACCTGCTGTTTGAAGCCTGACATTAATTTTTTGCGATGTAAAAGCTTCAACAATTTCTGGCAAATCTTCGCGCATAAAGGGCTCGCCGCCAGTCAGCAAAACAATTCCAGCTCCAACTTTACGTAACTTTTTTGCGGTCGATCGAATTTGTTGAATATCCATCGCTTCGATTCGCGAATTCGTTTCGACAATATTGCACTGACGGCACATCAAATTGCATTTTCCAATAATATAAAACTGAATATAATAGGGGCTTTTCTTAGTGATAAGAGCTTTTAAAATTGACTTATAAGTTTGCGCTGAAAACATGCCTAGACTCCAACAAACATGGTAAACTCTAATGCTTTCCTGAGCTACGTGAAGTTTTTTCTTGAGACAAAAGTCAGACCTGATTGAAGAAAATTTGCGTTTAGAAGGACCTTTTGAAATAATAAAGATATGTCTAATCCTATTTTAACAATTGTGATCCCTTGCTACAACGAAGGATCAAACATTGATCAGATAATTCACCGTTTTAATATTTTAGCCCCACAGTTGCCAAGCTTTGAACTTCTTTTTGTTGATGATGGATCGAAAGACAACACTGTTGAGCAGGTTCACAAATACAAGACTTCTGATTTAAATTATGATCTGCGCGTTCTTAGGCTCAGTCGAAATTTTGGTCATCAACTTGCCTTGTTAGCAGGGATGAATAATGCTTTAGGTGACGCCTGTGTAACAATTGATGCCGATATGCAAGATCCCCCCGAGTCGATTCCAGCCATGGTGCAAGCTTGGCGTAATGGCTTCGATGTTGTCCTTGGGCAGCGGGATGACCGTTCTACTGACAGTTGGTTTAAAAGAACAAGTGCACAAATATTTTATAAAGTAATGACTTTACTTGCTCGCGGAGATTTTCCAGCGAATGTTGGGGACTTTAGATTGATCTCAAAAAAGGTTCTTGATGTTCTGCGCTCGCTGCCAGAGCAGTCCCCCTACTGGCGCGGGATTGTAGTCTGGGTGGGTTTTAAAAGAACTTTTGTCAGTTACTCGCGTGCCGAGCGCTTTTCCGGGGAAACCAAATACCCATTTATTAAAATGCTAGGTTTTGCAATTGATGCTCTTTTCTCATTTTCAAAAAAACCTATTTATTTTGTGGCTTTTATGGGCGTTGCCATTTGTCTGATTTCTTTCCTTTTTCTATCCGTATTTATAGTGAAGCACTTCATGGGTTATCCGTTGATTCCAGGTTGGACGTCTTTAATGGCTGCGATCACTCTGATTGGTGGCTTTCAAATTATTTGCTTGGGTGTTATCGGTCAATATGTGGGACGAATCTACGAACAAGTTTTAGGCCGACCGCAGGTTCTTCATTACCCAGCTGAACAGATTGTTTCCTACCAGAAAATAAGAAAAATAAGTTCGTAAAATGCGAGCTCGTTTGTCAAACCATACAAACTTTGAGGCTATCCTGCGTTCAAATTTTTTCATAAAACTTATTTTTGGAAGTCTTATCCTCATCTGGGTTTTGAGTTACTTCCGGATTTTTTTTGGCGCTGATGTCACTGATGAAGCACAATATGTAGCTTCGGCCTATTTGCCCTCGATCGGTGGCAAACCTTTCTTCAACGAGCTTTATATTCAACAAACGGCTTCTTTGCTTTATGCGCCCTTTGTATGGCTCTATTCATTTGTCTTTGGATCATTGACTGGAATTATTTTAGCGATCCGACATCTTTATTTTATTTTTGCGGGCTTAACGGCGTACAGTGCTTATCGATATTTTCGAGCGACCTGCGATCGACTGCAAAGTTTTGCTTTATCAACTTTGTTCATCACATTCATCCCTTTTTGCATCCCAAGTTTAAGTTATAACACGATTGGGTATTTAGGAATTAACTGCTTCTTTATTTGGTCTGCGATCAGCTTAAGAAATCCCAGGTTAACAGCCGGCATTTTAAGCGGTGCCTTTGCTTCTTTATCCGTGTGGTCCTACCCAACTTTGTGCATTCCAGTCGTTATTTTTTATATGATCGCCTGTCTTGTCTTTTTTAAAGACAGGACAATCTTGCGTAAAATCTTGTCCTCGGCTTGTACCTTTGGATTAATTATGATTTTGAGTTTGCCACTCTTGCTATTAGCTGGATTAGAAAACTTGGAAATGGCATTTAACTTCTCACGGGCCTCTGGCGCGGGTGGCGGATTCGAAAAAATTACTTATGCTTTTCAGACTTTATTTTCAACCTTACCCCCCGTTCAAATTCTTGTCCCCTTTGTGACTTTTTGGATATTTTTTGCTCGGTGGAAAAAATTAAGCTCAGTATGGCTGTTTACAGGGTTAACAATTCTTTACATCTCATTTTGCCTTTCAGCAAACCCTCGCCCCACGACAATTTTTGCAAACCACCTGCATTTATGGTTTCTGTCCCAATTTGCGGTGGTTATATGCCTTTGCGCTTGGTGGTCAGCTCGCAAGTCCGATTTTCCGCTGCGGGTAAAGTTTTTGTTGCCCCTGGTGATCAGTGCCTTTATCGGTTCTTTAGTATTAACGGCGACCAGCAGTATGACATTTTATCCCGCCATTTATCCCTTAGTTTTTGTCTTATTACTAGCTTTCAAAGAATTCTTAACTGCTGAAAATCGGGTGGCGATATTATACCTTATATTAATAAATGTCGCGACATTGGGACTGAGTTATAGTTTCGTCTACCGTGATGACTCTGTCGAAAATCTGGGACATTTAATCCAAGAGGGGCCCTATGCGGGAATATTGACATCAGAAGCACGGGATCGCTTGTTAAATGAAATTCAAACCGATATTAATTCTTTAGCCAAAGCTGGAAATTCGATTCTTTTCTTTGACTCTTTTCCTGCGGGATATCTGATGTCTTCTAAGCTTCCGGCCACAAGATCTCTTTTTATGCATCCGTTGCCAACCTATTCCTGGCTAAGACCATTTTATGCCGACTATTACTTGAAAGTAAGTCATCAGCCTGACATTATTTTTGATTTCAAATTTATAGATTTTTCGGACAAAGAGCGGATCAATTTTCATTATCCCGACGAAACTTTCAGTGGGGATGTTTTAAGGTTAGCATTGTTTCAAACAGGCTTTTATACGAAAATTATTCAACGCGAAAGCTACAGTGTTTATTTACGTAACAAATAAAAGCCCGTCATGGCTAAATTACTGAAGGATCAAATACGCAATGAACATCTCTGGTTTAGAAAAACATAAATATTTTAATACGTTTTTGCTTTTTTCAACTTTTATTTTGACGATTGTGACTTTTTATCTGCGCTTTGGTTATCACTTTGGAGTTAATGATCAGTGGGTTCTTTCGCCAAAAGGAATTTCGATGGCAGATCCTACGGCTTTTGTCGGCGACTGGTTCACCCATGGAGCTCCACAGCCGCACTGGCTCTTTGATTTTTTTACGGCCCTCGGAGAAAAAATTGGTTACTTGCCGGAATTTTATTTACTTTATTGGTTAGCGACAGCCTTTGCTATGGCCACTTTCTTCACATGGATATTTCTGTGGATAAAGAAGCCTTTGTTGGCCTTAGCGGGACCCCCTCTGCTTGCGCTCGGACCACATAGTCTGCTGGGAAGTGGAATTACACTTTGGGGTTGGGCGCTGCCACACTCTTTAGGTGGAAGCCTAGCCGTCCTTGCTTTAGTCGCCTGGATGACGGGGCGCTACCGTTGGTGCAGCTTTCTTTTACTTTTTTCGACATTGATTCATGTTCAACATGGGGCCCATTCGGCAGGATTAATTCTTGTTGCCGCATTGGTTTTCAGATCTTTTAAAAAAGTTGGCTGGAGTGTCGTGGGTTCGCTGGTCATTGTATTTTCCATTGCTAAGGTTTTAGGTCTGGCGGGCGGTGGAGACGTGTTTTTAACCGCCTGTCAAAAATATATTCCCTATCATTGTTTAGCGACCTCTTGGCCATTTGAAAACTTTTTTCCTGTTCTTTTCTTAACCAGCGGTTTTGGAATTTCATTTTTAGGTTACAAAAAACATTTTGCGCCTTTTTACTTTATCGCCGGTCTTATAATTTTCGGACTTTACCTTGGTATCGCTTTGGATGTTCTAAATATTGAAAGTATCTCCTGGATTCCCCGCCGCTTTAATATCTACCGATTAGTTTCTTTATTAGTGCCCTTTTCAATTGTCGGTTTTTTATGGGGGACCTGTCTGGCTTTTGAAGCAATGAAAAGGTCTACTATAAAGAATGTTTTTATTTTGATCGTTTCTTTTTCTGGGCTTTTAACATGGATCATGAGTAGGAATGCAGGTCTTGAGGGCCAATTAGTCGTAAGTTTTTTTTGGACCTCTTTGATTTTGATTCTGATTTTCTTATCAACTCTTGAGCTTCAGCGTTTTAATTTTTTAAAACTTTTAGGTCTTATCTGCATTTCTACTAGTTTATTTTTTGCTGAACATTTTTATAGAAGTGCACCTTACGATAATTTAAAACGAATTGGCCAATTTGTTCAGGAGGCTGTTCCACCTGGCAAATTAATACTTATCTCTCCGCACTTCGAATGGTTTCGATTTATGTCCCGAAGAGCGATCATCGCTGACACTAAAGCCATCCCCTATCAGCCCGACACCTTTGCTGAGTGGGAGAATAGAATTCATGATTTAGGGGGGTTTGACAATTCAGGGCGGAGCTATTCCCAATTAGACTATTCATCATGGTCTTCAATCGCTAGAAAATATAAAGCGGATTATGCTTTTGTCACAGAAGGTGATGCCGTCGCACAGGAAGTTTCTCAGAAGCACAAATTAGTTTTAAAATTGGAAGGACAACCCAGTTTTTATGTTTATAAACTAGAGCCTAATCCTTAATTTTAAGATAACCAATTGATTCGACCGACCAACTTGCGCGGAGCCTTCGGGGGTTCATGGTCGGGATAGCCTAAGGCCACTGCACAAAGAAGCTCAAGCTCGCCGGTTTTATATTCTTCTAATTCAGTGACGCCCAGAAATTGATCGACTTCTTTTTTAATCTCTAAAGGTGCCCCCATCGTACAGGATCCCAAACCTTCGGCGACGCAAGCAAGGTTTAGGTTTTCCACCGCCATATACACACTACCGACACTGGTTAAATATTTTTCTTCGCTGGTGTTGTGCGAATAAGCAAAAATTACCACTGGCGCTTCACCTAAGGTGAAAAAAAACCTTTCTGTAAAATCATACAAAGAGGGCTTGAGAGTTTTCTGAAGGACGTCTTTGATGCCTAACCAAGATTTTTGGGAATATTTTAAATAGGCATCGCGCTTGGCGCCTGTGACGACAAAAAATTTCCAGTTTTGGCGATTTTTACCGGAGGGTGCATGCAAAGCCGCGGTCAGGATACGATCCAGCGTTTCTTTGGGAGGAAGATCTTTTTTAAATTTTCGGATCGATTGACGAGCCTCAACTAATTTGTAAAAGATTTCTTTTTGGTCCATACTTATGGGTATGATAGAGAATTCAGTAAATAGCAAGCCCTACAGAATCATGCAGATCAGCTTCTTGGCTCTTCTATTGTTAACTTTCGTCGTGGCACTTGCACCCAAGTGGCGAGAGCAAGCCCAAGACCTTTTATGGCCGCGTGAAAGATTGGTCCTTGCGAAAAGCCAGGCTCAAATAAATCCCAATGGAATTTTTGTGACTGTGATTAAAATCAAAACCAAACAGGGTCTTTCCATAGAGATTTATAAAAGTAAGGACGTTGCTCAATCGATGGAATTTTGGATGCAATTCCCCTTAGAGGGAACGCAAGATAGCTTTTTTAACTTTCACAGTCAGGCTTCTAACTTAGTCCTGACCGATGTGGATAACGATGGGTTTTTGGATATTATGGCGCCCACTTATGATGAACAACAGCAGGCCAGAATGAATATTTTTAGATATGACGAAACGCTGGGAACTTTTGTTCGCATGGAGCGCGAATAAATTATTTCGCTTTTTTTAAATCTCGCCATGACTTGCCCTCGCGCGCTTTCGGATCCATTTGAAATTTTTGAACCGCACGACTGTGATCTTCGTAGGTTTTTGTGAACTCATGGGTGCCATCGTTGTGACTGACAAAATAAAGAAATTCTGTGGCATCAGGATTCATTGCCGCTAACAAGGCTTCGCGACCTGGATTAGAAATGGGTCCTGGCGGAAGACCAGCAATAACGTAGGTATTGTACCGTGATGGTTTCAATAGATCACTTTTATGAATATTATTAGGAACAACTCCGGTTTGATCGGCAATTCCATAAATAATCGTTGGATCTGTTTGCAGACGCATTTGTTTTTTAAGACGATTATGAAACACTGAAGAAATAACTTTTCGCTCTTGCGGCGCGCCTGTTTCTTTTTCAACGATACTAGCTAAAGTGACAATTTGATGAAGACTCCAATTTTTAAGCTGATTCTGTTTTCCAATTTCATTGTAGACTGATTGAAATCGACGAACCATGGCGGTGATCACATCTTGAGCTGTCATAAATTTAGTGATCAAATAGGTCTCGGGAAACAAATATCCTTCCAATGAGTTGTGCTCTTGACCCAATAAGGACTTAACGAATTCTTTATCTTTGACGAAACTCAAGAACTCTTCACTGGTGCCAAAGCCTTGTTTTTCAAATAATTCTGAAATTTCAAATATATTAAGACCTTCGGGAACCACAAAGGGTTTTGTTCGACTTTTTCCTGAAGTAATCACCGCCAGCACTTGGCCAGGGATCATGTTGGTATTTAAGTCATATTCTCCAACTCTTAACAGGGACCGCATCCCCCTGGCGCGAGCGTAAAGGTAAAAAAACTTGGCGTTATTGATGACACCAGCTTTTTTTAGCTCAGCCGCAACGGACTGAAATGACATCGATGGTGTCACTTCAAAAATCACAGCCCTAGATTCTTGGCTGCCGGGAGTTTGCGTGTATCTTAAAGCTAAAAAAGCACCAAGACCGGCTGACGTCAAAAGCAGCAATACGATGGCTGCAAAAAGAAGTTTCAAATTTTTTTTCACTTTTCAACCCCGAAAGTCACACCCGGAAGATTCTTTGTAGGATCAAAACCTGTTGTATCTTCAAGGCTTGCAACAGGAACTGTACAATACTGTATGGCAAAATGACCCGAGGGCCGGTCGTTTCCAGATTTTCCCATACCACCGAATGGCAATCGAGAGCTGGCTCCGTTGGTCGTTCGATTCCAATTTAATAATCCGACGCGAGCTTCCAGCAAGGCCTGCTCAAAAAGCTCACGATTTTTGGTGAACAGCGCTGCCACTAACCCGTAACCTGTAGAGTTCACAATTTCTAAAGCTTTTGAAAAATCAGAGGATCTGTAGATCGCAACATTCGGGCCAAATATTTCGCTTTTTTGATAAACAGAATTAGGATCATATTTCTTCACCAGATGAATGCTGGGGGTTACGTAATAGCCCTTGTGCTTTAAATCTAAAGATTTTCCCCGCATCACATTTTCACAATTTTCGCGATTGGCAATTTCTTGAAATCGCACATACTTTTCAACCGCTCCGGCGTTGATCAAAGGCCCCATAAAAGGATTTTCAGACCAGTGACCAATCGATAGCTTTTTGGCCGCTTGATAAAACTTTTCAGTGAATTCATCCGCAATGCGATCATGAACGATGACTCGGCTGGTGCAGGCACAACGTTGTCCAGTGCTCATAAAAGCCCCGACTAAAGTTTCATAAATGGCCTTATCCATATCTGTATCGTCCCAGACAATCGTGGCATTCTTGCCGCCCATTTCCAGAGCTAATATTTTCCAGTAGTGATGAATCGTTTCTTGTTTAATTTTTAGGCCCACTTCGTAGGAACCTGTAAATAAAATTCCATCAACTGTTTCATTCAAGACAAGCTTTCGGCCTGATTCGCCGTCACCCTGAACCATATTAAACACACCTTTTGGAAATTCTGCTTTTTCAAATAACTGAGCGTAAAACTGTCCCACAGCTGGCGTTTGCTCAGACGGCTTGTACACCACCGTATTTCCGGCAATGAGCGAAGGAATAATATGACCGTTGGGTAAATGAGCCGGAAAATTAAAGGGCCCAATCACAGCCATGACACCGCGAGGTTTATAGCGAATAACGCCCTCGACTTGCGGAAGTGCATTTGGAATATGTTCATCGGCGACTGTTTTTAGCGAAAAATTAAGTGTGATATCAATTTTGCTGGAAAGCGCTTTTGCCTCGGTTAAAGTTTCCCACAAAGGTTTTCCTGTATCACGTGCAATCAGTTCGGCCATTTCATCGATGTTCTTATCGAAAATTTCTTTCAGTCTTAAAAGATAACCACGACGCTCTTCCAAAGTTTTTCGAGCCCATGGAAGATAGGCCTCACGAGCCGCTTTACAGGCTTCATCCATATGATCCCTTTTAAAAGGAACCACTAGAATCGTGTCATTTAAATCACTGGGACTGACATCTTTAAAGCTACCATCACTTTTTTCGACAAGAGTAAAACGACCATTAATAAAATCACCCATATATTTTAGGTTTTGAGTTTTCACGTTTGTTCCTTTCGACGATCATAATCAAAAGGAGCCATGATCACTTCGTCATCATTTTCTACTTGTAATGCTTTCCGGTGTTTTTCGGGAATCATTATTTCATGTCCTCGCAATTCATAAGGAACCACCGTGGCCCGAAATTCTCCGGTGGCACAGGCGATCAGCCCTAGATTTGAAAAGGTCGCATCTTTAGATTCGCCAATACGATATT
Organism: Pseudobdellovibrionaceae bacterium; assembly: GCA_043779385.1. Taxonomy (GTDB): domain Bacteria; phylum Bdellovibrionota; class Bdellovibrionia; order Bdellovibrionales; family Bdellovibrionaceae; genus JAYWDA01. The sequence goes on from JAYWEU010000310.1 coordinate 41,371, forward strand.
TTGTGGCGGACTTGATTGTTAAAATTTCTTCCGTAGCGCAGCCATAGTGGGGTCCCCCATCAAAGGGGTCTACTTCCTCCAAATACTGAAAACCTATACTTTCTAAAAGATGCTGAGCTGGTTTTGTGGCCTCGCCAACGCGGCCTAAAACTAATCTGGCTTTAGAGTCTAGCAAGCACAGATAAATATCGTCTTGAGGAAAAAGGCTTTCAATAAATTCTTTGTGCGACTGACTGAGCAAATCCGCTTCCTGGTAGGGCAATCCTGTAAATCGGCGCCCTAAGGCTTCCCAAAACTCGCTTCGCCCTTCGTCAGTCAAAGGTGGCGTCAGTTCACATAAAACTCGGTCCTCGAAACGTTCTGGATTTAAAGCCATAAAAAGAAAACGAGATAATGAAATCTGTTTCCCTAAACGCTCGGGTCTTCGGCGATAGGATTTATCAACTAATAAACCGCCAATTTCAGTCGGTCCATCGGTATCAATTTGAAAGCGAAGAACTTGGTGAATAAATCCAATTCCAAGATCCTTACTGAAATGGTCACGTTTTAAAATTTTGAAAAAACAGTGGGGTGCTTCATCGCTGCCGTGTTTAGCAATCACGAGTGAGCTTCCGACCACCACTTTTTCTTCAGTGTCTTCTAAGACAAATAAATATTCAGATCGATGTTTGGGATGATGGCCCGCAAAAGATTGCTCACTTTTAGCAATCTTTTCGGCGATAACTTTTTTATCCCCAGGCAAATTTAGCAAATTGAATTGCTTGGCTAGATCGACCAGTTGATTTAAGTCGTCGTGTCTGACGGCGCGAACGACAAATGTCATAAACAAAACCTTTCGATCACGCGCTCGTAAAACGAGACCGCTTTATTTAAATCTTCCAAAGCTACATTTTCATGCGGCGTATGGATATTACCTTCGCGGACACCGGCTCCAAAACAAACACATTCAATTCCCACCCGAGAAAAAATACTGGCCTCATTGGAGGAAGGTTGGGTCGTACAACGGTCTGAAAGACCCAAGCGACGAAGTTCATCAAGGCAGCCTTTCACAAGAATGGAATTAGTCGCCGTACGGAAGGGCTTGATATAATCTGTCACACGAAAACTAGCGTTGTTTTGGACGCAGACTTGATTCAGCCTTTTCATCCAAGCCTCGTAAACGTTTTGCGTGATATTCGGAGGAATTCGACAGTTTCCACCAATCGCAATATGATCATCAAAGGTTCTGATAATTCCTATGTTTAATGTCGGATGAGACGGGTAAAAGTCAGGATCTTCATAAGTTTTAAATTCTTTTTCAAGCTGTTGAATCACGCGAAACACAGCTTGAATTCTTTGGGTGATCGGATTGTGTAATGGCGACAGATCAATTTCTAAAAAGGCGTGGGCTGGAACCGTATTATAATTAGTGCCGCCATCGATTTCCATCAAAGTAACATTGTCTGGAATTTGGCTTAAGTAATCGAGCATTTTTACAATCGCACTATCACCCAGGTGCGGCGCTGAAGAGTGGGCGGCTTCGCCATGAAATATTTTACTTTGCGTGGTCGTACTTTCCCGCAAGTTGTGCTCTTGCCGGTAAGCCAGCTCTTCGCTTGAAAATGGCAATCGAATTTCTACGCGCGCAAACCCTTTGGCTGCGTTGATCAAATTCAAATTACTGGTTTCGCCAATTAAAGCCATCTTAGCAGAGATTTGATTTTTTCGGATCAGCTTTAAAGCGCCCCGCATGCCGGACTCTTCACCAAAGGTGCCCACCAGGACAGGTGGCAATTTCCAAGCTGTGTGAGCACTGAATTTTGCAATGGCAGAAAGCTTACAAAGAAAATCAAGTTTTGTATCTGCCGATCCCAAGCCATAGATTCGACCATCAATGATCGTTGCATCAAAAGGATTTTGTCTGGTCTTTTGCCAAAGCTGGAAGGGACCTGGGTCCACTGTGTCTAAATGAGTTTGAAATAAAAATTCAAGGGTGGGTGTGCGTGGCTGAGGCCTGGCAATAAGATTAAATTCCTCTTGCCCGCCAATCACTTCTTCTGAAAGTTCGACATGAAGGCCGTGCTCTTTACAAAATTTTGCCGCAAGCTCCATCACTTCTTTGGAACTTTGCTGGGAGGTGCTATCCACAGCGATAAATTGTCGGCAAGCTTCGATAAAGTCCAACTAGACCCCTTGAAGAATTGTTTTTTCAATTAAACTAAGAGCCAAATCGATTTCTTGATCTGCGATACAAGCTGGTACTAACATTCGTGCCCGCAATGGATCTTTTCCACAGCCAAAAGCAATCATCCCATTATGAAAAAGATTTTTCAGAAATAAATCAACTTGTTCTTTTTTTCCATCAAAGGGCGTAAATGCAATCATGAGTCCCAATCCCCCTGGATCTTGGACCTTCCCCTGACAAGTTGTTTCATTCAATTTATGAAAGCCTTCGATAAAACGCTTATGAATTTTTTGAATACGACCTTGAGGCCCTAAAAAGCCTTCCTGCAACATGCTGATCATTTCCATTCCCGTCGACATAGAAACACTTGAGCCCGCAAAAGTTCCTGCAATTAAGCCGGGCTTTGGATTATATTCTGCCGTGTAAAGAGTCGCCCCCAGCTGCGCTGTTTTTGCAAGAGTACAAATATCTACGTACTGACCAATGTTTAAAGTTTCAAAAGCAAATAATTCGCCGGTCCGACAAAAAGTTTGAACTTCATCGGCCCAGATCGCGACCTTCTTTTCATGGCAAAGCTCTAAGAGCGGAATAAAAAATTCTCGGGGGGCGGCTTGGTAACCGCCCTCGCCCAACATGGGCTCAAAACAAAAGCAGGCAATGTTGCCGGGATGTTTTTCAAAATGCTCTTGCATGGCTTTTAAACTTTTTTCGCCACTTTGCGGATCTTTTTTATCATAAAAAGGAATTCGCAAAATTTCATTATAATCAGGCAGACCCTGTTTATAGGCGGGGTTGTCCGTCAGCTCGGCCATCATCGTTGACCGGCCAGCAAAAGCATTTTTAAAAGAAAGAACCATTTTAGCCGGAGAATGTTTTTGTCTTGCGATTTTTAAGGCCGTTTCGTTCGCCATTGTGCCGCAAGAAGAAAACCACGAGTGCTTCAAGCGACTGTTGCGACCGGCCAGTTCAACTAGTTTTTGGGTCATTTTTAGGTATTCAATATTAGGTTGTAAGTTTCCTTGCATCACAACATCGCTCAGGGCGCCGCGAACAGCTGCGGCCAACACACGTGGATGACCATGGCCAAAAAGATGAATGCCGATGCCATTGATCATATCCAATTTCACGCTGCCGTCTTGAAGTTCAACAAAGGGACCGCGACCAGCGCCACTTCCGATGTAAGGATAATGCAATGGACGGCCCCGAAATTCCGCCACTTGATCCATTAATTTTTTAGCATTTTCAGTAGAACCAGCTTGAGGCTCACGAATTCCCGGCAATTGCGAATTTAACTTCACGACCTCGCCGACAAGATTTTTAATCAATGCCGTCACTTCTGGTGACTCGGCGATCGTTTGACCGGTTAATCCCATTCCAACCCTCTTTCTAAAAACTGCACTTTATCGTGAACTAAGAGATCTATTTAACTCAGTTTAATTGCCGCGACCGAACAAGACAAGACACGCGGTAGACATCAGAGGTCTTTGTTACTACAATTTTTTTCATGCCCCCTCAGCGCTTTGCATGGACTTTTACGACGATTCTTTTTTGCCTTTTTGTGTTTGAAAAAGCACAGGCCCAGGCAAATCCCTTTGAAACAGGTCTAGTAAACTATCAAAATAAAAAGTTTGCCGAGGCTAAAACGTCTTTTGAAGAAGCCCTTAAAAATTCTCCGGCCGATGCTGCGGTGCTTACCAACCTTGGTCTAACGACTTACCAGCTGGGACAAAGGTCTTGGTCGATTGCTTACTTTAGAAAAGCTCTTAGTTTAAATCCTAGTTTGCCAGCCGCCAATCAAGGCCTGGCCTTTGTGCTTCCACAGTTAGAGGTCAAAGAAATCCCCCATCAGATCGAAACTTACGAACTGATCCGCGAGAAATTTTTAGAGCCCGCCGGCGAATATTCTTATTTTTGGATTTTAGCCGGGCTGATCTTTTTATTAGGCTGGAGTTTAATCCGCTATTTCGGTCAACGAAAACGCGCCGATGCAGACGATTTAGCCTATCCGCCTTTTCCTTGGATCGCTGTGGTCGCAGGTTTTTTAGGTTTGATCTTTTTCTTTTTGGCCCTGGCCAAAATTTATGACACTCAGATCCCACGAGGAACCGTGATTGAAGAAAAGGTTTCTGCGCAGAGTGCGCCCGGAGAAAATCAGCTCAGTCTTTTTGATTTATATGGCGGCTTTGAAGTCGTAATTCGCAGTCAGTCTGGCGACTGGGTGCAAGTGACCTATCCGGGAGCCTTAACGGGATGGAT
>JAYWEU010000311.1:0-21212 GCA_043779385.1 Pseudobdellovibrionaceae bacterium
CTTATCTAGAGAGCTGTTGACTTAAACTCACCCCCCCGCTTATTTTGGCACCTCTTATATATGGTGGGTTGGCCGAGGAGTTAGGCACGGCTCTGCAAAAGCTGTTACGGGGGTGCGAAGCCCTCACCCACCTCCAAATTTAAAAATTTTTATTTCAGGAATAAGTCAAAATCGCGTTCCAATAGAGCTCTTCTGTTTGCTAGTGACACCTAAAATTTAATTCAATAGCCTATTTTCATTGCGACCTTACGCTAAGGTCGCTTCCTGAGGGGGATCAATGAATTTAAGTCAATGGATGACCATGGTTTTACTTGTTTCAAGTTCGGCTTTTGCAACCGATATGCCTTTTAAAGACAGTGATTTTTCTTGTATTAACCAGGCGAAAGCTCAGAAATATGCCAGCGATTTTAATGTCGACTTGGCCTCTTTCGGGGGTCTGGAATTATGCGATTCAAAAATTGATAGCAAAAAACTTTTTAACGATTTGCAAATTTTGGAAGATGGAAAATTTTCTTCGTCAGGTGCGAACAACCTGATCCGTGGATTTGTTGATGCCAATAATTATTACTCTTGGATGAAACAACAAACGCGCAGCATTTCCCGCGGCAACGATGTCCCCTTTGCAACGGCTTACAACAGCTGGGGAAATTTCACGATGCAAGATGGTTGGGCGCAGCTTTCAACTTTGGGCCGCGTCGGCACAGTTGTTCATGAAGCTCGGCACACAGCAGGTTACCGTCACTTTCCTTGCACGCAAGGTTCTTATCAAGACAGCAGCGTCGCAGGATGTGATGAAAATTATCAGCAAGCCGGATCGCATGCGATTGAAATGGAATATTATGCTCGCGTCTCCACGCAAGGTACAAACTTTCATCCTGTTTATAAAAGTATGGCTCGATTGATGGCGATGGCTCGGGCTAATTTTGTTTTTAATTCTCCGATTTTAAAAAAACGTGAAGGGTTGCTTACGATTGATTCGCAATCAAAAGCTCAGCTTTATGATCATGGTCTTTGGCAAGAGCGCGAGCTTCCAACAAAAAATGGTCAGCTGAAGCGAACATCGGCAGGCGCGTCGGTCCGCGATGGTGCTCACGCTTACTCAATTGAATTGTATGGCAACACCGGCTTACAGCCCGATATTAAAGACGACTATTCTTATTTCAAACTTTTAGGCCGAGGCCAGGATTTTAAAGAATTTGAAGAGTTCGATTTGGGAACAAAACGTTTTGTGGCTGGCATAACATCAACAGACCAAATTGGATTTTATGTCTTTCCTGAAGGTGCCTGGGGTTCTTTTGAAGATGCTCATATGAAAGTTGCCAGAGTTGCAACCACCTTAGAAAACGGTGAACAAGGATTTTTCTTGGTTTCTGATCAAGGTGAAATTCATCAGTTCGATCCCGCTCAAAATAGTTTTGGCCCTGCGAAAAATTTCAAATGGTCCCCAGACTTAACGGCAACTGCAAAAGTCGAAGGACAAGTTTTAAGCCTCAGGGCTGATGGTCAGATTTATGAAATGACTGGCAACCAGTGGATGCCATGGGCTCCCTCGCAAAAACAAAAAATTGTGAATATGGTTGCTGTCCCTTTATATGATGCTTTTGAAGTCGTGCATTGATGTCTCAGCGGAGGATGTTTTTAATTTTATTGACGATTCTCTCAGTGGGTTTACTGACTGTGCTGTGGCCGAAGCTTCCTTCGGTCAAGCAGGCTTTGAATCAAAAACATTCTCCGATCAGCTTTAGTAAAAGTAATTTAGGAACAGGTTTATCCAAAGAACAGGAATCAGTGGCCGAAGCTTATCGAAAGCCTCCGACGTTGGCAGTTTCCGCCGAGGTCCTTCATGAGGCCCACCTCGCAGGAATGTTGGATCAAGATCCAACGGTCAGCGAAAAAAGATTAAATAAGATCGCGGAAAATTTAACCGCCGACGAAATCGCTTCAATGGCCGAACTTGTTAAGAGTCCGTCGAATGACGGTGACCTGAGAGCTTTGGCCGTTGATTTATTAGCCCGCAACAAAGGACCGCAGGCTTTACAACCATTAGAACAAATTATCATTTCGAAATGGCCTGATTTAAGCGACCCACGCATGATAGGCTTTGAACAATCCTTAAGGGGCCGAGCCATTGAAGGTTTAGAAGGACATCCTGCCCAAGAAGCCACTGGAAATTTGCAAAGGGCGCTCAGTCAGGTGCAAGATTCTTTTTTAAATGATCATGGCCAAAGGGCCCTCTTACATCGCCAAGGCCAGGCCCGCAGTGTGGAAGAACAAGACGAAGAAGCGCTTCGAAAAATCTTAAAAAATTCTAATTATCTTTGATAAACCTAATTTCGGTCGATACGGGGTCTATTTCAAACACAATTATTTTTTTACTTTTGATCAATTTCTTTAAATATAATCGGACTTCCGTTGTCGATTCTGCTGTTTTAGGAAAACGGTAAAAAGCAGCATGCCGACTTAGAAGAATTAAAAATTCTTTTTCAGTTTCTACAAAGCGATCGACAGATTCGGTTAAAATTATTGCTTTTGTAGCTTGATGGGCCGTAGCCCCTTTAAATTTTGTCGCCAAAGCCTGATTTGAAAATGCCAAAACAGCCGTTAATAAAAACACCCGTCCTTGATCCATTATTTTGATCCTTCCTGGCGACTTACCGGATCTTGAATATTTTTATTTTCAGACGATGATGATGAATCTTGTAGTGGCAGATAGGTTGAAAATGTCTCTGTCATGTTTTCTAAATCAGCTTTCAGCCATTTGTCTTTATATTCTTCTGACTTTTCTGTGTATTGAAATCGAGATCCATAATAGATTTCATCGACCTGGCCTTTTTCACCCTTGATCCCAATATCCTCCTTCATTTTATTTTTCCATTCTTCAGTGGTGACCGGCTTAGAGAATAATGAAGGATCAAAAACCATCAGCTCAATCAATCCATCGATTTTTTTAACAAAGGTGACCGGAGCCACATGCCATCCCCAAATCGCTATTGGATATTTAGGAATTTTTGTCTTAGCCACAAGAAGGCCTTTAGCATAAATTTTACCCATAATTACTGACGATTTCTCTGCCATCAGTGCCATCGCAGTGGCGCGAGCGTAACATCCATCACGAGGGTATCTAAAGGGTATGTTTTTATTTTGTACAAATTCTCGAAAAAGGAGATCGGCATTTTCAGAATCTATGACAGAAATGTTTATTACTTTTGGATCATCTCTTTTTTTTGTAAAGCCATTTTCAATTGTTTTTAAGGCGAAACTTGCAGCTAAAACAAATAAGGATAACGACAAAACATAGATTAGTTTCATTCATTATTGATCGGCTTAATTTTGTTTTCATTGAAGGAGCAAGACCTTCGTCCTAGATATTCAGCAAACGACAAGCTCGAACTGCCAAGAAATAAACCTCATCGCTAAAACTACTCAATAAATATAGTAGCATGCCGTTTCGAGATAAAAACTGTCACTTCTGCGGGGGAACAATCGGCCCCTGATAAGTCGATCGGAACGACCGCAGTCATAGGGCTTGTGCCGGTATCATCCCAGCCTGTATCCACCAAGCGAATGGCTTGTTGAAAAGGGGTTGTGTCTTTCACGCAGGGATCAAAAAGGGAACTGAAGTCGTGCTTTTTAAGGCCGCCCTCGAAAGATAAGCTGACCAGTAGAGTTTGGCTGGAGGGCTGATAGGTCATTTTGTCGATGGAGTAAGCCCAAACTGAAGGCGTTAGAAGAAGACATGCTGAAATAAGAACTAAAAAAGATTTCATCTTGGACCCCCGTGCAAGACGCCTTCTTAGCATAAGTCCACAAAAGACCCTAGACGGAATTGCTCGGCCCGCGCCTTAATGCTCTAGGACCCGATCTGTCAGCTGCTGGGCTGTAGCTTTTTCAAGGTCTTTGCCGATCCATTCAATCAAAACGGACTTCATACTTTTTGGAATCTGATTTTTAAGATGTCCCAGTAGGTGAGGATCTGCAAAAATATGCAGCTTACCAAAAGAGTGTTTTTCAGAACCTAATTTTAAAATATCAGATATTTTTCGGGCCCAGCGCTGGATCACTTTTTCCATGGATGGACTGACCTCATTGTTGGACTGGATATCAGGATTCCTTAAGGTATAAATCCACTGCAAGGGCTTTTTAGTGTCTGAGCGTTTAAAAATTTTTATCTGATGCCGACTGGCGACGACGACCCATTCATTCACTTTCATTTTTTAGGCCTCCCTATGTAATTCTTATTTTAGGCAACTAGAGTCCAAAGGTCCTCGTTAACCTTGCGAATATATCGATATAATTTTATCGCAATTGATGGGTTCACACTTAGATCGTCGCCTAAGGGATTTCGGTTAATCTATCTTCCCCTTCGTCTAGAAAATATATTTGAAAGTCTTGGAATTTTTGAATTGGACTCGCTGGCATTTTATAGAAACCGATAAAATGAAATATGTTGAAAACGTCACACATTCAACCCATCGTCGCAGCCGTTAGCTTTTCTTTATTCTTGGGCTGTGCTCCTACCTTTAACAGCTCCCCTTCCTCATCCCAGCCGGCTTCAACTGATAACTCGTCTGGCTTATTGCCTGGACCAGACCATGCTGAAAAAGGCATTTGTTCTAATTTGGATTTTATGGGTTTTAGTTGGCCCAGCAATATGTTTGATTTTGAAAAAGAAGCTTTAGAAATAGCTCTTAATATCACCGGCACTTTTGAGGGCCCTCACGGTTGGCGCAATTTAACCAACGACTTTGATGGCCAAGGCCTTAGCATGGGCTTGATGAATCAAACATTAGGCACCGGCAGTCTTCAGCCTTTGCTTTTAAAAATGCGCAACCAACATCGCCCCAAATTAGAACAACTGTTTCAACCCGATCATTTTCAATCATTACTAAAAATGCTGTCTGAGTGGGAAAATTCTAACGGAGCGCAATCTTTGTCTGAAAGCGTGTCACCGTTGGATATCGGCAGCGACCTTTCTGCTGCCGGTGATGTGGTCGCCTTTAGCAGTGTCGACTGGGCCCGAAAAACGATTTACGATTCGCCGGGACAGTTTAATCCAATTTGGAAACAAGAGCTGGTGAACTTAGCGGGCTCTTCAGAATATGTGGCCTTGCAAATTGATGCCGCTTGGGATTTACACATGCGAGCCCTCAGGCTTCATCGAATGATGGCGGTCTATGAACTGCGAACCTATTTACTGATGTTTGATATTGTTGTTCAAAATGGAAATTTAAAGCCTGAAGACGAAGCGGACTACAGAACCTTTGTCCTTCACAATCCGAAGGCTTCGGCGGAAAAAAGACTGCAAAAAATTGTCGATTTAAGATTACGTTGGGTGAAACCCAAATATCAGAATGATGTGCGTCTTCGAAAAATGTCTTTAATCAATGGCTCGGGGGTGGTTCATGGAGTCAGCCGTCAGTATGAAAAAGAATTCTGCTTTAACCGCAGACAGGCTTTTCCCCGCCAACCGACCCCACTGCCTTAATTTAATCCAGCGGATTAATATCGTAACCTTAGAATGCAAAACCAAAATCAAGCATCGCGCGCTTGTAAGGAATATCTAAAGTTGAAACGTTTCTTTTTCCGTCGTAGTAACTGGCGGCAACATTAATACCTTTATCCAATTGATACTGAAGCTGGTAACGAGTGCTCTTCACATCAGTTCCGCCTCCAGCGCCATCAGATTCAGCTAAGATTCCAATGATGGAATCTTTTTTCAGATCTCGGAAATCGACAGAAAAAGTAAGATCGCCTTTATCTTTTAGCTGACCGATTTTGATTCCATAAAGCTGGGCAATATTGTCGTCCGACGGATCGCCATTTTTTGCGTAATCTAAGAATATACTGAATGGCGTTCCGAATAGTGGTAATCCGGCTTCAAGGAATCCACGAGTCAGTCTGTATTCGTAGGTGAAGTTTCCAGCTGTTGTGCTATTTCCCTTGGCAAAAGATGTCCCATTAACAGCAGAGGTATCCTTAATATTAGGGAAATTTAAAGAACCGGCGCCAAGGGTCACTTTCGCATCACCCAAATTTAAGTTAACGCCAACTTCAGCACCAATCATCATTACGTCTGTTTGATTCACTGGGGTGACTGAGTCGTGTCTTGCATTTAGCATTGAGTAGCCGAAATTCCAAAAAGTGCCAAAATTATCACATTTGCATTGGTCTTTGTAGGCAATTCCTTCTGGCGTGATATCTGTATCAATCAATAAATCAGAGGTTCCTGGCTGAAAATAAGGAATCGGACTTTTACCAATCCAGACTTGTCCATTTTCACGAGCATGCCAGTTAGCATAGGCCATATCCAAATCGATCGTTTTTTTTGCATTATAATCGGTCAAAGTCTGATTTGTTGTTGTGCTATCTTTAACCGCTGTGCTTCCAGTGGCTAATCGAATCGTTGTTTCTACGCTGTCATTCACTTTTCCGATCAGGGACAAGCGAGCACGAATGCGATGACGATTTTCTTCCGTCTCTGTTGTCACTGTTCCAGCTGTATTAGCACCGTCTTTAATTTGCTCATTACGAAAGCGAAAATCGCCTTTTAAATTCCATCGATCGGTCCAAGACCCATCGGCTGCAGACACGGACAAAGACCAACAACTAACGATTAACAACGTACGAATATAATTCATAAAAATCTCCTTGCGACCATTAGGCCGCAAAGGATTTATTCAAGCAAGAAAATATATTGTTATATTTGAGTTAGGATTTGGCCGGTGAATTTTTATTCCGAAGCGGCTTCATAAGAAACTTGCACTTTTATTCCGGCTGGCTGATTCGACCAAACAATTTTTTCGCCTAAAATAATTGCATTGCGAAATGAATCATAACGAAAACCCACCAATGGATCGGCTGGAATATTTTGTGAACCAAAGGTCACTCGAATGGTGCCTGACACCGGCCTGCGATTTAAATAAATCAAAGAACCGACTCGTCTTAAAAGATCATCTCCCAAGGAAGCCAAACGATTTCCATAATCTGGCGAACAGAGGCTCAGGATATTATTTCCTGCATTAGAAACTTTACCTAATAAGGCTTCTAAACGCCGTGGCATTGTGAAGGGTTCGTCACGGTCGCAATTTGTTTCTGTCGATGGCACGATGGCACCATAAACACTCACTTTTGCGGTATCCCCTTTTAAGGCCACTAAAAAGTTTAAAAATCCATCGACGCTGCCACTGCTTTGGTCTTCAGCATCTGTTACAAAAATAACCGCTAAGTGGGCTTTGGGACGGTAAAATCCAATATTTGCCACCGATAAGTTGGGCTCGGTCAATGCGGCGATCACGGGACCAAACGATTCTTCCTGCGCAGAACCATCTGTCCCAACAACCATATTTCTAGACAAGGCCGCTGCAAAATTGGGCGTTGATCTTTCAACATAGTGAGGATTTCCTGTTAAGACTCCGCAACAGGCACCCGTGCTGCCAAATCCCGAATTACCCATATCGGTCGTCACTACGCCAATATGAAAATCAAGACCATTTTTTTTAACAAAACTTTGAATAAAGCGATTCACATTATTAGAAAGGTTGGCCTGGTGGGGCTGCATGGATCCAGAGTTATCGATGACAAATAAGATATCCACACTGGGGTCGAACACTTCAACGCCGTTATCAGAAATTTTTTCGCCCGTCGTCACAGCCGGTAAGCCCAAAATTGAACTCGGATTTGTACAAGAAAATAATCCTACTGCGGCCAATGAAATCATCAATAAATTTCTCATTGTGTCCTCCGAGCTTGGCAGCCCTTCTTGATATCGACTTTATAGTTTGTTAGTTCATCCATCCAGACTTCCGTGCCTGATGGAAATTTTAAAACATCCTCTGACTGGCTGCCCGTTTTTCCAGTTCTGATTTCGTTAGCGGCAGCTTGGGATAATTTTGTTGTCGATTCAACCCGCTGAATGACTTCAGCTTCAACGATATGAAGTTTATTTAAAATCGTTTTTGTTTCTTTCAGATCTTGGGCGGCTAGCATCTGCAGGCGATTAATGGCTTGGGCTTTCATCCGTGCGGCCCTTTGATCAGCATTATTTTTAATGGCTTCAAATTCACCCTGCAGTCCAGACACATTCGAAGTGGCTGAGGCTTGCGCCGCTGATTTTGATTCTTCTGTTAAAATTGAATGGGCTTTGATCATCTGGCGAAGGCGTTCATCGCGAACCATCGCCCGAGGCAATGATTTAGATATTTGCGCCATCTCTGCTAAGTTTAAACCACCGTTTGTCATCTTCAAAAGGGCCTGGGCTACTTCTGGAATGTCACTGTGTTTAGAAATTTTCTCAAGGCCGATTGCTCGCTCTTTAAATTCGGTGGTAAAGCTTTTCAAAGTTTCTAAGGACGCCCCAAAATCACAAACTTTCAGCTGTCCGAGGGCTCGAACAAACCATGCTTCGGGACCGACTTGGCCAGCAAATGACTTATTCACCAAAGTTTGTGTCACCGCCACGGCATCATTAGGTTGACCCCGTTTTAAGAAGGCCCAAGCTTTTTCTTCTTGGCTTTGCGGAAAAAAATCCGAGCCTTTTGGGATTTTATCATAGTACTTTTGAGCGGCTTCAAAATAGCCATTTTGATAAAGCAATCGCCCCGCTGTCATGTTTAAAAGATCTTCTGGAATAGGATTATTTTTTGCCTTCATCAAAGAACTGATGATCACGGCTGCGGCCTTGGTTTCGTCTTTTTCACCGTGAAGTAAAGCAATATTCCAATCCATTAGAGCCCGTTCCCTGGAATCGACGGGGGCTAATTTAGCAAGCGCCTGAAGCCCTTGCAAATCGTGGGGTAAGGATTGATCCGCAGACTTCACTCGAACTTCTGTGGAAACTCCGAAAACTTCAGTCCAAGAATTTTTCCATTCTAATTTAGCCACCTGCCACGCCGGATGCGTCGGCCCCGCAGCCTCACGCCACTGATTTAAGATCTGCAGATGAATTTTTTTTGGTTCTTTAATTAAAAAAAGCTCTTCCAGACCCGTTACGGTCATGGAATTTTTAAACATCAAAAGGGCTTTGTAAGCCCGAAAATCATCTTGTCGGGATAAGGCTGAATTGGCAAAGGCCGGCTTCCACTGGATTAAAGCTTCTGTCCACTTTGATTCTTCTAAAAGACGAAGAAGGTGATTCTGATCCGCCGTTGGCGTTTTTAAAAGACTTTTTAAAACATCCGCCATCATCGAGCTGTTCTTAGCGGCTTTCGAGGTGCCGGAAGATGCTAATAAGTTTTCAAGATCTTGGCCTTTGGCAAAAGTCGAATGAAGACTTAAAACAGCCATTATAAGAATCACTGACATTCGTCTTTGTGACATCATAAAATCCATCCCATTTGAATTGACCCAAGGGCTAAATCCATGGATTTTTCCCCATCAAAGAAGGGCGCTTTGTAAGTCTGGTAGCGCATTTCAGCGCGTGTTGAAAAGTTTTTTGTCCACCAAATCCCTAAGCCACCACCCAAAGAATAAGTTGAAGCATCGCCGCTTTGTAAAGTCACAGTGCCCAGACCCGCTAAACCATAGACATCAAATTGCGCCACGCGATCAAATAAATTTACTTTTCCATAAATAGGATACCAATCAGCAAAAACCATTTTTTCTTCTTTTTGATAGTTGATCGCTGGAACAGCGGCTGTTGGATTGTTGGAATTTTTACTGTAATCGTCTAGAGCCCGGGCAATCAGGGCTTCACCTTCTGGTGTTAGTTTATTAAAGCTTTGATTGTATTTAACTCCTAAAGACCATTTTGGATTGATGTGGTAATGAACATTTAGCCCAGCACTGATGGTTTTTACATAGGCATCGCCACCAAAGTTTCCAGAATACTCCGGCGCGATCTCCCAACGATTTCGGCGTGAAACAGTCCGTTCTTGAACAACAGAAATTTCAGTTCCTGGATTGATCGCCTTGGCTTTTTCTAAAAGAATTTTATTACCGCCCAAGCCATCAAAATCTTTTTCGACATCAGCGTAAGAAGAAATGGCCGCGGCAAGAATAACAAAAGAAATTAAAATTGATTTCATGGTTTACTCCCGGAAATAACTTGATAAGAAAGCTGAATTGTCGACTGATTGGTGTCTGTGTCCGAGCGATCGCGATTCAATGATGTGACAACCATGCGGATGGTTCCATTGCTAGGAAGCTTTGTTGGGTCCATTGCTGGCGTCCAAGTGAAGGTGCATTCCAAGGCGCCCGTCGCCAAACGCTGCGGGCAATCAATCGAACCACCAACAGGGACGTTGTCGTTTCGATCCAATGAAATCATGCTCTCGCCTTTTGAGTCATAAACAATAAATGGTATGACGTTGGCTTGATTATTTTTCAGAATTCTTGTGTCCACCCAAGTCGATAAAGGCGACGACAAGTTCGTATAAATTGTTTTTGTCAGAGGAACCAAAGCACTTCGCCGTCCGTATTGGCTGATGGCTTCTACGACAAAACCCGCGGTATGGGATGAATTTGTCAATTCCACACTTCTTAAGTCCAATTCGTAATTAGATGTGAAAATATGAGTGGCAGCATCCATGGTGCGATCTTTAAATTTCACGAAACTAGCCAATGAAATTTGATCCGCCGCCGGATTTAAAATCGCAAGCTCGGGACCTTTACTGTTCGTGGCCGCAGAAGACGTATCTAAATCTTTAGCTGTGACGCTAAATGGATACACGCCGCCTTCCCGAAGTTTGGCAGAACTTGGAAAATTGATTGCGATGACTTGAGGATCCTGAGGACTTCTTTGAATCACGAACAAAACTTTTTTATCACGAGTGTAGACAATATTCGTCTTTGGATTTTTGGCCGTCACATGAAGACTGAGTTCAAGAGTGGTCGACAGTCCATCAGTCACAGTGCCCAGCGGCGGCGCCCATTCGAATTTTTTTGTGCGGCCATCATAAGAGGCGCCTCGGAAATCGCTCATATTATCAATCACCAGATCAACGTTTGTAAATCCAGGTTGGGAAATATGCGTTTCTACGGAAAGTGTTTCCTTTTTGCCCTCAATAAAAGTGACGGCATCGGGAGCATCAATAAAAATTAAATCTGAAGAATCACCTTTCGGCTTTTCACCAGTTCCGCTGTTTGGGCGGGCTTCTTTTAAAATGTCGCCCTTTCCAGTTAAGGGATTTTGTTGCCAACCGCAACCGGTTAAGCCGATGTTCATCAGCCCTGCACCTATTAAACTGATCACTAAAGTTTTCATCTTCATATCAACCTTGCCCCGATCTTCGAAGTACAAATGGATAAGTTACTTTGACGTCAACGCCACCTTCTGGCAGCGGAAACTTCCAAGTTTTAAGTCTTAAAACAATACAATCTTCCACCGCTTTTGCATTCAAGGTGGTATTTTCGATACCGGCCGCTTTAACAAGGCCGTTTCCACCGATGGTGAAATCCACGGACACTCGACCCTTGACGGTCGGATCACTTTGCAAAGCTTGCTCGTAACAAAAACGAACTTGCCCTAAATTTCTGTTAATCACGGCGGCAATTTGATCGCGATCTAAGCCTTGGGCGACAGTGGCCTCAGCCCCCAAGGGAAGTGAAGATGCGCCGCTAGAGCCCACTAAACTTAAAGATCCGTAGCCGGCCTGACCGCCGCCTTTGCCTTTAGTTCCATAGCCACCAGCGCCTTGAACATTTCCACCAGCGCCTAACGGAGCACTGACGATGCCTTTAGCATAAATATTTGTTTGCATTCCACCACTGCCAGCCGTTCCACCTAAACCAGGACCTGCAGAAGTCTGAGCCGCGCCCAAATTTAATCCTGATTTTTGATTCGATGATTTTAAACTTCCTAAAGCCGAAAGAGCGCCTAGGCGTTTGAGGGAAACTGCTTTTTGCACAGGCTTCGGAGTGTTTTCTTTTAAGGTCGAAGTGGGTGCTGCCTTGACGACTTCAGGCTTTTTTAAATTTCGAACGATTTTAACAACTTGTTGTTTCAGCTCTTCTTCGATCTTTGCTGTCGTTAATGGAACAAACTGAAGACCCGCACTGAGCAAAATAAAAACCCCAAAAAAACCTAGTAAAGTCCAACGCCAAACAGTCGCCTGTTCGTCGGGATTATTTCGATCGATATGGGTGTTTGTGACGGCTTCCACAAAATGCAGTCCGCCCAGCTGACCCAACATCAAAGGCGCTTTTGCGCCCGCTTTCATCTCTCCCAAATTTTCAAAAATGATCTCTTGGTCTTCAAGCTCTGCTAAATTCTCGACAAGCTCTAGGCGATTGGTGTCTTGCCTGCGAATCACTTGCACGGACTGTCCAGCCCAATTGAAAGCTCTTAAAACTTTTCCGTCTACATCCTGTAGAACAAGCTTTTGCTCCATCATATCCCCTAAAATTGCTCAGCTGATTGGACCATACGATCTTTAAAATCGGCTCTTAAACCTAATAATGAATCTAAAACTTTATCCTCTTCAACAGTCGATACGGCTTCGTCCGTGAAGTGGTATTTCCCTTGAACGAGCAAATCTTCAAAATTATGAGAGACCTCTGTTTTGGCAGAGGACTTGTCTTCCGTGGTGGCTTTTTTTTCTGCAAAACTGACAGGGCCTAACAAGAGACTTAGTAAACAGGCGGCCTTGATCCATGGGCCCATCATTTTTTTCATGGCTGACTCCCTTTTTCATTCAACTGCTTAATTCGTGTTTCAAGATATTGAACCATTGCAAAATTCTTAGAGTTTTTTTCAACGTCCAACAGTTTTTCTAGTTTAAGGCGATCAAAAGGAGATTGCCGAACATCATTTCGAGCGGATTCAATATTTTTAAGATTTGGCTTTTCAGCAGGTAACGTGGGTGTCACAAAAGTTGCTAGCAACTTTTTATTCTCTGGACTTGCAACGCTAGAAACCATTTCGATTTCCTGAGCCATCAGCGAATGAAATTCACCCGCTTCCGCGGCAGACTTTTTTAAAGACTCTTTCCACTGACTATTCCAAAATTCAGACAGCTTGGCTTGCCCCTGATCGGCCTTGCTTTTAAAGGGCGCTGCCTGCTGTCCTAAGATTGTCATATACTGGGATTCTTCATCGGGTGAAAGTCCGGCAGGAATTGGTAGCGACATCAGCTCTTCGTAAAAACGCTGATTTTCTTTTGTCAGAACAGACAGTGACACGACTTGCGCCGACCAGTCGCCTTTTTTAATGGCCAGGGCTGCCAACTTTTCAACGGCCTCTAGATCATGGGCACGGGATTTAATGGTCTTCGTCAAATTCTTTTGGGTGCTTGAATCAAGCTTTGCGGCCGAAACCGTCTTTTGAGCTGACTTGAAATTTTGAAAATAATCTAAACGCCACAAGGTCTGACCCCATAAAGTCGGATCAATCAAGTGATCCGCAAGGGCCACTTTCAAATTTTTGTCGGTCGGATGCTTAACGTAAATTTCAGTGTACAGGCGGCCTAAAAGTTCAGGCTTAGCTTTTAGAAAGCTCAGTTGTTGCTGCAATTCTTTTTCGGGCTGTGAACTGTTTCTTACTAACTGAGAAGCAATCTCAGTTTTTAAATCAGCCTCTTTGGTTTGCCCTAAAAATTTTTGGTAATAAGCTTTGCTATCAACGCCAGCAAGATCTGCATAAAGTGCCAGCTTCAAAGACTTCTGATCGGCCTGCATGGATGGCGCCGTCATTTTTTCAAAAGACTTCAGCGCCGTCGGGAAATCCAAACGCAATTCTGCAAGCCAAGTCTTTTGCGATAAAGCGAACTCTTTTTCTTCGGCAGATAAGCTCGATAAAGAAAGGTACTCTTCAACAGCTTGGCCGGCCTCAGCCCAACGTTTTGTTTTTTCAGCTAAGACAATTTTGTTTTTTAGATAAATCTTTTTATCAGCCGCCGAGGCCTCGGCGGCATTTATTTTGATCAAAGTCTGCCAAGCCGCCTCAAAATCTGAGGTCGCTAATCGGGCTGTCTGTGATAACAAAGTCTTCTGGGAGATTTCTTTAAAGTCTTTGGCTAAGCCCTTAAAACCTTGCGCATATTCTGCAGACCAAGTTTGCAATCTGGCTTCGTCTTTTAATTGCCCCAGAGCATCCAATGAGAGGTGGGCGGCCTGCGTCCGTAAAGACTCAGGGGCTCTTTTATCTAAAGCCATGGCATGCAATAAATCAGCTGCTTTTGCATTATCGCCAAGCTCATAGGTTTTACGAGCCTGCTGGTAGCGCACTTCGAAAGCTTTTGAATGAGTCGGACTTGCTTGCAAATACGTTTGTGAGGCTTCTTGCCATAAGGCCTCTTGCTTTGAAACCTCACTCATCTCTAGGAATGATAACAAAGTCGATTCCATTTCGACCGCTTTCGCAGGATTTTTTTCTTCATATTTTATCGCCGCCCGAAAAAAGCTGGCCGCGGACGGCCAATCCTTACGAACCACAGCGACTTGCGCACCCCACAACTGAACTTGCGTGTCGTCTGGAAAAACTTGACCGAAAGCCAAGTAAGCTTTTTGTAAATTTTCAGAGGGCGCTTTTTTCTCGGACTGATTCCAATTGACTAAAAAGTTCCTTAAAAGCTTCTGCTTTTCAGCGCAGTTATTATCGCCGCAACCCTTCAGCTCACTCCACAGATTCAAAGCACTTTCAAAAGTCTTTAATGAATCTGTCGTTTGATTTTCTTTGTACTTCAAAGGTGCCAGATGAACGAGGGCCTCTAGCTTAAGAGCCGGCGTTGAAATTCTTTCTAAAGCATAGGTCCAAACTTCGACCGCTTCGGGCTTTTTACCAGTTCTTTCAAACTCATTGGCTAATTGCAAAACATTGTTCAAGCGAGTTGATTCTGGGCTGAGCTTGTAAATTTGCTCAAGCTCAGATTTTGAAAAACTTTTTCGCGCTGAAAAGGTGGCTAAATCCCGCGATACTTCTTCCAAGAAACCTTGATCAGCTTGCCCCACTGCGGCCGCTGAAGTTCTTGTTTGTAATTCGGGTGTTTTTAAAATATTTTTTACGCCTTCAACGGCTTCTTCATAGTGACCCAATGAAAAATCACACCAGGCCGTTCGATAAGCAGCAAGCCCCCGCCCACTAGCGGTCTTGATCTGCATGACTTTTTGGTAGTGCGGTTTTGCTTCAGCGTGTTTATTTTGCTTAAAGGCCATCTCTGCCAAAGCCAAATGAGCTTCTGCCGTTAAGTTGTCCGGCGCGCTGGCACTGAGCACATTTGTGTATAAAGTTTTCGCTTCCGCTTCATTGTTTAACAGTTGATTTAAATGGCCCATTTGAATTTGCACTTTAGCTTTTTGATCAGGCCCCGCGTGAGGCAAAGCTGTTTTATAAAGCTCTAAAGCTTTTTTTCGGTCTTTAAGTCCCGCTTGGCAATCGACACAACCGGCTTCTAAATCTTTCAGAGCAGCCATGCGAGCTCGCTCGGCCAGCAAATCTGCAAGTCTTAAAGTGACAGGAATTTTTGAAGAGTCATTGGCTGCCAGATTTAAATTGATCCGATTGAGTTTATCGATCAGCAAATCTTGTGGCTCGGAACCACTTTGAGCGACAAGCAACATTGGGATCGATAAAATGGCAACAATCAGTCTTTTCTTCATTCACCCTCTCACTTCATTAAAACTGCAAAACGAATATCACTAAATCCTGCTTGTGCGCAGGCGGCGACCACTTGATTCAGCACTTCATATTTAATTCTTCGATCAGCTTGAACCGTAATAATCCCAGGAGCATCGGCCGTTCCCGCTGCCGTCATCTCTTTTCGGATGGCTAGCAAGGCTTGAAAAAGACCATCGCCCCCTTCAAGAAGTTTTTCTTCTAAAAAAACTTTGCCTTCATCAAGCTTAACAACCGGAAAACGCTCTAGCGCTTCAGCCTTGACCGCCGAGGGCAATTCCATATTTTTACCTGTGAAAAGAATTTCTCCGGTGCTTGAAAAGCTCATCAATAAAAAGATGACTAAGATTGAAAATGCGTCGATCAAAGCCGTCAGCAAAAGATCCGCGCTGATGACACGTTTCCAAGAATGAGCATTCGGACGCAAAACAGAGGCTGTCGCCAAAGGACTTTGCAAAGCTGTTTCATTCAGTACACTATGATTCATATGCATCCTTACAGAGGAACGACCCCTAAATCGATCATTCCCGATTTTCTGAATTGATCCATCAATCCAACAATATCTTCATAAACAGTTTGAGCCTTGGGCTGAATCAAAGCTGTTCGTAGCTCGGGTTCAAGATTTTTAAGCTCCGTCAGAATTTTTTCGATCTCCTGGCTGTTGACTTTACCAGCCTGAGCATCGACATGAAATTTTCGCAAATTGGCGGGCACGCGCTGGCTTTCCTGAACCTCAAGATTGACTTCGCCGGTGACCTCTAACACGACCACCATCAAAGGCTTTTTTTCAGTCTCCGCGGCGGACTGTCCGCCGACGGCTTGTTTGACATTCAACGAGCCCACATTCAACCACACAGCTGTGATCAAAAGAAAACAGATGCAGACCGAAAGCAGATCGATAAATGGCACTAAGTTCAGTTCAAAATCCAGATGCTTTTTATTTTTACGCACGCGCCGCACTCCTTTGCGAAAACAAGGCTTTTAATCTTTGTTAAGCGTTGGCTTCCCTGGAAGCGTCACCTTTTTTAAAAGATTTAAACCCGATGGGCTCATAAGAGTAGCTCAGCCAGTTGAAAACCTTTAAAGCCGCTTGGTTCAGATCTTCATTGATCATATTGGCGCGGTTTTGAAGGATCGCATAACAAATCAGAGCTGGAATTGCGACAATCAAACCATAAGCTGTACAATTCATGGCCTCAGAAATCCCTGCAGCAAGTAAGGTTGCCTTTTCTGCCGGTGCCGCGTAGGCCACAGAGGCAAAAGATTTAATCATGCCCGTGATAGTGCCCAGAAGTCCCATCAATGTAGATACGTTTCCAACCATCGTTAGAAAGCCAGTTCGGCGATCAATCACAGAGTTTTCATGCATCAAGACTTCGTCCATTTTGCCTTGGACTTCTTCTTTACCACCCAAGTGTTTTGCAGCTTTTGCTCCCGCTAAAGTGGCTCTGGCCACTGCGTTCTCAGTCGACAGGCTTTCGGCTTTTTGAATCAACTGATCCATTTCACCGCGACGAATGCTTTCTTCAAAGCCTTTTGCCAAAGCCACTTGGTTGGTTTTTCGCTTCCCGTACAGAGCGTAAAAACGTTCAATCACAATAGCAAATGACGCTAATTGCAAAGTTAAAATCGGCCACATCCATATTCCACCATGCGAAAACGCAATAGCGATTTTTGACATCACTTCCATGCTCTATCTCCATCCTTTGGTCGGTTTGCCCTACTCATAAGCACAACAAACCTGGACCTTTGAGTCATCAAGAATATTTTATTTTCGTGAAGATTATGACACACATGTTCACCAACCCCTTCAAGAAGACCAATTATTATGTTATGAAAAGTCCATTATAAAGACGAAGGGATCCATTTTGGCCGAAAGATTTACCGTTGGATTAGATTTAGGTGGAACAAAGTTAGCGGGTGCCTTGGTTCATTCCAGTGGCGAAATTTTATCTTTTCATAAAGCTTCCATTCTTCATTTGAAAACGGGCTCACCAAAAATCCAACAGCGTCAGATCATCGATCTGATGGCGACGATGATTTTAAATTTTAAAAAAGAATTCCCACAGGCGTTCCAAGCTCCGCAATTTCAGGGAGTTGGCTTAGCCAGTGCCGGTCCAATGAATGTCGAGAAAGGTTGCCTGCTCAATCCCACCAATTTTCCTGGCTGGAGAACAGCGCCTCTGCAAAAAGATCTTATGGACATTCTTATGCGCCATCGAATTAAGACCCCGGTGGCTTTTCAAAACGATGCCATTGCAGCGGCCCTCGCTGAAGGATGGATGGGCGGCGCAAAAGGTTTAAAATCTTTTGCGGTTGTGACCATCGGAACTGGCATCGGCAGCGGCGTCATCTTTAAGGGTCAACCCGTTCAAACAAATGGCATGGGATCAGAGTTTGGCCACTTGATCGTTCAGAACAACTTGATTCAGGCCTCAAAAGATTTGCGCAATAATACAGTTGAAGGGATCGCTTCTGGAACAGGAATTTTACGGCGGGCTAAATTGATGGGCTTTAAAGGAAACTCGATTGAAGAGCTGGTGCAAAGCTTAGAAAGTGGCGAAAAAAAATATCAAATTCTTTTTGACGATGCCGCGGATGCACTGGCAGCTCTTTGCTACAACTTATCCATTGGTTTTAATTTAGAAAAAATTCTGTTCTCTGGCGGATTGATCAAAGTCCGCTCCTTATATTTCGAGCGAATGAAGAAGCGTTACTTAAACTTAGTCAATGAAATGAATCCTTACTTTCGCTGTCCTATTCAAGTGGCGAAGGGTTTAAACCAAGCAGGCGTCTTGGGGGCTGCTTATTTGCCTTATTTAAAAGCGAGTCCCCAAAAGACCAGAAAATAAAAATATTCCTTTGGCTTCTCGGATTTTTTTAGTGCCCGCCTTCAACGGAAGCGGGTCCTGATGTTTTTTTCAAGCAAAGCACCATGATCAGACACAAGACCAAACCCCAAGAGATAACAACAAAAGCATCACTGAAGGATTGAATTAAAGAATCCCGATAAGCGGTTTGAAGGACATGCCTTAAAACCATGGCTTTGGCTTCAAGCCATCCCGACATCGACTGCGAAAAAAAACTCTCAGCCGTTGACTGATAATCAACCCAGAGATGAGGACTGTCGGTATCAACTAATTCGACATGATTTTGAAGATGCTGAGTTGTCCTACTGACAAGTAATGTCGAACATAAACAAATTCCAATTGAGCCGCCTATATTCCTGATCGTATTATAGATGGCAGAGGCTTCCGCGATCTGAGTCTGTGGAATACGAGACATCGCTAAAGCAGAAAGTGGGATCATAAAAAGAGGTTGCCCTAAAGCCCTTAATATCAGCGACAAACGAAACTGATCGCCCGAATAAAGCATATCTAACGAGCAATTTAAAAAGTTACTGATCATAAAAAGCGAAAACCCAACAAGAGCTAGAAGCCTTAAATCAAATCGATTCATTAAAAAAGGCAACAGAGGCATGACTAAAATTTGTGGGAGCCCAATCCACATGATGGTGGCGCCAATCTGCTGAGCTGAATAACCTTGAACTTGCCCCAGATAAACAGACGTTGCGTAAACTCCGCCATAAAGGGCCATCGCCGCAAACAGCGTGATCAGTGCGGACAGGCCAAAGTTTCTTTCTTTCAAAAGCGAAATCCTGAGCAAAGGGTTTTCTTTCAAAAGCATGATGACAAGAAAAATTGCAAAACTTGCGATAAAAAGTAAAAAGAAAATTTGAATACTGAAATCCTCGAACCACTCTTTTCGAGCGCCTTCTTCTAAAATATATGTCAGGGATCCTAGGGCTAGAGAGAGAAAAAAAGCGCCTGAAAAATCGAATTTTTTTAAAAGCTTTATTTGTACGGCGGATTTTTCAAATCCATACATTAAAAGGGCTGCAACGAGGATTCCCGGAATGACGTTGATAAAAAATATAAATCTCCAGTTGAGTTGTTCCGTCAAAAAACCACCCAGCGTTGGACCCAAAGTCGGCGCTAGCGTGATGGTCAAACCAAACACAGCAAAACCGACGTTTCTTTGCGCCAGAGGCAGCTTTGTTAAAATTGTTTGAAAGGACATTGGGATCAGCACACCACCAGACAGGCCTTGTAAAATTCTAAAAAAGACGATGCTTTCAAGATTCCACGAAAAACCACAGGCCACAGATGAAATTAAAAAGATGATTGTACTGACAACAAAGAATCTTCGAACACCAATAGCCTCGGACAAGGCCCCCGTCATAGGAATCACAATAATCTCTGCAATTAAATAGGCGGTCGTGATCCAAGATCCTTCCGTCATACTTAAAGATAACGCGCCTTGGATTTCTCGGAGTGAAGCATTGATAACTTGGATATCAAGGATCGCCATAAATGCGCCCAGGGCTGCGCCAAGAACAGCCGCCCAATCACGCAAACTGGCTTTAGACTTAATGGGCTCGGTCTTCATTCACACCTGTTGTATCGACACTGACTTCAACAGACATTCCAGGTTTCAGACTGAATTCTGGCTTATGATTTTTATCGACAACAATTTTGACCGGAATTCGCTGAACAACCCGAGTGAAATTCCCCGTCGAGTTTTCAGGCGGAAGTAAACTGAGCTTAGCACCACTGGTGGGGAAAATGGATTCGACAAATCCTTGCACAGGTTCGCTGGGAAAACCATCCACTGTGATCTTAACTTTTTGTCCGACTTTTAGTTTTTTAATCTGGGTTTCTTTAAAATTGGCTTTGATCCAACGATCGTTTTCATCAACCACGATAAATAAGGATTGGCCCGGCTGGATCACTTGTCCTAATTGCACGGATCTCTTAGCAACAATTCCGTCGGCAGGAGCTAATATTTTTGTATATTTAATTTTAATTTCGGTGCCTTGCAGGTCCACTTCAGCTGCTTTTAAACTAGCTTCAGCATTTTCAAAGTCGAAATCTGAAATTGCTTTTGTCTCGTGGAGAGTTGTCGACCTTTTAAGATCGAGCTCTGCTTTTTCAAATTTTAATTGTTTAAAATTTTTCTCAAACATGAAATCACTATCGTCAATCAGAAGTAAAACTTCGCCTTTTTTGACCACTTGTCCTTCGCGGGCGAAAACTTCTTTCACTGATCCAGCGACTTTTGTGCTGATCGGATAAAAGTCGGCCTCAAGATAGGCATCGTCTGTCGAGATATATCGATCCAAATAGACAAACCAATAGTAGGAAAGGGAGCTGACTGCCAGGAGGGCAAAGAAAATAATTCCTAGAGGCAACAGGCGCCGAAAGCCTTTTTTAACTGGCTCTGAAAATGGAGCTTCCTGCAGGATTTTAAATGACGGTTCTGCCATGACGGATTTATCGGTTGCTGATAGGGACGACTAAAGTCGAGTTCTATCTCTGGTAAAATAATGACCAGGTTCGGAAATCGAGACTGTTCCGCCTCTGTTCCTATGGTTATAGTAAAAGCTTATGAAACTGTTTTTTGTCTTCCTTATTCTGGGTTGGGCCTGCCAGGGCTTTAGTATTTTAACAAAAGCAGAATCCATTGAAACTTTGCGGCGTCAGGGCATCCGCTGGAAACAAACAGAGCTCCTTTCAAAAGATGCCGAGATGACACTGGCGATGGCGAAGTCAGCGTTATCGCCTCATTTAGAGATTGGCGCCCGCGAACTCGCCAGTCGCGCTGA
>JAYWEU010000312.1:0-3067 GCA_043779385.1 Pseudobdellovibrionaceae bacterium
AAATTTCAGATCCAGGTTTGTCGCCAGTGACTGCTAGCCGATGATTTGCTTGTTTTGTTTCAAACAACTTAGGCTTGGATCGACCACTAATAAATTTTAACGGACTTATTTGATTTCGATCCTGGTAAATTTTTTGAAAAATTAAAAGTTGATCGGAATTAAGTTTAATTTTTCTTTCTGCTTCAGGAGTCTGTAGGATCACTTTTAAGTATTGCATTAAATTTTGATAGGCCGCATTCCAGCTTTGTTCAAATCTTGTTTTCCCTAGGTAGCGATTGCGACTGATGAATAGCTCTGGATATTTCATCCGCACGGATTCCGGAACGGGAACTGATGTAAACAAATCGTTGGCGCCCATTTCATCAAAATCATCTGGTAAGCCAAACCGTTTTGTATACGGAAAATGATGAATCACGGAATTAGATCCTGCCGCCAACTGTTGAGAGGTTCCCGCAGATTTACGCCACCTATAAAATTCAGCCATGCGATAAATATTGCTTTGCTCATTTTTAGGAATTGATTCCAAAGTTTCTACAGAAATTTGACTTTCTAATTTTAAAGGCCGACCGTCAGGCGAAATCCTTAATGTCATTCCAGGAACTTCAAGGTTTTGCAGCCTAAGATCAGGACGCCTGCGGTAAAGACTGTAAAGAGTTCTCAGGATTTCGGTCTGACCGAGCCTAAACTCCTCTAGTCCGATTACAGGGGCCGGCTTAGTCATAAACAGGTTCTGGCATTTCTGCTGAGCCAGGGTTGGAATCGGCAAAAGCAGCGCCGCCATTAATAGAAATTTAAAGCTTGATGCCATGAGCTTTCGGAACTGCAACAAAAGGACCGAAAAACAGTTCCCTGAGTCCAAAAATAGGCCCGATGATGAAATTTTTGCTGTCTAAACTTTTGTCAGCGCACGAGGAATGTCATTTTCAAAGCCCTGTGTTAGGTTGATCGTCATTTCGGAGATTCGAGTGAGCGACAATTCCATATTTTCATTTGATAATGCCTCTGATTACCTCCATCATTTGAAGCATCACTTTGGTGGGCGCAAGCGCAAACTATCTTACAACCAGCTGGCGAAAGTTCTTGGCTATAGCTCCCCGCGTACGGTGGCTATGGCTTGGGAAGGACAAAGACCACTCAGTAAGCCGCTTTTAGAAAAAATTCGCCTTAAAGCACAGTTGAGCCCTAAACAATATGTCTATCTTGAACTTTTAGCCTCAGTCGATAAAAATAAGAAACTTCTGATCGACAGCGCCCCCCAGATGCAAGAACTTAAGATGCTATCGAAAAAATATAAATCACGCCGGGTGGATGAACGAATATTTTCACTGATATCAAAAACAGAACACATTCTTTTGCACCAAATGTTACAAGGAAAAAGATCAGTCGCAATTGGGGATTTAAAAGATAAAATCCGCAAACCGATTTCTAAAGTTGAAATTGAAAAAGCGATTGAAAATTTACTAGCCTTAAAACTGCTAACCTATGACCAGGAAACCGGGCGATTTCAGGAAGTTTCTGAAAATCTTATGGTCGGGCAAGATGTGCCATCCAAGGCCATTCAAAAGTATCATCAGGAGATGTTAGATCTTGCCGAGAAGGCCCTTACTGAACAACTCGTCAGCGATCGAGACTTTAACTGTCACACCTTCCGATTTGATCGGCAGCGCCTGACTGAGGCGAAGGACTTTATCAGTCAATTTATTGAAGAATTCAACGAGCGCTTTCAAAGTCCAGATTCAGACGACGTGTACCAACTCAACCTTCAGCTGTTTTCCCAAACTAAACCTGGCTCAAGTCCAGCCTTACCCAAGGACAACAAATGAAAAAAGTGATCCTTATTTTTTTAATTTCTTGTCACGTTTTGCCTTCGAATGCCGGTGGCTTTACTGTCAAAAATGGCGGGGGCCTTTCAGAATTTAATCTAGAATATGCAGTTCATTATTCTAAGGATTTGTTGCAAGTTTGCGTGACGACGCAGATTTGTGGGTTATCAACTCAAGAAATGGTAATCGCAAAAACCATTCTCGCCGCTCCACCATTAAATTTAGTTTTTGTTAGCCGTGTTGAATTTAATAAAAACAAGTCTAATGAATTAGACCCAATTTTAAGGCGAAGTTCCCCCACAACGGTTCAGGTCAATCAAGAGATGCTGTATCCTAATGAAGAGCCCATAAGTCTGCAGCAAGCTGTTGTTTATATTTTGCGTTTTACGGCCCAGCCCTATGCGACAACAACATCTGTCAGTTTATTCTCAGAAAAAGTGACTCAATCTTCACAGTTTCAAAGTGAACAGTGGAGCCTCAGGAATTTTGGTTATTTGAATCTTGGACTAGCGCTGATTCATTTTAATAATGACACTCAGTTATATTTTCATGGTGGTGGAAGTCCGTACCAACTCAGTGACGACTTATCGAGAGCTCTGTCATGTCCCATCGAAACAACGGGTTCTCGTGTCGTCGAGTTTAATGATTTTCATTGGCTTGATCTTAACAAGATCACCATCAATGAATTCACTCTTCCTTTAACGGCACAGATTCGCTATGAATGCATGAGTAAAAGACAAACGTTAACTTTCCTGGCCGAACTTGAAGGTGAGCTATGGCTGAAGTTGCCTAGCGGAAGTGTCATAGATTTTCAAAATGGGAAACAATTCCTAAATTTGAACCTGCAAAAAACTGAGTTTCATCTTTATATGACCCATCAGATTGATAGATAGCCAAAATCTAATCTAGAATAAAATCGTGCCTCAAGGCAACTGACCGGGACCCATTTTCCTGTTCCCCAATAGCCCCCCCCCTTTTATCGCCCATAAATTCTAGAAAGAGCGACCAGCGTGACGATTTTAAGTGCAGGGTTGTGACAAGGAATGCGCGAGTCTCAGGGTGAGACACTGTTGAATCTCGCTTCGGCCTTTAAATTCATTTGAGGTCAGTTTGTTTGGCATATTTGGTGAATCAATCTTGTTTGAGCGAGGTTAATATGAAAAACAGACATTGGTTATGGATCGCATTAAGCGCCTTCACAGTTGTAGGATTGATTGCCTGCGGGAAATCTGAATCCAGAAATT
>JAYWEU010000313.1:0-3065 GCA_043779385.1 Pseudobdellovibrionaceae bacterium
TATCAAGTTATAATAGAATTTTCAGGAGTGAATCGTGAGCGAAACAACGACAGCAACAAATTCAGAGCTTAAGTTAAATGGGCTCTTTGCTTTTAAAGAAGGAATGGCAACGATCTATAACGATCAAGGTGAAGCCGTTCCTGTCACCGTCTTGAGATATGAGCCTTGGTTCGTAGCTCAGGTGAAGACCACAGAAAACGATGGTTACGATGCTATTCAATTAGCTTGTCGTCCAAAAAAAGCAAAGAACGTTTCTAAGGCTATTAAAAATCATCTCACCAAAGCCGGTTTTGAAAACGGAGCTCAGTTCGTAAAAGAGCTTCGTCAAACGATGCCTGAGGGCGCGGCCATCGGAAACCAACTTTCTATCGAAAGTCTTTCTGTCGGTGACATCGTAAAAATTACTTCCAAGTCTAAAGGTCACGGTTTTTGTGGATCTGTTAAGCGATGGAGCTTCGCGGGCGGCCCTGCTTCCCACGGTTCTAAGTTTCACAGACAACCAGGATCAAGCGGTAACCGGACTTGGCCAGGTCGAGTGATGCCAGGTAAGAAATTTCCTGGTCACTGGGGTGATGAAAACATCACTGTTAAAAATGTCCAAGTTGTTCAAGTGATTCCATCCGAAAATGTTGTGATGGTGAAGGGTCCGGTTCCGGGCGCTCGCAACACTTTGGTGAAGCTGGTGAGAGAATAGTATGGCAAATGTAATAAACTGGAAAAAAGAAAAAGTTGGTCAGGTTGAATTACCGGCTGAGATATTTGAAACTCAAGTGAAGAAAGAAGTTCTTCATCAAGTCGTCAAATGGCAGCTTGCAAGTCGCCGTCAAGGAACTCACTCGACAAAGACAAAAGGTCTTGTCAGTGGTGGTGGTAAGAAGCCATTCAAGCAAAAAGGAACTGGAAATGCCCGTCAGGGTTCGACTCGTTCTCCTTTAATGCCGGGAGGAGGAACTACATTTGGTCCACTTCCACGCAGTTATGCTTTCCAATTGCCTAAAAAATTACGTCGCTTAGGTCTTTGCATGGCGCTTTCTCATTTAAATAAAGAGGGTCGCTTGTATGTTATCGACAGCATGGATTCTAAAGAAGGCAAAACAGGCGAACTCAGCAAGCGTTTGGCTGGTTTTGGTTTGAATAAAGCTATTTTGATTGATTCTACAATCAACGAAAAGTTCGGTCGCGCCTCTAAGAATATGCGCAACTACCGTTACTTTGGTGTTGAGGGTTTGAACGTGTACGACCTTCTTAAGTTTAACGCGGCCGTTATTACTAAAGAGTCTGTAGAAAAAATCGTCGAGCGTTGCTCATTGGAGAATGTACGATGAAACAAATTATAAAAAGACCTCTGATCACAGAGAAAAATACAATTCACAACGCCGGTGGTGTTTACGTTTTTGAAGTGGTTAAAGAAGCCTCAAAAGATGATATCAAGTTGGCCGTTGAGAAAAGTTTTAAAGTTAAAGTGGCCACTGTTCGGACAATGAATAGCCGCGGTCATCGGAAGCAAACAAAATTTGGTCTTACAAAAGCTCCTTATTGGAAAAAAGCTCTTGTAACTCTTAAAGCTGGCGAGAAGATTGCCTTATTTGAGGGAGTGTAAAATGGGGATTAGAACATTTAACCCACGTTCAGATGGCCGTCGCGGAATGACGGGTTTTGATTTCGCGGAAGTCACTAAAACTTCTCCTGAAAAATCATTAACAACGCCTCTGATTCGTTCGTCAGCTCGTAACAATACGGGCGCTATTACAATGAGACACATCGGTGGACGACACAAACGTCGCTACCGTTTGGTTGATTTCAAACGAACAAAATTAGAAGTGCCGGCAAAAGTCATAGCGATCGAGTACGATCCCAACAGAACTTGCCGAATTGCGCTTATATCTTATATTGATGGCGTGAAGGCCTACATCTTGGCTCCCGTTGGTTTGAATGTTGGAGACTCTGTTGTTTCTAGCGACAAAGCTGATATTAAGCCTGGAAATTCGCTGTCTTTAGCTGCTATTCCGATGGGAACAACGATTCACAATGTTGAATTGCGTCCTGGAAAAGGCGCTCAATGTGCTCGCGGAGCTGGGGCTGCTGCTGTTCTTGTTTCTAAGGATGGTCAGTACTGCCAAGTTCGCATGCCATCAGGCGAAGTTAAAAAAGTTTTATCAGTCTGCAAGGCCTCTATTGGCCAAGTAGGTAATACAGATAACGAAAATATTTCCTTGGGTAAGGCCGGGCGATCTCGTTGGCGTGGTATTCGTCCGGGAGTTCGTGGTATGGCTATGAATCCTGTCGACCATCCTTTGGGTGGTGGTGAAGGTGTTGGTAAGGGTCATCACCCTGTCACTCCTTGGGGACAGCCATGTAAGGGCTTTAAAACAAGACATAATAAACGTACAGACTCTAGCATTATTAAGCGTCGTAAGTAGGAGTGAACAGTGGCAAGGTCAGTTAAAAAAGGCCCGTTTATCGATCATCACTTGGTGAAAAAAGTCGAAACGGCCCTCGAGAAAAATGATAAAAAGGTGATCAAAACATGGTCGCGACGTTCAACGATTACGCCTGATTTCGTAGGCCTGACATTCGCTGTTCATAACGGACGAAAGCCAGTCCCTGTGTACGTGACTGAAAATATGATTGGTCACAAATTGGGTGAGTTTGCTCCGACAAGAACATTTCATGGTCACGCAGAGAAAAAGGCTTCGGCCCCAGCAGCTCCAGCGGCCGCTAAGAAGTAAGAGGTAAGAGATGGAAGCAGTAGCAAGTCTCAAATATGCCAGAGTCGGAGCTCAAAAAGCCCGTCTTGTGGCGGATCTAGTCCGCGGCAAAGATGTGAGTGATGCCATTAAGACTCTGACTTTTTTAAATAAAAAGTCAGCAGAGATGATTAAAAAATTAATTGAATCAGCTGTTGCAAATGCTGATTTCAAAAAAACTATGGATATCGACAAGTTGTTCGTAAAAACAATATATGTCGATAAGGGTCCAGTGTTGAAACGTTTCCGCCCTCGCGCTCAAGGTCGTGCGTTCGGTGTTAAGAAACAGACCAGCCACATCAACGTCGTACTCGAGGA
>JAYWEU010000314.1:0-21188 GCA_043779385.1 Pseudobdellovibrionaceae bacterium
AGCGATTTTTTTATCTTCGACCCAAACGCCCGTTGCGTCCTCTAGGCCTTCAGATTTTTTCTGCAGGGATTTTCCCTGGGCCTTCAAGCCATAATCGGCCAAGGTTTTTACAATCGCATTTTCAAAATCGCGTAAAAAGCCCACGATCTCTTTTTCTTGGCGATTCTTCCGAGCCATTTTTAAATTCACAATCGGATAAACAACAAGCTGACTAGGTCCATGATAGGTCGCTCGTCCACCACGGGAAACTTCAACACGCGCGCCCTTCCAGTCAGAAATATCATCAGCCTCGGTTGCTCGCCCGAGGGTAACAACAGGTGGGTGCGTACAAAATACGATCACTCCGGAAAGATTGGATTCAGCAACCTCTTCCAAGAGCGCCAGTTGCCGCTCTAAAGCCAGTGGGTAATCCACTAGTCCCCAGTCTTCAAACAACAAGGTTTGATCAGAATAAAGATCAGGGATGGGCGGATTTAGCATTGGCATTCAAAGGTTTCTGGATGATGTGAATCGCATGACCAAGGGTGGCTTCGGCCGCCTCCATCATGGTTTCTCCTAAAGTAGGATGCGGATGAATCGACAAAGCGATATCTTCCAGACGGGCGCCCATTTCAATGGCCAGCACGGCTTCAGAAATTAAATTAGAAGCTTCGGGTCCAACAATATGAATTCCCAACAGCAAACCTGTTTTTGAATCGGCAATCATTTTTACAAAGCCATCCGTTTCGCTCATTGAAACAGCGCGACCATTAGCAGCAAATGGAAATTTAGAAATCTTTAAATCGTTAAAACCCTTAGCTCTGGCTTCTGATTCTAATAATCCAGCTGAAGCAATTTCAGGATCGGTGAAAACCACAGCAGGAACTGTTTTTGCGTCGTAAGCGCGATTCATTCCTTTCATGATTTCTGCCACCATCACGCCTTCATAGCTGGCTTTATGGGCTAACATCGGTTGGCCACAAATATCTCCAATTGCAAAAATATTTTGAATGGAAGTTCTTCGCTGAGCATCGACCGTGATAAATCCGCGAGCATCTGTTTGAATTCCTGCGGCTTTTAAATTCATCTGATCACCATTGGGCTTTCGACCGACAGTGACTAAAATTTTATCGCACTTAATCACTTCGTCTTTACCATCTTTTTCAATGGTCACTTCATAGCCGCCAGATATTTTTTTCTGACCTTTGGCTTTTCCACCATAAATAATTTTAACACCGCTCTTTTCAAGCTTGCGAACAACCACCTGAGCGCACTCAGGATCAACAACACCCGCCAGCA
The DNA here is from genome assembly GCA_043779385.1 of Pseudobdellovibrionaceae bacterium. Lineage (GTDB taxonomy): Bacteria > Bdellovibrionota > Bdellovibrionia > Bdellovibrionales > Bdellovibrionaceae > JAYWDA01. The sequence goes on from JAYWEU010000314.1 coordinate 1,279, forward strand.
GCTGGGTCTGAGCTTCGACGACAGTGACTTCAGAACCTAGTTTTCTTAAATAAGAAGAAATTTCAAGGCCGATGTAGCCACCACCGATCACAACTATTCGTTTTGGAATATGATCTAGTGCTAAGGCGCCCGTTGACGACATAATATCTTTTTCATCATATTTAAAACCAGGAATTTCAATCGGGCGCGATCCTGTTGCGATCACAAAAAATTTGGCGCTGACAGTCTCGCTGCCACCGGTGGACATTTTAATCTCAAGCTCTTTAGAATTTTTAAAGCTGGCGTCACCGCGAAGAACCGTGACGTTGTTGGCTTTAAGTAAAGTACCAACCCCGGTGGCCATGCGATCACAAACAGAAGTTTTCCATTTCAGAAGTTGTTTCATATCAACTTCGATGGGGCCCTTGATTTTTAATCCCATGGTAGGAAAATCATGCTGAGCTTTATGAAGAAGGTGACTGGCCGTGATCATGGCCTTGGAAGGGATGCAGCCGACATTTAAGCAAACACCGCCTAAAAATTCACGTTCAATCACAGCGACTTTAAAACCCAACTGTGAGGCCCTGATCGCTGCCACATATCCGCCTGGACCCGCGCCAACAACAACAACGTCAAATGTTTGCATTAAGCCATCTCCATCATCAATGTTCCAGGTTTTTGCATTCGACCCACAAAGGCTTTCATAAATCGAGCCGCAACAGCACCATCAATCAATCGATGATCGCAAGTGATCGTGAAATTCATCACCTTGATCGCAGCTAGCTGGCCGTCTTTGATGACCGGTTTATCTTGGATTTTATACATGCCAAGGATCGCAACTTCAGGATGATTGATGATCGGAGTGGCATAAAGACCAGCGACTGAGCCAATATTTGTGATGGTGATCGTGGCGCCCTTCATTTCATCTAATTTTAACTTTCCTTCGCGAGCCCGTGTTGAAAGATCAATAATTTCTTTTGAAATTTCTAAGATTGATTTGCGATCGGCATCTTTAATGACCGGCACCATCAGACCCTGCGGCGTATCTGCAGCGAAGCCGATATTGAAATAATTTTTGTAAACAATTTCCTGAGCGGCATCGTCGATGCTGGCATTAAACATCGGAAATTCTCGGATGGTGGCGATCATAGCTTTTACAACAAAAGGCAAATAGGTGACTTTTGTTTTATTTTTTTCTGCGTAATCTTTGAGAGATTCGCGCAAAGCCACCAGCTCTGTGACTTCAGCTTCTTCCATCAAAGTAAAATGCGGGATCACATGTTTTGCCATTTGCATATTTTCAGCCACTTTACGTCGTATACCGCGCAAAGGCTCACGAGTTTCGGCTGCGCTGGCAGGTCCGGCGTAGGCAGGGCGTGGGATTGTCAAAGTTGATTGCGGTATGCTAGCACGGGTCGCTCCCGCTGCAGGTTGAGATCCGCCTTTAGCTGACAGCACATCTTCACGAGTCACGCGTCCGGCTAATCCTGTGCCAGACATTTGATTGATATCGACGCTCATTTCTCGGGCCAATCTTCGAGTCGCAGGCGTCGCTAGCACTTTGAAATCAGCGGCTGGCGGATAGAACTGAGTACTAGCTGATCCAGCTGACATCTCAGCACTGCGGCTTGGGGCTGGAGCTGTTGGCGGAGATTTAGAGGCACCATTGTTTGGCGACGCGGTCGCAATTGAAGCACTGCCCTCTAGAGTCAGGATGATGTTTTCAACTTTGATCACATCACCAACTTTAAATTTTAATTCTTTTACAATGCCAGCGACCGGACTTGGAACTTCAACGGTCGCTTTGTCCGTCATAATTTCAACAATCGATTGATCTGATTTTACTGAGTCACCAACTTTAACTAACCACTTAACAAGCTCGCCTTCAGTGACGCCCTCTCCAAGTTCAGGCATCTTAACGTCAACTTTCCCGCCACCAGTTGCAGGAGCTGGCGCCGCAGCTTTGTTAGAGCTTGCCGTTGGGGCGGGCGCAGCAGGTACCGCTGACGCTACGGGGCCGCCACCGTCCAAAGTTAAAATAACATTTTCAACTTTGATGATATCGCCTACTTTAAATTTTATTTCTTTCACGACGCCAGCCACCGGGCTTGGAACTTCAACGGTGGCTTTATCGGTCATGATTTCCACGATTGACTGATCGGCTTTCACTGTGTCACCGGGTTTCACCAGCCACTTTACAATTTCACCTTCAGTAACGCCTTCACCTAGTTCCGGTAATTTGACCTCAGTTGCCATGGTCTACAGTCTCCTGTTGTTCATTATTTTGTGCGAGTAATGATTCTTTTCGATTTTTTTCAATCACGCCCTTCATAAAAAATTCACCAGCTTTGTAGGAGCTGCGAACCAAAGGTCCCGAAGCCACGTACAAAAATCCCATTGTTTCTGCAACGGTTTGCCAGTGTTTAAATTTTTCAGGCGTAATAAATTCGATCACTTTTAAATGTCTTGGTGTTGGCTGCAGATACTGGCCAAAGGTGACAACATCACAGCCAACGTCGCGCAGATCTTTTAAGGCTTGAACAATTTCTTCATCTTGTTCGCCCAAACCCAACATGATGGAAGACTTAGTGTACATTTTTGCATCTTTTCTTTTCACTGCGCGCAGAACGTTCAAAGATTGGCGGTAAGTCGCTCTTGGGTCACGAACACTTGGAGTTAGACGCTCGACAGTTTCAATATTGTGAGCAAACACATCAGGCTTTGATTCCACCAGCTGCCCAATTAAAGTTTCATCGCCGCGAAAGTCGGGCGTTAAAATTTCGACAATTAATTCAGGAGAAAGTTTTTTAATGGTGCTGACCGTGCGAGAAAAATGACTGGTGCCTTGATCAGGCAAATCATCGCGGTCAACAGACGTGATCACAACATATTTCAAGCTCATTTGTGAAATCGAGTAGGCCACTTTTTCAGGTTCAAAAGCATCGATGGCGCCTTTTGGATTTCCTGTTTTAATATTACAGAAGCGACAGCCGCGAGTGCAAACTTCACCCATCAACATAAAAGTAGCGGTTCCTCCAGACCAACATTCGCCCATATTTGGGCATTTGGCCTCTTGGCAAACAGTCGCTAATTTGAGCTCGCCCAACATATCTTTGATGCGAGCATAATTTTCACCTGAAGGGGCTCGAACTTTGAGCCACTCCGGTTTAGGAATAAAGGTTTTTTTCTCAGCTGATTCTGGCATGGGTAGGTTCTAGTCTGCACGACTCTGGATAGCATCACATTACGCGAAGCGTCCGATGATCCCTTCTAAGCGAAAACTTGCTAAGGTCCGGGGCATGAGAAAACCCCAAAAGCTCGAGCAAGGAATTTTTCTTAAACGCTACAAGCGGTTTTTTGCTGATATCGAGTGGCAGGGGCAGGTGATAACAGCCCATGTTGCAAATACCGGCAGCCTAAAAAGTTGCGGAGAGTCGGGCAGTCCTTGTCTTTTTACAGTCCACGATGATCCCAAGCGAAAACTAAAATACAGCCTCGAGATGTTGCAGGCCCCGTCGGGCAACTGGGTGGGGGTGAATACTTCTTTGCCAAACCAGTTGGTGAAGAGTGCTCTGGCTGAAAAGACTCTTCCGCATTGGCAGGATTGGGATGAAATTCACCCTGAATTTAAAATTAATGCCGAAACCCGTTTGGATTTTCGTTTGCGAAAAATCAGTCCAGAAAAATTTCACTATATTGAAGTTAAAAATGTGACCTTGATGCGAGAAAAAAAAGCGCAATTTCCAGATGCTGTGACCACCCGTGGACAAAAGCATTTGCGCGAGCTGATCATGCTTATGAAAGAAGGCCACTCGGCAGAGCTAGTTTTTGTTGTTCAGCGCGAAGATTGTGAGGGCTTTACGACGGCCGATGATATTGATCCTGAATATGGTCAGATTTTTCGTGAGGCAGTTCAAGCTGGCCTTCGCGTGACGGCTTTAAAAACTAAGCTCAGTTCAGCTGGTATTGTGCTTACAGGGCAAGTTTTGCCAATTCATCTTTGAATAAAAAAAAGCCCGGGAGTTCCGGGCTTTTTTTTATTCTGTCGGCCATCGACGGAACTTTTGCAAAAAATCTATTTTAAATGACGATCAATGATCGTTTTGAACTCTTCGTAAGGATAAGCACCACGAAGCGAAACGCCGTTGATGATAAAACCCGGAGTTCCTGAGATCTGGAATTTTTTAGCTTCTTCAGTGTCTGCTGTGATCCGAGCCATGACTGAGGGATCATTTAAGTCTTTATCCAATTTTTTCATATCAGCGCCCAAGCTTTTAGCCACAGACTTCAAATAAGTTTCGCCATCTTTTTTAAGTTGATCTTGATGTTGAAAAACTGCGTCGTGAAACTTTTCAGCTTTATCGCCACCTTGTTTTGCAATCGCCTCGAAATATTTAGCAGCTGGCAACGCTTTCGGATGGAACTCTAAAGGTAAGTGTTTGAAAATAATTTTTACGTCTTTAGGGTAGTTTTTTAAAACTTCTTGGACTGTTTGAAATCCCTTGCTGCAATAAGGGCATTCAAAGTCAGAGTATTCAACGATCGTGACTTTTGCATTTTTAGGACCAAAAGCGACACGGCTGTCATCGATCACTGGCTTTAAAGGATTTGCAAATTCGTCATCACGTTTTTTAGTTTCGTCGGCCATCATATCTTCTTGCGCTTTTTTAGCGTAAGTTTCTTGCGCTTTTTTTACAGTCTCAAAAAATCCTTTTGGATCCTTTTCGATAGCGACATAGATGATGCTTGGATCTTTTTCAATGGCCTCTTTAATTTGTTTAGATGTCGGAGCACAGGCCGCTAAGCCCAAAACTAAAAGTAAACCTGTTAAAAGCTGAGATGTTTTCAATATTCCTCCAAAGTTGTTTATTTCAAGCCTTTTGATCATGACATAACTTTCTATGAATCTAGAATCTTTTTCTTCCAGAAATCCTGCGTCGAAAAAAGAAGAAATTGGACTTTTGTGGAGGCGCAAGCAGTCATACAATCAACAGTATGAAAACAAAAACACTAGTTATGACCCTGATTTTGATGTTGAGCTCCTTTTCACAGGCCGGATTGCTGCTGACTTATCATAAGTTGGCCCTGAAGGACCTCGACCAGATGAATGAGATCGTCAGTTCGAAAATTAAAGAGTCCAAAAAATCCTATGCGGGTAAAACCGTTCCTTTAAAGGAGGCTCTGCAAGCTGTTTTTGGTCGGCCCGATGAGGACAATATGGTGGAAAAGGTTCTTTCGCCTTTAAAAACCGAGCTTGAGGGCCAGGACGCCTGGGAAAAATCTTTGAAAGAGCTGACAACCGAAGCGATCAACGCTTTGAAAAACAGTAAAAATTTTAAGGCTGAAGTGCAGGTGACTTATCAAGTGTTCCTAGAAAATCTTCTGGCCCAGCTGAAGCCTGACCTTGGTAAAGGGGGTTTTGAATCAAAACTTGTCGAAAAGATTCGTGACGCAAAACTTGAGATCAGTCCAGCGGCTCAAAGCGAGCGAAAGTTAAGAATGATGAAAACTCCGGTTTCGCCCTCGGAAATTGCTAATATGATCCTCAAAGAGACCAAGGTCCAGGCGTCGCCGTCGAGCGACGCTCCCGAAAAAGCCCCTGCTCAGACCGAGTAAAAAATAATCAGCGGCCAGAAAATTCTTCTGGCCGAAAGTAGAAAGTGTTTCAGAACGACTCAAGTTTTTCCTAAGAACCTCCGAAAAAATATTCAGAACTCGAAACGGATTTCGGAGGTCAGAATGTTTTTGCAGGGAAATTTACAAGCCGTCTTTGACGCACTTTACACCATAGGTGCAATCGATCCTGTCTTAAAGTTGGACTGGGACACGGTCAACAGACAGATGGTTGCAAATCCACACATCGTGCATGCGGCTTGTTCGGCCATTAACGCCTGCAAAGGTGACACTGATCTTATGGTGCAAAAACTGCATCGAATGGAAGAAAAATCGGTTCATTTTGTCGCCTTAGAAGTGGCTCGCGAATTTTGTGAAGCCCAGGGCCGCAAAGAGCTGCATTAAGCTAAAATATTTTCAGGAAAAAAGAGGTTTTTATGAACCGAAGCTTGTTAATTATTCTGTGTCTTTGGCTGACCCAAGCGATGGCTTGGGATGTGGATTTATCTCGGCGGCAAGTTGATTTCAATCGCATCACCAATCAAAATCGTTTGCCCGCCAGCAACGTCGATGAAGAGCCATTGGGACTTTTGCAAAAAGCCTTAGCCATCCCTGATGTTTCACAAGATATCGTCATCGTGAATACCGAAACTGGATTTGTTCCAGACAAGGTGAACGTGAAAAAAGGCGGCAGCTACAAAATCTATATCGTTAACGTTGACTCGAAACATAAGAATTCCAGTTTCATCTTAGATGCTTTCGCCGAGCACCACTCGACGACTTACGGGAAAATAAAAGCATTTACGATCACTCCTAAAACTGAGGGCGTATTTACATTTCAATCTCCTGAATCAGGAATTGAAGGCCGTTTGGTGGTCGCTCCGAATGAGCGTCAGCCAGCCAGTCGGTAGGGGACAGAAATGGACGGCGGAGCTTCAGACGTTTTTAAAACAACCATTCGTCAGAACCTTGGCCCCATAGTGCCTTTTTTAGATGATCCAACTATTTCTGAAATATTGATCAACGGCCCGCATGAAATTTTTGTTGAACGAGCCGGTAAATTAGAAAAAACCACGGCGCGATTTACAGATGAAGATTCCCTCAGGTCCGCAGTGACCAGTGTTGCTCAAAGTGTCAAACGCAGAATCAGCGAAGACGAACCAAGACTGGATGCTCGACTTCCCGATGGATCGCGCTTTGCTGTCGTGATTCCACCGTGTTCGCGCAAAGGCACAACTGTTAGTATTCGAAAATTCACAAACAATAGAATTTCTTTTGCGGACTACATTAAAAAAGGCGCGATCTCTGAAGATGGAGCGCGGTTTTTAGATGTCTGTATGTTCTTAGGAAAAAATATTATCGTCAGTGGTGGAACAGGCTCAGGAAAAACCACTTTGTTGGGGCTTTTATGCACCCGCATTCCCAAAGGCCAACGCATTATTGTGATCGAAGACTCTAGCGAACTGCAGGTCAATTACGATCATGTCGTGATGTTTGAAACGCAAATGCCAGACGCCACAGGAAAAGGCGAAGTCACGATCAAAGATTTATTAAAATCCAGTTTAAGATTGCGGCCCGATCGAATTATCGTCGGAGAAGTCAGATCTTCTGAAGCCATGGAATTAATTAACGCTATGAATACCGGTCACAAAGGCTGCATGGGCACAGTGCATGCTAACACACCTGAAGATGCCATTGTTCGTTTGGAAGCATTAGCTCAAGGTGGAGATGCAAAGATCAGTGAAAAAGCATTGCGCAGCCAAGTTTCCTCGGCCGTGGAACTGATGGTGCAAGTCTCAAGGTTATCCGACGGCTCACGTCGAGTGACAGCGATCAGCGAGGTCAGCGGCTTTAATGTCGATGGAAGTTATAACGTGACGCCGATCTTTCAAATGTCGCGCCTAGTTCGAAAAGCCGATGGAACATTAGACGGAAAATTGGAAGCCAGTGGGGAAGTCCCTACTTTTATTGACGAAATCAATGACAATAACTTGCCATTTCCGGTCTCTAAATTTGTGAAGCCCGCCGCATAAGTGAAACCTTAAGTCTTTTTATTTGACAGGTCCTGCCTCCTTTGTGGGAATACAAAGCTATAAGGAGGGGAATATGAAAAGAAGTTTGAATCTATTGGTTTTCGCAGTGATGGCCCTTTTTGCGGTCAGTGCTTCGGCACATCCGGGGGATCTCACATCAAATATTTACGGCTGGTGGCAGGTGCAAAGACCTTTAGCCGACGATCCCACTGTTTATTCAACAGGAAAAATTTATTTCAGTGAAGATGCGATAACATTTGAAACGACCTGCAGTTTTTCTCGGGGCCCAGAATTAAGAGTCCAAGCGTCTTCGCCGATCAATTACGATTTTAATTATTTTACCATTCTGCAAAGTCAGCACTCGGTGACTCAGTCGGGAAATGTTGCTTGCGTGGCCGATTTAACAGCCGGACCGATCGAGTATTACTTTGAAACGGATGCTTATGGCGTTGTCGCAGATCGCTTGGTCATCTTCAATCGAAACACAGGTTTTCGAATGAACTTAGTTCGATAGTTGTTAACAAGCGCTTTAAGCAGTCTTTAAAGCGCGTTTTTTTAAAAAAACTGTCAAGCGTCGCAGTGACAGCTCTTGCAAATTAAGTTATTTATCTTCCATGGCAAAAGAAATCGCAATTTTAGCGGGCGGATGTTTTTGGGGCGTTGAAGAAATTCTTCGTAAAATTCCAGGGGTTCTTGAAACTGAAGTGGGATATTGTGGCGGTGAGATGGTCAGCCCATCTTATGAAGATATTAAAAAAGGCACCACAAATCACTCTGAAGCCGTAAAAATTGAATTTGAAAACAGCCAACTGACTTTTGAGCAGCTGCTGGATTATTTTTTTCGACTGCACGATCCAACAACCTTAAATCGTCAAGGCAACGACATCGGCACTCAGTACCGGTCCTCGATTTTTTGTCAGTCGGAAGATCAAAAGCAAACGGCTGAAAAGAAGAAGGACCTGGTGCAAAAATCAGGACGCTGGCCGCGGCCGATCGTGACACAAATCGCTGGAAAAATGCCCTTTTATTCAGCAGAAAAATATCACCAAGATTATTTGCAGAAACATCCTGACGGCTATAATTGCCACTATTTAAGGGATTAAGGTTTATCCTGGGCAAATTTGCTTAATATTTAAGCAAAAAGTCAAAATTCAACCTCTGAAACCTTTGATTCTTCCCTAGCAATCGTCCTTCATTTAAGTTAAAAAAACCCGTGCATTTTAGCTGTAAGATTTCTAATGCCATTTTGACCTATCTTGAAGATCAAGGCGAAGACCTTTCTGCGTTGTATGATCAATTGGCATGGCCCCTTGAGCTTCTGAATGACTCTTCTTACTGGCTAAGTGCGCCAGATATGGAAAACTTTTTAGAATCCGTTCTGCGCTTATCGTTAACTAAAACTGAGCACAATGCCTTAGTGGCCGCCGGTCATGCGGGTCCACAAAATCGCGCCTGGGGCGTCTTGGACAGCGTCCTTAAAATGATGCCAAGGCCGCAAGATGTTTTCCAGCAGCCGGAGCGATTTCTTTCTTATTTTATTTCCCCGGAACCGCCGGTTGAAAATGTGATTCGCTCGGAAAATAAAATTTCTTTCGACCTGCCGCTACCGTCCGAACAGTATCCGCATGTCTCTTGTTATCTGAAAGCGGCTTTTGAATCTTTGCCGTTGTATGTCGGCCAAGAAAAAGCCCAGTGCGAGTGGAATCATATTACACTGACCTTAAGTTGGAGCGCCCCGCAAGCATCGATGTTCACGGTTGATCCGGGTCATCAAATCAGTCCTGAACTTTTGCAAAATGTGATTGATGAATTGCAAAAACATCAGCGCGAGTTAGAAGAAAAAAATCGTGATTTGCAAAGAAAAAACGAAGAGCTTCAACAGGCGCAGCGCCACATTCAGTCGCCGTTCAGCGCGCGGGGACCAGAGTTAATTCCGCAAGAAATTTCACTGTCGCAAATGGCCTTTGCAGAAGCAGAGCCAGGCTACGTGATCGCCCAAAATTTAGCCCGTTTGCACGACTACATGGTTCGCGCCCAGCAGTTGGTCACGGTTCTTGCTTCACAAGGTAAAGTCAGCCCCGCCGTTAAAGAAATTATGCGACGGGTGGACTGGGACTTCGTTAAAAATCAATACCCTCGAACCATTTCAGAAAGTGTTGAGCATTTAAGAAAATGGCAGAGCCAAAATAATACTAAAATAACTAAAGAGGTTGAAACTCATGTCTGAAATTGTTCATGTCCACGCTCGTGAAATTCTTGATAGCCGCGGAAACCCGACCATTGAAGTTGAAGTGGCAACAGCCGACGGAGCCTTAGGTCGCGCGGCCGTTCCATCAGGAGCCTCAACGGGCGCCCATGAGGCTTACGAGCTTCGCGATGAAGATAAAAAAAGGTATCAAGGGAAAGGCGTCTTAAGTGCCATTAAAAATGTGCAGGATAAAATCAGTCCTGAGCTTTTAGGCCAAGATGTTTCCGAGCAAGTGTTTATCGACGGACTGCTTCGACAGATCGATGGTTCTGAAAATAAATCGAAACTTGGTGCGAATGCTATTTTGGGAGTTTCTTTGGCGGTCGCTAAAGCGGCCGCTCAGGAAGCAGGTCTGCCGTTGTATCGTTATATTGGCGGATCTCAGGCTTTTCATTTGCCCGTGCCTTTGATGAATTTGGTGAATGGTGGCGCGCACGCCAATAACGGTCTTGATGTGCAAGAATTTATGGTTGTGCCAACAGTGAACGGCTCTTTCAAAGAATCATTACGAGCCGGGGCCGAGATTTTTCACACTCTGAAAAAGATTCTTAATAAGAAAGGTTTATCAACGGGGGTTGGTGATGAGGGCGGCTTTGCGCCGACTTTGACATGCAACCAAGATGCTTTGGATCTTTTAATGGAAGCAATTTCGACGGCGGGCTATGAGCCTGGGCAAAATGTTTTCTTAGCATTAGATGTGGCGGCAACCGAGCTTTATGATAATGGCTCTTACCGGTGGGAGAAAAAGAAAATTTCGCCGTCTGAGTTGCAAGGAATTTACAAAGGTTGGACTGAAAAATATCCGTTGATCAGTATCGAAGATGGTTTTTCAGAAGACGACTGGGATTCTTGGCAGAAAAGCACTAAGGATATCGGTGCCAACATCCAATTGGTCGGCGATGATTTGTTCGTCACCAATCCTAAGCGTTTAAGAACAGGGATTGAAAAACAAGCAGCAAATGCCTTACTTGTAAAAGTAAATCAAATTGGAACTTTGACAGAAACGGCAGAGGCGGTTTCTCTTGCGCAGCGAAATAAATTTAAAACTGTGATGTCTCATCGCAGTGGTGAAACAGAAGATACAACAATTGCGGACCTTGCGGTGGCTTTGAATTGTCATCAAATTAAAACAGGAAGTCTTTGTCGGAGTGAACGAACCGCTAAATACAATCAGCTTCTTCGGATCGAAGAGGAGCTTGGCACCAGCGCTAAGTATTGGGATAAAGCGGCGTTTGAATAGCGGAATGGTTCAACTGAGTTTCCCCCTTCAAGCTTTGCCAATGGATTCTTTACCAAAGGAAAGTTTGCCGCTCACTTTTGATGCCGTCGGCGCTGGCGGATCCGTTTACGGTTATGAGCTAGAAACTTTGCGCCGAGTGGTTTTGGAATTTGAAAAAACACCAGATGATTTATTGATGAAATTATTAAATTATTTCTATCCAGAAATGATTTTTGAAATCCCGGTGATTGCGACCAGCGGTGGAGTGCAGAGAAAAAATATTTGGACGTCAAAGCTGAATGGGAAAAGCGCTATTTTTTTTAATCTGGGAGGCTGGCGGGTCGATAGCTTGACTCGTTTTGCGGCCAAAGCCCTTCTGCAAGAAGCGGTCGTGGCCTTATTTTTACCGCTCCTTAGAAAAGGCGATGCCCAGAACGCCTTAGCCGAACTCGAATTAATGATTGTAGCTTATGGGTTGGGAGCTTTTTTGGCGGCGCCTGTTCCCCGACAGAGTTTGATCACCGAGCATGCCGAAAAATGGAGAGCAGCCGAGGCTGAAATTCTTCGCACTAAATTAAATATGCTCCATCCTGATTATTTCAGTGAAGATAAAGAAGAGATTCTTGAATTTGGGATCACTGGCGACTTTTGGCAGCAATCTATTTCAGTCGCCGGAATGTTCCGAGTCGCCCAAGTTTTCCAACACCAAGGTCTAGAGGGGTTGATCAAAATCATCGACGAGCGTTCCCTGCCCGCACCGCAGCCCTAAGAATTAGACCATTGTCCAAGTGTGAGCCGCCTTCAATCACGCTAAAATAAGTCTTATGAAAATTCAGCAGTTTGGTCAGTCCATTCGAGATATTTTAAATCAACCCCGGTTAGTCGCGATCGCATGTCTGTTATTTGTGATTTCGACGGCGATCCTTAATGGCGTGCTCTGGAGGTTGTGGGCTTTGCATCGCGATCATGATCGCAGATCCCATGAAACATTACTGGCTCAGCAGAATATTTCGCAATTAAGAACTCAATTAGATCAAGCTCGTGATCCAGCCTACATCGAACGCCAAGCCCGAGATCGCTTAGATTTAGTCAGTGAAAAGGATTTAGTATTTGTGTTTCCAACGCAGTAAGTAATTTGTCCCTTCTTCGCAGGGGGAGTAGTATAAATACTCTAGATATGAAGGATCAATATGACCGTCAATTTAAATGTTAAATCGCTTCGTCTTCGATTGGGTTGGACTCAGTCGGACTTGTCACGGCGCCTAGGGTGCAAAGTTTCTGAAATCAGTCAGTGGGAAACTGGTTTAGCGGTTCCAAATTCTAATTATACGGGGTCCTTACAGCTTCTTTTTTCTCAGGCTGAGGCCTGTGCTCTGGATACGCAGGCGGCGCCGCGCGCTGAATTGTTCTGTGATCGGAAAGATTTAGGCCAAATCAATTGGTCAGGTCTACCCGAGTTTGACAAATTATAATTTGATTAACTGATCGACAAAAATTCGCTCTGCCGGTAAATCAAACGGATGAAAAAGCTTTATTTAATTGATGTCAGTTCGATGTTTTTCCGAGCCTTTTATGCGATTCGCCCTCTGTCGTCGCCCTCTGGATTGCCGGTCAATGCGATCTACGGATTTCTTTCCATGGTGATCAAACTGATGAAAACCGAAAAACCTGAATACATGGTTTTTTGTTACGATCGCAAAGAGCCTTCCTTTCGTCACGAAATGTACACCGAATACAAAGCTCATCGCACGGAAATGCCAGAAGACTTAGTTCAACAAATGCCCTACCTAAAACAGGTGGCGGGTCTTTTGGGAATTCCTTCTTTGGAAATACCCACCTACGAGGCCGATGATTTAATTGGAACTCTGACCCATCTAGGTCTTAAAAATAAAATGGAAGTTTATATTGTCAGTGGTGATAAAGATTTTGGTCAGCTGATTGCCCCTGGAGTTCTTCTTTACGACACCATGAAAAATGTAAAGTACGATGTCGATGGAGTGAAAGAGAAATGGGGAATACGCCCAGACCAATTCATTGATTATTTAGCTCTTGTTGGCGATAGCTCGGATAATATTCCCGGAGTTAAAGGGATCGGACCCAAAGGCGCTATCAGCTTGCTGGATCAATTCACAAGTTTAGAAGATGTGTATAAAAATATTGACCAGGTGACTAGCAAATCAGTCAAAGAAAAGTTAATTTCGTCCAAAAAAAACGCGTTTCTTTCAAAAAGATTGGCCACTATTTGTATCGATTGCGATGTTGATCAAAATATCGAAAGTTATAAAATAACATCCTATCAGCGTGAGGATCTTAAAAAATTCTTAAACGAACTGAATTTTAAAGCCTTAGAGAAAACTCTTTTGGGCGATGAGTCTGCAGACACTGCGCCCACGACAGCAGCGGCGGTGGACAAAAAAACAGAACCGACTTCGATCGACAACGCTGATCAGTCACCAAAGCCTGTGATTTCAAGGGTCGCTTCAAATTTTGAGGCTAAAAAAATTAATCTGATCATAATGAACCTTAGTGAAGTGGCAAAATGGTTAAAACCAAAAGACGACGTTTGGGGTTTTATTGACAGCCGCGGTTTATTTCTAGCGAAAGAAAATCAACTGGTCTATTTTCAAGATCAGATATCAGCCCTAGGTCAACTGACAGACGAATTGAAGGTCGGATGGAAAGGTTTTGATATCAAAACCTTTTGGCACCAGATTCATGCGCAAGATCCTCGCGCCATTTGGGATTCTAAGCTCGCCGCCTATGTCTTGCGGGCGGGTGCCATTGGTGATTTTAAAGAAATTATTCACGAATACCTGCAGATTGATAATCCTGAATTTATAGCCGTCGAAGAAATTTACCAAAATCACCTGCGACTAGAAAATTATTTAAAGGCCCAGATTTTTGAACAAAAATCTGAAAAAGTTCTGAACGACCTAGAAATTCCGTTGGTGCCGGCGCTTTTTAAAATGGAAAAGAAGGGCATTTTAATCGACCAAGAGTTTTTAAAAATTCAAAGCAAAGAATTAACCTCTGAAGTGGCCGCTTTAGATAAAGAAATTCAAACTTTATCTGGCCAAACATTTAATGTTGCTAGTCCAAAACAATTGGCCACGGTTCTTTTTGGAAAAATGCAGTTACCAACGGCGCGCAAAACTAAAACCGGCTTTTCGACAGATAATGAAGTCTTAGAAAAGTTAGATCATCCGATTGCGAAATTGATTTTGCAATACCGTGAACTTTCAAAGTTAAAATCAACCTATGTCGATGCCATTCCTTTGCTGGCCGATGAAAATGGACGGGTGCACACCAATTTCAATCAAGCCCTGACGACGACGGGGCGATTGTCTTCGAATAATCCAAATTTGCAAAATATCCCCATTCGAACTCTTCGCGGCCAGCAAGTCCGAAAAGCATTTATTGCAGATCAGGGTTGTGAATTAATGTCGGCGGATTATTCGCAAATCGAACTCCGTGTTCTTGCCCATATTACTCAGGATCCAAATTTAAAAAAAGCTTTTGAAGATGATTTGGATATTCACACGGCCACGGCGGCTGAAATATTTAACGTCTCTTTAAAAGATGTCACCGGTGAACATCGCCGTAAAGCCAAAGCTGTGAATTTCGGAATTGCCTACGGGCAAGGCGTTTTTGGCCTGGCCGAGACCCTTGGCATTCCACGGCATGAGGCGCAAGAAATCATCGCTCGGTATTTTGAGCGCTTTAAAAATGTCCGAGAATACATTGATTCGACAATTATTGAGGCCACAGAAAAAGGCTATGTGGAAACTCTTTATGGACGTCGAAGATATATTCCAGAGTTACAATCTAAGAATCACGCGATGAAAAAATTTGGCGAAAGGGCTGCGATCAACGCTCCCATTCAAGGAACGGCCAGTGATTTGGTGAAAAAGGCCATGATTGATCTTGCCAGGACGCCGGCTTCGCTGACTTTGCTTTTACAAGTTCACGATGAATTGATTTACGAAGGAAAAAAGAAGGATTTGGAAGCCCAGATGCCGCTGATCAAAAAAACGATGGAATCTGTTGGAACCTTGAACGTACCGCTGAAGGTCAATATCGGATTTGGGAAAAACTGGGATGAGGCTCATTAGCGTTGGCTTCAGAATCAATTATTCAGTTTCCCAACCGACGACTCGGCCCCCTTCAAAATAGACCTGTCGGGTTTCCTTGCGATAGCCCTCGCTGGAGGAAACATAACGGGTGTAGCGCCACTTTTCATTTTTATAAATCGGATTTCCCGATGTTTGTTTTTCTTGAGGCTCGCCCCAGGCTTTTCGCACAAACTCTTGCGCCATTCCTATTGTGATATCACCCTCTTGAAGGGCTTGCTTCACGCGGCTGTCCGGAGCTTGCGACCGTCGCCAAATTTCATTTTGTTGGATCCAAGCTTGGCGACCTTCAATCGTCGGAATCGCTAAAAATTCAATGCGCTCTTGATCCGACTTTAACCAAGGTAATATTTTTGAGTATTGCTCTTTTTCTTTCTGAGAATCCAGCTGCCGTTCCAGTAAATGCAGCCGCCGACGATCATCAATCGCTTGCAATTGTTGCTCAGATAAAGTCATGGCGGGATTATAGCCTAATTCGTAAGCCGTTTTCTTGTGATCTAAGCTGTTGACGTCTTCGCGACTGCCATCGGCCCGGGCTTTATAGCCGCTATCTCCGTACCCACTTTCATGAGAGCGTTCTATCGTCGTGCATGAAGACAAAAGGCAAAGCACCGCAATCTTTGAAAATGATCTCATGAGGTCTCCTGTCGATTATTTTACCCTGGATTGCCTCGACTCCCAAAATGTTCTTGCAGAGAATCTTGATGAGTTCTTACAATGGTCGTAGGACATATGACTGAAAATCCAAATAGCTCTCCTAAAGTCGAGGAAAATTCTTCTGCACCGAACCTATCGGGCGCGGACGGTGAATTGATTTCCCTTGCAGACATGGAAGCCTTCATTGCACAAAATGACCCCGAGTTTGCAAAACAAATGGAAACATTCGCCCCCGAAGGTGGCGGACCGGATCTAAATATTGAATTGATGGATCTTGATCAACTGATGGCAGAAGAATCCGCCAGCTCCTTGAGTGCCAAGTTTCGGCTTTTTATAAAAGTAAATCGAAGTCGTATTATCGTCTTTACAACCATTTTACAAAGCAACCTTCTTTTATTTCTGCAAGAGGGCTTACCTGAACTTTTAAAGAAAACAAAATATAGCTTAACCCATCTTTCGCAATCGATCAGCGAGGCGCTTCGGCGGTTCTCGTTTTGGCCTGCCCAAAAAAAGTGGGCCACTTTTGGGCTTATATTTGGCGTTTTATTAACAGGAGTTTTTATTTTTTTAGCGGCAACCAAGCCCATGCTTTCATCAAGCACTGATTTATTTATATTATCCTTAGAGGACTTGGCCGATAACGTCCAGACTTACGATCCCTTGAAAGAAGTTGAACCATTCTACGATTCCGCACGGGCCAGCCAAAACATCATTGCATTGCAGAAAATTGTTGTAAATATCAAGCGTTCTAGCCAATCAGGGCCAAATCCAATGGGGGCCTTTGAATTTTATATCGAAGGAAATTCTCCGGATGTCATGGTTGAAGTCAAAGATCGTGAATACGAAGTGAAAGATTTATTTCAAAGAAATGCTGAAGAGATGAGCTTCGATCAAATGGAAACCCCTGACGGAAAGCAGCTTCTTCTAGAGAAGCTGCGCCGTGAAGTGAATCGCATTTTGACGAAGGGTCGTGTGAGTAAAGTCCTTTTTAAAACCGTCATCCTTAAACCTTAAATTGCAGGATATCGATCTCATAATATTTCAGACGATCATGTAAAGTGCTTTTAGGCATCCCTAAATCTTGAGCCGTTCGTCTTTGATTTCCGCGGTTGGCGATCAAGCGTTTAATGATCATCTGCTTTTCGATCTCTTTAATGACTGGCATCGGAGCGCCACCGCTCATCATGTCGCCGGGTTGGGTCAGAGGGATTTTGTCGATTAAACGGTCAATATGACTTTCTTCGATATATTGCTTTGGAAAATAAGCAGAAGATCTTGCCACCAAATTTTTAAGTTCACGAATATTTCCAGGCCATGTATGGCTTTTTAATTTATTGATGGCGGCCACACTGAAGCGGACGCGCATCTGACGGGCAAAAGAATAAAGTAAATCATCAAAGTCCTCCATTCTAGCAGCCAGAGCCGGTGGGTGCACGGCGACGACATTTAAACGAAAATATAAATCAGATCGAAAGGCCCCTTCTCGAATTTTTTCTGTCAGATTTTGATGAGTGGCTGCGATGATTCGAACATCTGTTGTTGTCGTCCGATCGCTACCAACGGGTCGGATCTCATTATTTTCTAAAGCGCGCAAAATTTTTGCTTGCAGCCCATAGGGTAAATCGCCGATTTCATCTAAAAAAAGTGTTCCTCCACGGGCGGACTCGAAAGCCCCTTTGCGATCGCCAATGGCTCCGGTAAAGCTGCCTTTAACATGGCCAAAAAGTTCACTTTCTACCAACGTTTCAGTCAAGGCACTGCAGTTGACACTGAGGAAAGGGCCCTTACGGCGCGACGATTTTTCGTGCAAGGCTTTGGCGATAACATCTTTTCCTGTGCCAGATGGGCCTAACAACAGGACAGGAAATTCGGTTTTTGCGACATGGATTAAAGAGCTCAGTTCGTCATTCCATTCAGGATTTCGACTTTTAACTGGGAAAATATCTTCGGGCTCACCATCTTCTAAAGAAAAAATCATTTCTTGTTCGCCGATTTTAATAATGTCGTTCGAGCTTAGAAAGGCCTCTTGAATTCGCAGTCCATTGACATAAGTTCCGACGGGTGAACGAAGGTCGCGAATTAAATAGCCCTCTTCTTTCTTTTCAATACGGGCGTGGCGGTCAGCGACACTGGGAAGTGATACTAAGACATGACAGGTGGGATCGTTTCCAATCAAAGTGAAGGCCTCGATTTTAACATTTTTTTGGGTGGCATCCATAAATTGGACGTGGGCGTTGAGCGTTTTTTCCATGCGTTCTCCTTATGGGGACTTACAATATTCATGGTTAGCACCAACAAAAAGGGTCTTCCTTTGCGATTCCATTGAGCTTGGCTGAAAAGCACGGCTCCAGACAGAATGAATTCTTGGATTTTGGACAGAATCCATGAGATAGAAAGGTCTATCTATGCGAAAAATTGAATTTATTAAAAGTGCAAAATTACCCAAGGACTTTCCGGATGGAAAGTCCAAAGAGGTCGCGATCGTCGGCCGCTCCAACGCCGGTAAATCTTCGTTGATCAATTTATTAGCGCGCAGCAAAGTGGCCATGGTTTCAAAGAAACCTGGGAAAACTCGGCTTTTGAATTTTTTCAATTACGAGAACAAATTTAGATTGGTGGATATGCCGGGTTACGGGTTTTCTTCAAGGTCCGGGGATGAGCAGCACTCTTGGCAAGAAATGATTGAAGGCTACTTATTTAGGCGCGAGCAGCTGCAGGGCCTTGTTTTAGTGATGGATATTCGACGCGAATGGGAAGACGAAGAGGAAATGATCAAAGGTTGGGCCGATGACCATGGTTTTGGCCTGATGGTGGTTTTAACCAAGACGGATAAAATGTCTCGGGGCGCTGCTCTGAATCGTTTAAGTGCTATAAAGAAGGCCTCAGAATTAGAATCGGTTTTTGCGGTGTCCGTGCTAAATAAAGAGGGACATGAGGCCGTTGAATCCTATATATTTAACCAGTGGCTTTAAGGTTTACCAGAGGAGATTGATTTGAAAATCTTGGGTGTGATACCGGCTCGTTACGGTTCAACCCGGTTCCCGGGAAAGGCCTTAGTGTCTCTCCACGGTCGGCCTCTGGTGCAGTGGGTGATTGAAGCCGCTCAAAAAAGTAAAAAATTATCTGAAATTATTGTTGCTACAGATGACGAAAGAATCTTTCGGGCTGCAGAAGCGATGTCGGTCAAGGCCGTCATGACTGATGCAAATCTGCCGTCTGGAACCGACCGAGCATATGCTGCAAGTTTAGGACGAGGCGCTGAAGTTATTGTTAATATTCAGGGCGACGAGCCATTGATCAATCCGGATCATATCGATTTACTGATATCAGCTTTCGAAACAAGTCCTGCCCCACAAATGGCGACTTTGGCTCACCCCATTTCGCAAGAAGAACTTTTATCATTAAATTCAGTAAAAGTTGTGATGGATGATGCCGGTGACGCCTTGTACTTTAGCCGTTTTGCGATTCCTTACTCGCGGGGTCAGTTTTCGACAGAAAAAAATCAGGCGTGTTTGAAACATATCGGAATGTACGCTTACTCGAGCCAGTTTTTGCAAAAGTTTTGTCAGGCAAAGCCCTCAGCCCTTGAGCTGGCCGAATCCTTAGAGCAGTTGCGGGCCTTATCGATGGGTGCAAAGATTAAAGTATTTAAAGTCGATCACGCTTCTCAGGGTGTTGATACGCCGGAAGATTTAGAAAAAGTTCGCCTTATCATCTTGAAGAAAATCGAAGGAAAAATATGAAAAAAACAGCGCTGAAAAAAAATCGCGTATCCACTCAGAAAACGACAAAGAAGGCTTTGAAACAAAAATTTATTTTTGTGACGGGTGGAGTGGTTTCTTCAGTGGGTAAGGGCCTTGCCGCGGCCAGCCTGGGATCTTTGTTAGAAGCTCGTGGTCTTAAGGTGACGATCATGAAATTTGATCCTTATATCAACGTCGATCCTGGCACGATGTCGCCATTTCAACACGGCGAAGTGTATGTCACAGAAGACGGCGCCGAAACGGATTTGGATTTGGGCCACTACGAAA
>JAYWEU010000315.1:0-8114 GCA_043779385.1 Pseudobdellovibrionaceae bacterium
ATGGGCCAATCTGATAAATCTAAAGAGCAGTCGCCGACAATCATTTGCCTAAAAAACAAAGGAAGGGAATTTAAAGTTTCAATTTTCCAAAAAGGAATACAAAGAAAAACAAAGCCTACAAAAGGAAATAGAAGACCAGGACCACGGGCATATTTATAAAAAACTACGGCCAAGGTTAAGCCCACCGCAATCAAGGGAAAAATATCCCACGCAAAAAACAAAGAGTCATCACTGTAGTCAACAGCAGAAGAAACCAGCCAAAGCCCCAGAAGAATGGGAATCATCTTAAGCGCTTTTTCATGGGATCGCGAAGTCATCGCGATCAGCGCCGTCGACATCAGTAAAACAGTGTGTCCGCTGAAAGAAATGAGTCTTGAATAGGCTTCTAAAATTCTCCAGGCAAAAATCTTGTTAACGAAGGGCGAGAAAGCCGGTAAATTCCAAATCTTCACACTAAAATGGTGTTGGGAAATAGCAATAAAACTTAACGTACGAATGAGATCCAGCCCATGAATTCGAAGTTGTTTATTTTTAGAAAGCGCTGTTTCTGGCACTGAACTTATTTCGTTTTAAATTTTGAAATAGCTTCATCGTAATGGTCTTCATTTTTTTCAACATCTTCTTTAGAGCCACTAAAAATATTTAGGTAATATCCACCATTGTCGGACCTTGTCGCCGCCGTAATAATAGCGATCGTATCGCCATCTTTAACAGTCCAAACTTTAATTGATGAAAATCCAGACCCTGCTGGCGGCCCGACGTTTTCGGGATGTTCTAAGGCATCTGCGGTAATATTCATTTTTAAGGCTTCCGCAACATCATCTTGAAGAAAATCTTTAATATTTTTTAGATCCATGGTGCCTGGTCGAGAGATTGTTGCTAATGTCGTGCCATCAAGCTCACTTTTTCCAATAACCCCGACAGTGTCGCTCCCAAGACCTGAAATTTTTTGAAATTCCATATCTTGAAATTCTTTAGGAAATTCAAGATGTGCTCGATTTTGAAAATCTTCAATCACAGCTTTGGATTGTACGGACATCATTGGTCTAACGACGGCTTTAGGTGTGTTATCCAGTGTGGTAGGATCAGGCTGAAGAGGTTGAACGGCAGGCCCGCCTTGTTGAGAATCAATAGTCAGTGGTGTACTTTCAGGAGCTGGTGCCGTCTGTGCCATACCTGCTGCTTCAGAATTATCAGGGGGAGTGGCTTTTCGCGATAATTTATTATAGACAATCCCAGCAATGAAAACAAAAACGACAGCGATGATAATTTTTTGAAAATTTTTAGGCATGTAGGAAGTTTAATCATTGCTAAAATCATAAGCAAGAGCTTTTAATAGTTAACAGCAGAAAGGCCAAGGGAATGAAAGCCATAAAATCTCAGGTTTTAGGACACCACTTTTTGGTCGATTTTTTAACCTGCGATATTCAAGTGATTAATAATTTGAAGAAAATCAGAGAGCATTTAATCAAGGCAGCTCAATTGGCGGAAGCGACAATCGTTAGCGATACGTTTCATATGTTCAGTCCCCAAGGTGTCAGCGGCGTCGTCATCATCGCAGAATCGCACATGGCGATTCACACCTGGCCTGAATTTGCCTGTGCCGCCGTTGATATTTTTACTTGCAGTGAAAAAATGGATGCTCAGAAAGCGATTGATTATTTAGCGGAAGCATTTCAAGCCAAAAAAATTAAAATTCAGAAATTTGAGCGTTGTCACGATCACTGACCCGAAGCGATTGAGCCTATCTGAGGTGAGTTTTGAGTTGATCCTAAACCAGGAGTCCTAGAAAGCCACTTCTCAACCGCAGGATTTTTCTGATTGAGGCGCCAAATAAATCCGTCAAGAATATAATGAGTGACTGAAATACCCGCCAAGCAGGAAAGAACAATCAAACCTAGGGTCATGTTGTTTTGGGTGGTATAAAAAGTGTACAAAGACGTCCCTATCAGCCCAAGCAGCGCGAGCGGAAAATAAAACGAAATAAAGCTAGTTTTTTTAACTTCAAAGATTTGTTTTTTATAGACAAAAAACGTAAGACCCAGATAAGGGACCACATGCAGGATATCAATCAGCAGCGTCTCGTCCCCGCCAATTTTTAAAACGATCCCTCCATACCAGGCCAGCCATGTCGATCCTAAAACTATGACTTGGCCCATGGAAACTGAATGCCCCTTGCGAAGATGTTGAAAAATTTTAAAGATAAAAAATCCATTGAGCAGCCAATGGAAAATCATCAAAATTGAAAAGATATTTTCTGACGGATAAGTCAAAAGGTCATTCTGGAAAATCCAGCCGACACGATTCTGAACTGCTGGGTCAAAATGCCAAAGCAAAATCGGAACTAGGGTAAAATTGTAAATCATAAAACTTAAAAGTCGTTTGTTGATTTTATGGCTGATGTTTGATTGTATTTCTGAATAACGAATCCAGCCATATTGCTGTTTGATCAAATGATAAATATTTAAATAAGTAATAGCTCGAAATGTCCAAAGCTCAGAGGCTTTGAAAGCAATAATAAGAGTTAAGACCACGGCAATAGGCAAGCCAATAAAAAGGGAGGACTGCTTACGAAGTTGAGCAGGGTCTGAAAAAATTCGATAACCCGTCGAGAAAGCATGGGGTGCATCAATCAGAGCTGTAAAAAGCCAATCGACCCAAGTAATTCGGGCGTAAATCTGTGTTCCGCCAATATTAAATAGATGTGAGGGGCCTAACTCACTGTACTCTAAGCCAAAAACAATCAGCAATCCGATGATCAGTGGAAAAACGAACAGCAAAAGATCATTTTTCGCAGAAAAAATCCATCCCGTTGATTTTGGAATCCAATGAGCTTGATTAAGCATGATAAAAGTTTCTCATTAACCTAGATCAAAAAGGGAGAGAAAATCAGTGGTCTAGGCCAGTTAATGTTGAGTTTTGGACGCAAGCTCGACGGTTAATTCATTCAAGGCGTCCGTCAGCTCACCCAGCTCATCGCCGTCTCGAAGTTTGACTTTATTTTGGTAATTCCCTTTTTTCATTTCGGCAATGTGATTCAAAATCGGAACAAGGCCTCCTAAAGTCCGATTGATAAATTTAAGCCAAGAATAAAAGGAGAAGGTCCCTAAAGCTAAAATTAAAATAACAATCAAAATTAAGGATGTATTTAAGGACTGATTAATCAGGTCCATGACGTCAGGATCTACATGATATAATTCGGTGACTTGAACCAAGGTTTTTCGAATTGAAACCAATAAAAATTCGATCCCAAGACCCATGACAATAAAAGAACCAATCATGGTCACGGCATAAATTTTTAGCGTTCGCTTCGAGTTCAGAAGCGTCGTAATAGTTCTGCGTTGATCAGACATCTTATGATCCCTCTTATTGTTTATTAGATTGTAACCAAAAAAGGGAGGGTGTCAAAAGTGAAAATAAAAGCCCCCTTCAAAAGAGGGCTTTTATATCAATTTACATTTTATGTGGATTTTTTTCGTGAGCGTCGCCTTCGTAAAAACTGTGGTATGTTTGTAAGTCAAACTTCCAGCCATCCGTCTTTTTAACAAAAGGGATTAAACGCTTTTGACCCTGGGATTCGCTTTCGATGATCGCGTGGTCCTGAGCCACAATTTCCGTACCGCAGGTCAGGTCTTGCATCTTTTCAAAATATTTACTGCCCATTTTTGCAAATTCAGTCTTATTCATTTTCATCTTTTGATGATGGGCCGGCATAGCTGTCGTCCATTTGGTCATGCCTTCAAAATTTTTACTTTTTGCGCTGTCGACGATGGCTTGGCAAACGCTGGTCGGCGTGCTTCCAATGGCTGTCGTCGTAGTTGTGGTCGTTGTTGTTGTTGTTTCAGCTGCAGACACGGTTAATGCGGCTAAAACGACGATTGATGTTATTATCAATTTCATAAAACCTCCTGTGGGATCGATGGGACGACAATTTATAACCAGAAGCAAGGGTAAAAAAGGATCCTCAGCTTACTAAATATAACTATATTTGAATCCACAAATCACCCCAGTCCTCAGTGCGTAACAAGGGAATTCTGTTTTGTCGCAAGCGCGCCTGAATCAGTGGATGAGGATGCCGATATTTTTTGTAACGCGCTGACGAAATAGCCGCCCAAGGGTGATGCAATTCATCGATCAGATTTTGTGAACTGCTAAATTGGCTGCCATGATGGCCCAGCAGCCACCATTTAATTTTTAAATCCCTGGTTTTGCGCGCCCACCAGCGCTCCTCTGAAGCTGTGCTGTCTCCAGGAAATAGCGCTTGCGCTGCTGGGAGATAATAGACGCGACTAAGATCATTAGATTGTTTGCCGTGGACAGAGTCCTCGACTTCTTGAACTTGTGAAGGTGCATCGCAAAGCTTGAGTTGGTCAAAAAGTTTTTGTTTCCGGGGGCTAGAGACTTGCCGGGTCGATTGGAAAAGGCATATTTTCGGCCAAGAAGAGAGGCGCGGAATAAAGCCAATATGATCCCAATCGTCGTGTGAAATAAAAAGTCTATTTTGTTTGGCTCGGCACAGTCTTTCAACAGCCTTGGGGAAATGTTCCCCGCCAGCATCAAAATGCCAGCACTCTTCCCCGACAAGGACCGTGGTCCACGCGCCCTGACCGACATTCCAAATAATCATATAAGGACGTGGTGACTCAGGGAGGGTGACAGGGCTTAGGATCAGCAAAATCAAAACAGCCAGCATCATGTCTTATAAGTCCTTTGATAGAAAAGTCCGCTGAATTGCAAGATGAAATGTAAGCTCAAAATCCACAGCCATCCCTTAAGATAAGAGGGAGGTTCTTTAATAGCCTCAAATTGAAACTGATGACCAATATTCAGACTGGCCCAAAAAAAAGTCATCACTGTTTCTAGAACGCTTAAAAAAAATGAATTGATAAAAGCCAGGATACACAGCGGGAAAAGGAAAAAGGCGGTCAATGTCCCTAAAGTCACATTCCATAAAATCGAAAGAGGGTGAGCGCCTCCCATGCTTTGAAGAAGGGGAAGCAAAATCAAAAACACCCAGCCGCTGGTGACGAGTAAATGTTGAACTGAAGAGTGATTTTTATTTTTAAAAGTCGCAGCCAGCGCTAAGGCAAGGGCTGCAGCCCAGCTCAATTGCAAAGAAAAGGATTGGCACCAATCAGGGAAAAGCGCCAATGTGAACACACCTGTGAAAAAAACCGTTTGCGGGCCCGTGAGGAAGAGTTTTTTTTCGACAAGAAAAAATCCTAAACTCCAGCCGATTAAAGATCGAACACAAGGCGCTTGCAGGCCCGTCATTAAAGTAAAACAGAGCAAAACAAAAAATAAAAAAAAGCGAGACCATCCTAGAAAAATTAAAATTTCACTGATCACGACCAGCTGTCCGGCGGACACAACAAAAATATGAATCAGCCCTGTGACTTGAAGGGCCAAGTAATAATTGGGATCTAAAACTTTTTCGCCGCAGACTAATGATGCGATGGTTCCTTTTTCTTTTGAAAAGGCGGGCGTCATTTCTTGGCAGATCGTTTGTGTTTTTTTAGCAAGACCTGCTAGAAAATTTGGCAAATCAAGAACATGTGAAATGCTTAGGATCAAAGCAATCGCCAGGATAAGTTTCATATATTCATAGACTTAGCAAAAATCTGGCGAGGCCCTTCTTCGACTACAATCTGTTTCTGAGGATCGCCATGGTCGGAAACTGGAATTTAAGATCTGTTATTGAAAGCCTTATCAAAGGTCCGCATTTTGATAATTTATCAGTTATTATAGATATTTAGAACGTGCTTAAATATTCATCAAAAGGCTGAAACCCTTGAAAACTAAACGGTCTAAGGTCCAGGGTTGGCAAGACTCAACATTAAATGTGGATAACTCTTTCTTGTTGGTGGCGCGCGGTCTGTGTCATACTTATTGGGAAGTTGAGGGCCCATAATGAAAAGACATTTATTTTTCAGTGCTGCTGCAAGTATGGTTGTGACATTCTTAAACTTTTCTGTCCTCGCGAATCCTAAGCCAGTCACGTCGAACGAGCTTTCCAAAGAAGCTTTAATGATCGAGCTTTCGGGGAAAGATTATAAAAAAATCAGCGAAGAAGCTCTCTACGCAGAAATTATCGGCGCCTATAAGAATGGCAATGAAGTCGCCTTGAAAACTCGCACCCAAACTTTTCTTAAAAGATTTCCACAAAGTCAGTTTGCCGATAATGCTCTTTACTTATCGGGGCTGATGGCTTTACAGAACAGAAGTTATCCGGAAGCGCTTCGTGATTTTCAAAAAATCAGTAAAAATTATCCGAACAGCAACAAGGCTGTGTCGGCCCAGTTTTCAAAAGCAATCACGTACAAACGATTGAATTTGCCAGCCGAATCAAAAAGAGTTTTTAAAGAAGTGATGGCAAAATATCCTGGCAGCCCCGAATCGTTTCGGGCTGAGGCGGAGTTAAAACTTTTTAATTAAATAAAGGGCGAAGATGCACGGACGCTGTCTTCTGACTTGTCTCATTTTTTTGGCTCTTCCATTTTGTGCGCAGGCTCAGGACGATTCTTTTGCGCCTGAGTTAGATGCGGCACCTTCGCCCTCCTCCGAGTTCGCACCGCAAGCTCCAGAACCAACAGCCGCAGAGGCCCCGCCTTCGATCAGTCCCAACGCAGAACCAGATCCCACCAGCGCGCTCAGTCCAAAGTCGGCCCCATCAAGCAGCGATGAATTTTCAGAGTTCGAAGAATCAGGTGGAGCGACCCCACCAAAAGCCACGCCCAACAAACCTTCAATGGCTGAAAAAATAGCTCCGCAAAAAGACACTGATAAAGTGACGAATTCCGAGGTTAAGCCTGCTCCGGAAGTGAAGCCTCTGCCAACGCCAATCCCTGTGACGCCAGCGCCCCCTCCAAAATTAAAAATGGTACAGAAACCGCCATCTGTTCCTGTTAAAAAGAAAACTAAATTTTATTCAAAGTCTGACGCCCCTGCCATTCAAACCTTAGGCGGGGATGAACCGGATTTTTCAAAAGAAGAACAATTGCATCGGACTTACGAAAAATACAGCGCCCAACCCACTTCCGATGCCTTGTGGGAAAAAGCGGTTTCAGTTGGAAAAGCCCAAGTTTATAATGTGCAAGCAGGAGATACTCTTTGGGATATTTCGCAAACTCTTTTTGGTGACAGTCAGTTTTGGCCAAAAGTTTGGTCGATGAACAATCAGACTTTTCCGAACCCCCATGAAATTACGCCAACGACAAAAATTCAATTTTTTAAAGGCGGCCTGAGCGAGGCTCCCTCCATGGCGGTGACAACTCCAGAAAAGCCTCTAGTGGTGGCGCCTCCTTTAGCTAAAAATGATTCCGATGTGGGTGGTCAAGCCAACGATGCGCCTGTCGCGACTTTTCCCGCGCCATCTCGTAAAACAAAAATACTTAAGTTGATTCCAGAAAGCCTTCCTCTTTATCGTTTGGGTGGCGTCAATAAAGCTGACTCACAAGTTGAAATTATCAACGGGCGAAAAGATTTTGTCGAACCGATGGTTTCGATGAGCCATTATATAGCCGAAGGTGAATTGCCCTCTGTCGGTCTTGTCCTTGAAACAGAAAAGGGCGGGCAGACAGCTTCGGAATTTCAATATATTATTTTGCAAATGGATCAACTGGAAGGCAAAAACTTTCAGATTGTGCGAGCACTTGACACGGTTAAAAATCCAAAAGTTTCAAATGGCGCCACCGGTCGAATGATTGAAGTTCAGGGCGAAGTTGAGATTATAGAAAAAGTTGCTGAAGACAAAAATTTGTACCGTGCCATTGTTAAAAAAGCAATTTCCCCTATCTCTGTCGGTGCAAAAGTTTTAAAGGGTCCCTTAGCGCTAGTGGATGTTGTGCCAGGGCCTGCGCAAGCGGCCTTGGAAGCAACCATCATTGGGGGGCAATACAGTGCTGATCGAAAATTGTTTCCTCAGTTCAGTTTTGTCTTTGTCGATGCTGGATCCAATGGTGGGATGAAAGAAGGGCAAACATTAAACGTGTTTGCAAACTTGAAAACAAGAAATAGCAAAACGGTCGTCGAAAATAAAAATCGATGGGTCGGGCAAGTTAAAATTATAAAAACGTCAGAAAACTTTTCGACCGCTTATGTCACCTCAGCTTTTG
>JAYWEU010000316.1:0-3057 GCA_043779385.1 Pseudobdellovibrionaceae bacterium
GCCGCCGGTGAAATGAAGCATGGGCCGTTGGCCCTGATAGATGAAACGATGGCCATTGTGATGATTGCCCCTCGGGATTCTTTATTTGAAAAGACCTTAAGTAATTTAGAGGAAGCAAAAGCTAGGGGTGGAAAAATTATTTCAATTGGCTCAGCAGAAGATGCTGATTTGCGCCGGGTCAGCGATTATTACCTGTCCTTGCCGAAAGCCCATTGGACCACGAATCCGATCCTAGCAACCGTGCCTTTGCAGTTGATGGCTTTTCATTTGGCCAATCATCTTGGTTATGATGTTGATCAGCCACGAAACTTAGCAAAATCTGTGACCGTTGAATAGGGAACAAAATTTACCAGTTTTCAGTTTCATTCTTTATAGATTGTAGCAGTGAATTATTTGGGAATTTTGGGAGGGCCTTTGACTCTAAAAATATTCGCAGATCTTGGGCGCGATGGTGACGATACAAAAGCTTTGCGTAATTTTCATAGGCTAAGGCGTAATCTTGCAAAGAAATGGCAATTAGATAATATTTTTCAGCATTAATTTCATCGTTTTGTCTTTCATAACAGGCTGCTAAATTATTCCAGGCGATACCCCAAGGTGGATTGATTTTTGTGGCTTTTTCAAAATAGGGAATTGCGGCCTGAACAAGCCCACTTCTGAACAGCATCGCTCCGACATTGTTGCTCATGACCGCATCCTTTGGATGTAACTGGCTTTCTCGCTGGTAAAACTGCAAAGGGTCCCTCCAGTCTTGCCCGCGAATAAAATCCCGAGCCATCATTGCTAGCAGCAGCACCAGGGCAATTATTTTTAAGGACTTCACCTGGATTTTTTTTTCTAAAAGCCACCGCTGAAGGGTCATAAAAATGATACTTAAGCCGGCCCAGCTTGCTAGGTAAAGCCAACGGTCGGCATAAATTCCATCCAATGGAACAAGGATATGGGTGTGAAGTAGAAACCAAAGTAAAAGAACAAACGCATAAAAAGAAAACTCTTTTCCATCACCATTTCGAAACCAAAATCGACCCACTTTTATGAAAGCAGCGATCGCTAGCAGACAAACGATAAGAGGTCCCCAAAAGTTTTCAAAACCAAGCTCCGTTAATAAAAAGTCTGCCGAAACAGATAAGTGCCACGGAAAAAAGAAGATCTCGAGGTAATGATAAAGGATAAAAGGCAGCATTGAAATTCGAGTTAAGTATTCGGCATTATGAAATAGCAACTGAGGACTGTGGGTCTCAGTCATGCCAATAGAAATTCGTAAAGCAAAATAACAAATAAAAACAAAAGTCGCAGCGCCTAAAACAACGGGCCACTTTTTTCGTTCAAAAAGGATCGCATAAAAGGTGCTGATTCCTAAAAACAGAACACCCGTTTCCTTGGACAAAAGGCCCGCGCAGAAAGTTAAAATTAATAAAATTCCCAGTTTCCAATTTGTTTTAACTCTTGAAATAATTAAAAGGCTTAAGAAACCAAAAAACAGATATAAAACATCTTGTGCATCCGCTAGGTAAAGCACCACTTCTGTATTGATCGGATGAAGGAGGAAAAAAAGACCAAGAATAAAGCTCCACTCTTTTTGGTAGGGTGGTTTAAAAAATCTTATGGAAAGCAAAAAAATAAAAAAAGCACTGATCGAATGGAGAAACAAAAGCGGCCATCGGAAACCCGCTGGATTTGCGCCAAAAATACTCCACATCACAGCAAAAAAAGAGCTCATCAGTGGTTTATAGTAAATGCCCGACATTTGCTGGCCGCCGCCCGATCCCATGGTCGAAGATGTAAAAAAAGACGGCAGATTTTCAAGAGACTGAATGTGGGTGTTTTCTAGGATCTGAATTTCGTCATCTAAAATAAATGGATTATTAAGAAAATAGCCATAAATTACAAAACAAATAAAGAGATAGGCTAAGGCCGTTTTCATGCAGCTTCAGATTAGCAAGGTCTTAATCAATGTCCAGATGAAGTGACCAGATATGTCCAGATATTGTGGAAGCCTCGCACGCGCTCGACAAAATCCAAAGTTTCAAAGCCCCGGGCCGGACCATGCTCTAGACCATCGGCATAGTTGGGATCTGATAAGTATGGCAAAACGGATTTAATATCCCGCCATGAATAAGGATTGCGCCCCTTCAACGTCACTAACTTTTGTGCATCTATCAAATGTCCATAGCCCATATTGTAGGCGGCTAACGTCAATGCCAAATGGTCACTTGGATGAATATTATTTGGGATCCGGTCCCAAAGATATTTAAAATAAAAAGCACCTCCCCAGATACTTTCTGTGGGATCAGAGCGGTCTGTTAAGCCGGCAAGGCTGGCTGTGTCCTCGGTCAATTGCATCAAGCCCCGCACACCCGTATAGCTTCGCGCCGAAGGCTGCCATTGCGATTCTTGAAACGCAATGGCCCCTAGCAAGCGCCAATCAATTTTGTAAAAGCGGGCGGCCTCTTTAAACGAATATTCGTACTCTGGTAAGGTCTGCTGAAGGCTGCGTTTGAAACGTTTGATATCATGAATATCCAAGGATGTTAAAAAAGTCCTGTAGCGATCTTGAATTCGTAAAATTTGATCTTGGCGACTGGCCTGCTGAAACCATTGCTCCATGGAATTCTGTAAGTCAGCCTGGCCGGGTCGCAAAATCCAATTCAAACTGTAGCGATCGGTGACAGATGTGACTTTGCTAAGATCAGGAAAGGCGCGCAAGAAATAGCTGCCCTCTAGGTCCTCTGCAAAAGCACAATCTAAAGAGCCTTTGGACGTCAGTTTCAAAAGTTGATAGGCGTTGGAATTGACAATTTTTTGTAGGCTCATCTTAGGGGCTAAAAAATGAAGGTGATCTTCCATCTGTAAGTCCGTATCTTTTTCTAAAAGACCGACTGACGTTCCTTCAAGATCCTTGATGTGAGCGACTTTTAAATTTTGTCGACAAAATAAACTGATTTGGGTCTCTTCGTAAGCGGGCCCGACAAGCAAGCCCTCAATGGCTTTGTTTTCGCCGCGCAAGCGAGCCGCAACAATGTCCCCCTCGCCACGAGATAATGACTCCATTAAACT
>JAYWEU010000317.1:0-8095 GCA_043779385.1 Pseudobdellovibrionaceae bacterium
CCGGATTACTGCGCGTTGTATAGGAGAACTGACGATTTCCCTCTAAAACGATGGTTCCGCCGTTATCATTAGCTTTAAACTTTAATGACGTGAGCTCAACAGGGGCTTCGTTTTTCGCCACGGGCTCTGGAGGGTTAGATAAATTTTCAGCGGTTGTCGAGGGCTCAGGCGTGGCTTCTTGTGGCATGGGGTCAAGATTTGGCTCTGATTGCGGTGCCGCAGGCTCAGGAGTTTTTTCGGCGACCGCCGCCGGTTCATCGTTGAATTCACTGAATTCGTCAGATGCGGATTTAGAATCAGCGGGCGCAGCCTCGGTTGTTGGCGCTTGAGCCGACGATAAGTCATCAGCTGGAGCTTGCGCAGACTCAGAAGAGTTTCCATCACCTAAGACAATATCATCATCTGAAGATGGACGGCTGGCACATCCTATCGCCAACACGAATGCACTGATTATCATTAGCCTCATGAATCCGTTCATCGGCCCCTCCTTGGTTACTGAACACTCTTATTTATCTTTGAAATCGCTGTTGCCATTTTAATCGTCTTATATTGTTTGAAGGGCCGACCATCCTCTTCGGTGACTTCAAGAATAATCACTTCACCTTCGCGAATTCCTGCCACAATGCCATTGTTACGGCCAATTTTAGAATCGCGCTTGATTGTATAGGTATTACCACCTTTAGTTTTTACGAGGGCCCGCGGATTTTTAACATCCCATAAAACAGCCACAAGCTCTAAGGCATCGATATCTAAATTTTGTAGGGGATCAAAACTATCGCTGACGTTCTTTTCCCGAAGACCATTTTTATCAGGCGGTTTGACCGCTTTATAAGGCTTAAATGGATCTCGTAACCCGGTCGGATCAAAAACGAAATCATCACTTGTTGTCGAAATTGCAGATTGCTCAATGGGGGCGGACTCATCCAGCAACTTTTCGGGGACTGAGGCCTTCGGATTCACAGACGGCTGAACGGGAACGGCCGAAGAATCAAGGGGTTTTGGATTTTGCGCGTGAGAACGGGACATCACTGCAGATGTTAAATAAAGAGCCAAACTGATCGCTGCCATGGACATAAAAAGATAGGAGAAGGTCCATCGCAGGGTCTTCATTGCGCGCCCTCTTTTTTAGAATCATCTTTTTCAGGTGCTAATTTATATCCCACGATAACACCATCAAGCTTTAAGATATTAGAAAAGAATGCGTGGTCGATCCCACCTGATGGGACCAAGGTCAGAGTTTTCAAACGAGTCAGACGCTCGGCGACTGAAACGTTGTAGATAAACTGAAGAAGATCCTGATATTTTCCCTCAATTGAAAATTCTAATGGCACTTCTTCAACAATCTCGAGACGCTCAGCTGTGCCTGGCTTTGTCGATTTAATTTTAACTTGAGTTTCTCGGGCGTAAGTTTCTATCGCCGTATTGATTTCGAAAGTCGAAAGCTGAGCAGGTAGCTTTTTAGAAATAAGTTGATACTTTTCTGTTAATATCCCTACGGCCTCTTTCATTCTTTTTTCTTCGGCCAAGCTGAGTTCAGTTTCTTTTTTCTTCTGCTCTTCCTGCTGAGTCTGAGCTCTAAGATCGCCCACTTCTTTGGTCAAAACAGCGCCATCATCAAAAAAGAACTGATAATAGACTCCGCCAATTAAAGCCGCGGCAATTAATATTTTGGGAAGATCAAGAAAGGCGATCGTCGAAAAAAATTTCTTCATTTTCGACTCTCTAGCAGACAGTTAAATTCAAATCGAGTCAGGGGGGCGCCATTGTCTAATCGCTCCTCCGCAATTCTTACGAGCTGAAGATCTGCCACCAAAATATTACTTTTTAGCTTTTCTGCAAAATTATTTACTTCTACATTATTGACCGCAAGACCCACAATATTGGCTCTGTTTTGTGAAATATTGACACTATTTAGCCAAGCTTTTTCTGGAATGATATCTGCCAATAGTTTTAAAATTTTAATTTCATTGGTCCTACTTTTAGACAATTTCTGCAAAACCTCAATGCGCTTTTGAATCCGCTCTTCGTCTTCCTTGAATTTTTTAATTTCGCGGACAGCCGCTTCCGCTCCGGCGTTAAACGCTTTTAAGCCATTTAATGAAGTTTGCAGTCGACTTCGATCCGCCTGCAAACCAGGAATTGTTGTTGCTTCATAGGTGTAGAGTCCTATCGCAGGCAGCAAAATTAAAATCAATTTTACAAGGCCTTGCTTTTGAACTTCTTTTTCATCACCTGAGCTTTCAATATTGCTAGGATCGCCCGTCGGCGCGCCGGTCCCTTTTGTTAGTAAATTGACTTTAATCATTTATCCCCCAGTGTTCGAAGGCCTAATCCGATGGCCACTGATGCAAAGGAGCTTATTTGAGATAGGTAGGTTTGACTTATTGTTCGAGTGTTGAATCGGACTTTGAGAAACGGGTTAAATGCTTCGGTGCTTAATCCCGATGTTTTTTGTACGGCAGCAATCAGGCCACTGGTGCCGGCACTTCCTCCCGTATAAAATAACTTTGTTAGGTTCGTTTCACCCGAAGTTGCATTTAAAAAATCGAGACTATTGCGAATCTCTTCTGAGATCATCTCGTTGGTATTAACGATGACATTGTGAACATCCTCCGGGACTTCACGACGGGCGATGGCACTTAGTTTCAACGACTCAGCCTCTTGGGGCGTGATACCAATGGTTTTTGAAATCTCGCTTGTGTAGTTCAACCCTCCAACCGGAATATCACGACAGAAAATAACTTCTCCGCCAAAGATCACGACGAAGTTCGAAATTGAGGCTCCAAAATTAATCAGTGCAATTGTTTGATTTTTAAGCTTCCCGTAATTGGCTTCAAAAGTATTAGCCAGCGCAAAACCACTGACATCGAGGATGCTACACTCAAGTCCTGCCGAAAGGACGACTTGAGTGTATTGGCTGACCAATTCATTCTGCGCAGCTACTAGCAAGACATCGACAGTGTCGGGGGAGCTTAAGTTGTCCAATATGTGGTGCGACAAGCTGACATTATTAATATCAAACGGAATATATTGTTCAGCATAAAAATTGAGCTGATCGCCAATCAACTTGGCGTCGGATTTAGGAATCGTGATTCTTTTAACAATCACCGCCGTTCCCCACATCCCGGTGCAAACTTTTTTTCGTTTAGATTTTATTTCAGCAACCAGGGATTGAATGGTAACTGTGATCCCACCAGGGTCCGTGAGCTCCCCTGCGGAAACAGCATTAGGAGGAGTTTGGACGAAGCCAAAAGATTCGAGTGATGCTCCTCCAGAGGAAACATTCATCTCGGCCAACTTGATGGAGCTGGTGCCTATGTCGAGTCCTAAGACCTTCTTTGATTTAAAAAACATCCATGTTCCCTAAAGTCTTGTATTGTCTCGGCTTTGGGCGCGAAACCAAATAATTAAATTATTGAGACGGACGAGCCTAAAGTCAAACAAGGCTCCTAGAGAAGTCCAGGCAAAAACAAAGATAAATACCATTGGCCCAAGGTCTGGCCGCCCAAAAGGTATATAATCGCACCCGCAGCAAGAAAAGGACCGTAAGGGATCATTGTTTTTAATCCCGCTTTTTGCCCACGGGCCATATAAAGTCCAACCACTGTTCCAATCACGGCTGACGAAAAAATCACAAAGGGAATCGCTTTCCATCCCATGACGGCACCAATCCAAGCAATCAACTTAATGTCGCCGCCACCCATACCCTCTTTTTTAGTCATCAAAAAATAAATATAAGCCGTCATCCATAAAAATCCGCCACCCATCATGACCCCTGCGAAGGCCTCCCAAAAATACCTTTCGGGGTTGAGGAGGGCTCCGATCAATCCAATAACAATTCCTGACAGCGTAAAAACATCTGGCAAAATCATATGATCAAGATCAATAAAGCTGCAGACAACAAGACCAAATATAAAAATTAAATCATCAACAAGAAGCCAGCTCCAGCCAACAAAATGAAACGTCAGGGCAAAAAGCACCGCCATGATCAATTCAACCATAAAATATCTGAAGGAAAATTTGGTGTGGCAGTGCCGGCATCGCCCTCTTAAAATCAACCACGAGATCATTGGAATATTGTCGTACCATGCAACCATTTGGTTGCAACCTTGGCAGTGGCTGCGCGGCTTGACGACACTGAGGCCTTTCGGCAACCGATAGATAATAACATTGCCGAAGCTGCCTAGGAGCGCACCCAGAATAAAAAAAACAACGTAACCGAACCACAGGGGAATTTCAGACAATGTCTTTTCTCCTAAATGCGGCCATAGCGATCAGTAGAAAAATCGCGATCCATGGCACGTAATGCAAAACAAGTTGTCCTATTTCTTCGGCAGCAAGGCCCTTTTCGAGAAAAAAATAATTTTTCCAATTAAACCTGTAAAAGTTGGGAATGCCCCACTTCGCCACCTCAGAAGCCATTTTAAAAAATGAGTCCTGGCTTCTTTTAGCAAAAAAGCTGATGTCTTCGAGCCAACTTCCACATAGAAAAATCACCACTCCAACCATGACGGCCAGAACCGGCCTCAGGACCACACTAAACATAAAAACTAAAGCTAAAACCACTAAAGCTTCAAGCCAAATGCTAAGGATAATTTGTGCCATATGGCCGGCCAGATCCCAGCGATTTAGAAGGGCCAGCAAGGCCCACGGCAATGTGATATTCAGGAGCGAGATTAAAAGAACAATTCCACTGAATTTTCCTAGCAAAAATTCAGTTCGGGAAATCGGCCTTGAAAGCATCAGCAGACAAGTTTGTTTTTCAATTTCACGGCTGAGCATAAAAGACCCAATAAACAAAGCCAGTCCCAACGACGAAACTTGCACGGCCGTCAGTCCAATATCAGCTAAAATTTTTTGGGACTCATCAAAAGAAAGTTGCCCTAGTAAAACACTGAGGCCAATCAAAAATACAGCCACGAAAACGATCACTAAGAAAAACTTTTCCCGGATCAATTCACGAAAGGTGGTCAGTGCAATGACTTTAATTTTTCTCATGCAAGGTCTCGAACTTTGGCGGCTTTGAAGGCCGCTTCTAATGAGGAGTATTCCGCCGTAAATTTCTGTAGGGACCCGTCGTAAATAATTTTTCCCAAATTGATGACGACCAAATGCTGGCAAAGCTCTTCCATATCTTGTAACAAATGACTGCTGAAGAAAATATTGACGCCTTTTTTTTGCTGCTCCTTCAAGATGTCTTTCACCATCAGTCGGCCATCCGGATCAAGACCCGACATGGGTTCATCAAGAATTAATAAATCTGGCTCATTAAGAATGGCCTGCGCCAAGCCGGC
The DNA here is from genome assembly GCA_043779385.1 of Pseudobdellovibrionaceae bacterium. Taxonomy (GTDB): domain Bacteria; phylum Bdellovibrionota; class Bdellovibrionia; order Bdellovibrionales; family Bdellovibrionaceae; genus JAYWDA01. The sequence goes on from JAYWEU010000317.1 coordinate 5,295, forward strand.
TCTTTGCAACATGCCTTTGGAGTACTGACGAAGTTTTTTATCGCGCGCTTCAAAAAGATCAACTTTCTTAAGAGCATAATGAGCTTTCTCAATAAAGTGCCCAGCGGCTCCATCATGACAAAGATTCCAGTGCAAACGAAGAAATTCCATGCCCGTTAAAAATTCATACAAGTAAGGGCGCTCGGGTAAATAACCAATTCGCGCTTTCATTTCTCGGTCTAATTTGCGCCCTTTTAATTGAATTTGCCCTTGATCTGGACGAATAAATTCAAAGATGCACTTTATTGTTGTTGTTTTTCCAGATCCATTATTTCCGACAAATCCAGAGGTCGAACCTTCAGGCAAACTGAATGAAACATGATGCAAAACTTGTTTTCGCTTTTCAAAAAGGTTTCCATCGAAAGATTTGCAGAGATCTTTGACTTCGAGCAGAGGTATTTTTGGAGTCATTTGGACTGAGCCTCAACGACATCAAGACTTTTTACCATCTCTCGAACGGGATCATATTGTCGGCTGGTGGCAGGCATTAAATCTTTAGCCCCTAGAACTTCAGAAAATCGCCCCGATTCTTTGTAATTACTAAGGATATCGATCAAGCTGAACATCAACGTATGAGTCAGCTTAGGATAGTCATTATAAAAATCTTGGCGTACACAAAAAGGATCATTGGGGATCGGTTCGCTGACCCACAAGACCCGAAAAGCAGATCCTTTTTTTGCAAATTTGGTCCAGGCGCCACTGGTTCCATTCGCATCATCGCTGAAGGTTGCAATGGCCTCGGTCTCTTTATTTTCTAGCATGGCGACCGACTTTGAATGATTTCCTGAGTACTGAATATCTTTGAAATCCTTGTCGCTCAGATGTTTTTTTCGAATCATCGCTTCAGGATGCAAATATCCCGAAGCCGAGTTGCCATCAACAAAAGTTAATTTGTGGCCTTTTAAATCTTCGACTTTTTTAAATTTTGAATCTTTCCTAACAAGAATCACGGAATAATAAAAAGGTCCCAGATAAACTTTTTTTAGTAACACTTTGGCGCCAGCGTCTTTTTCAGAAAGCGCAAAAGTCATTGAGGACAAAAAAGCAAAATCAACTTTTTTGGATTTCATCGCTTCGGCTAAACCGACATAGTTTTTTGCAATGTAGATATTGACAGGCAGGCTTAATTCTTTTTGCAGAAGTTGGGCAAGATCGATGCCTTGCTTTTTTAAAAGTTCTGGGTCGCCACCAGGGTTAAGACCAATTGTGATTTCTTTTGGATTTGTTTCCGCGACGGCCGCGAATCCAACAAAAAGGAGGCTGATAAAGACCTTTAAAAATGACTGCAAGACTCCTCCAACTGCCAATCCTTAGTGCTGAATTGGCGGAAGAGCTCGCACCTCGATGGATTTGGAACGAGCTCGCTTCAACGCTAGCACAAACGCTTCGGCGGCGTCACTTTCTGTTAAACACGGAATGCTGTAGTCCGTGCAAGCTCGACGAATGTCGAAGCTGGCTTCAATAGACCTTCGTCCAGTTGTTGTGTTGATCACAAAGGCCACTTCACCGGATCGGATGCGATCCACACAGTGGGGCCGCCCTTCGTGGACTTTTCTTAAGGATAAACAGTTCAGACCACGACTTTCTAAAAACTGAGCGGTTCCTGCTGTGGCCGACAATGAATAACCTAAATCCATCAATTGCCGCGCAAGAAGTTGGATGTCCTCTTTGTCTTTATCTCGTAAAGATAAAAAGACTTCGCCTTTTTCTGGAAGTTTGATCGAGCTTGAAATAAAAGCTTTCATTAAAGCTTCAGAATAATCTTGGCCACGGCCCATGCTTTCGCCGGTGGATTTCATTTCAGGTCCTAAAATAGAATCCGCTTCAGAGAATTTCTTGAACGGAAAAACCACGCCCTTCACTGAAACCGTCGGGCTTTTTCTCCAATTCCAAGCTTTTAAATTAAGATCTTTGGCTTTAACTCCTAACATGGCTTTGGCGCCAAGATCGATCAAAGGAATGCTGGTGGCTTTTGCTATAAATGGAACTGAACGCGAGCTTCGCGGATTGGCTTCCAGCATATAAACTTCGTCATTTTTAATGGCTAATTGTAAATTCAAATGGCCAATCACTTTCATGCGATCGGCGAGCTGGCGACTCATTTGTTCAATGCGCTCGCAGGTGGACTCTTTGAGCCTTTGAGGAGGAAGGACCCCCATGCTATCACCCGAATGAACACCGGCGGCTTCGATATGTTCAATCACTCCACCAATCAAATTCCAGTCGTCACCGCGAACCAAGTCGACATCAACTTCTAACGCGCCCTCTAAAAACTGATCCATCAAACAAGGTTTTTCGTGGGTAAAAAACTCGTGGTAACGATCAAAATAGGATTTAAGCTCTTCTGAGTTTTCGACCACTTCCATGCGCCGACCGCCCAAAACATAACTGGGTCTTAAAATCATAGGAAAACCTAATAGAGCTTCACCTTTTAAAGCTTCATTAAAAGTTCCTGCCATGGTGGACTTTGGAATCTTGAAATCAAGCTCTTGGCAAATTTTTGTGAATTGCGCGCGATCCTCTGCAAGGTCGATGGAATCCAGAGTCGATCCTAAAAGTTTATAACCGGCTTTCACTAGCGACGGAGCTAACGTTATGGGCGTTTGACCACCCAGCTGGGAAACAAAACCTGCCGGTTCAATAAAACGAAAAATCTCGATCAAACTTTCTGAGGTCAAAGGTTCAAAAAATAAAATATCAGACGTGTCATAATCCGTTGAAACCGTTTCAGGATTTGAATTGATCATCGCAACTTTTTTACC
>JAYWEU010000318.1:0-3026 GCA_043779385.1 Pseudobdellovibrionaceae bacterium
TTTCCTATCTTCGAACTCAGTCCGATGTGGAAGTCGATCTTGTCATAGAGCGGCCCGGTCAGCCCGACTTATTGATTGAGATAAAATCTTCGTCTTTGATTAAACAAGCTGACACAAAATCAATCTTAAATATATCGACAGATTGGGATCGACCTTGCGAAGCCCAAATTTGGAGTCAGGACCCCAATCTTAAAACTATTTCTGAAATAAAATGTCTGCCTTGGAAAAAAGGCTTAGAAAGCTTATTTTTATGAAACTGTCCCACTTGAGTGTTTAGGCACCTATTCTTGAGATCTTAATTATTCGCTGGATCATACTCCATATTTTAACGCTAAATATGGAGTATTGTCTTGTCTACAAGATTTCTATTTACCCAAAGCTGTGGGTGCACGACTTCCGCCTAAAAACCCGGCTAAAGCGATCACCGTGACAATGTAGGGAAGCATCTGAACCCATTGAACGGGCAGTGTCAGTCCAAAAATGGGTGAACCTTGTAAACGAATTTGCAAAGCATCCGTCATACCAAAAAATAAACAGGCCAGCAGCGATTTCCATGGATGCCACCGACCCAAAATCAAAGCGGCTAGCGCCATAAAGCCACGACCGCCTGACATTTGCGGAGAATAGCTAGAAGCTAAAAATACGCTTAAGCTTGCGCCACCCCAAGCCGCAAGTGCACCACTGGTCAGAACACTGAACCAACGTATTTTATTCGGAGATATTCCACTAGCATTTAAGCTTTCGGGATGTTCGCCAGCAAAAGTCAGCCAAAGTCCCATGTAGGTCGAGCGTAAAAAGATTGAAATCATAGCGACAATAGTAAAAGCCATCAGAATGGGCTCGATGGTGAAGCGATTTTCTAAAGCCATTCCGGGAGTTGACCCCGTTGAATTAAAAATAACTTTCGATAAAAATGGAATCGCTCCAAAAACTAAAAGGTTGATCGCCATGCCAGAGATTACTTGGTCAGATTTTTTTTGAATTGTGAGCCAAGCTAAAAGACAGGATAAAATAATTCCAGAAAGGCCGGCAAAGCCCCAGCCTATCCAAGCTGAATGAAAATAAAATCCAGTGGCCGCACCGACAAAAGCACCCAGCAAAAGCAATCCCTCAAGCGCAATGTTGATTACACCGGAACGTTCACACAACAACCCCGCCATGGTGGCAAAAATCAGTGGCGTGGCCATTCGCAAAATCGAGAGCAATATTTCAAGAAACATTTTTCCTCCTTTTGCCGATACTTTCGCTGATCCAAGGAATGGCGACGCAAATAACAATCAGACCTTGAATGATCTTAGAAAAATCTCGCGTGATCGTAGCGGTTTCTAAATCTAAATCGGAAGCTCCTTTATGAAGGGCTCCTAATAGAAATGCCGAAAATAAAATTCCTAACGGATTATTCCGAGCTAAAAGAGCCACAGCAATTCCCATAAATCCATAATCTGGTGAAAATCCCAATCGAAAATTCCCAGGGCCGGCCACAATTTCTGAAACAGCCACAAGCCCTGCTAAAGCTCCTGCCAAAGACATCGTTAAAATCTGATAACGTTTCTTTGAAATTCCAGCTCGAACTGCAGCCTCGGGATTTGCACCCATCGCCCGTAATTCAAAGCCCCATTTTGTTTTCCACAAGAAAACCCACACAGCTCCACATGAAAAGATCGCAAGCAAGATTGAAACATTCAAAGGCGTGTTCGGAAAAGCTTGGGCAATAAAGTCGATGGACTTTAAAGAGTTCGAGCTTTGAATAAAACTGCTCTCAGGATTTTGGGAATCCAAACGCGGAATTATGTTTAAGGTCATCCAGCTTGCAAAACCTGCAGCGATAAAGTTCAGCATGATCGTAATAATCACTTCATGGCTGCCGCGATAGGCTTTAAGCCAGCCAGGAATAAAGCCCCAGGCGCCACCAAAAAAAATTGAAGCTAGAATTAAAACGACCGGTCCCAGCGGAAATGGTAAATCCACACAGTGCACGCCAAGCCAAGTTGTTAGAATGGCGGCTAAGGTCAATTGGCCCTCGGCGCCGATATTAAACATCCCCCCGTGAAAAGCGACGGCGACGGATAAACCAGAAAATATGAAAGGTGCGACATAAGATAAAGTTGTTCCAAAATCATAATTGGAACCAAAAGCACTTTTAAAAAGAACTGCGGCGATATGAAAAGGATTTTCGCCAGCAAAAGCTGTTAACGATAGGGCTAGAAGTAAACCGACTAAAAAACCGATTGATGTATTTTTCATAGGGCTAAGCCCGCCATCGCCGGACCCAATTGTTTTTCCTGATACTGATCCCGGCGGAATTCTTTTTGGATTCGCCCTTTATAAATCACATAAATGCGGTCACACATTTGAAAAAGTTCATCTAAGTCCGATGAAATCAGCAAAACTGATCCTTTTTCAGCCACTGCCTTGATTTGCTGACGGATAAAATCAGAAGCCTTTAAATCAACACCACGGGTCGGGTGAGCCGCAATTAAAAATGGAGGGGCGTTTAAAATTTCACGAGCCACAACAATTTTTTGTTGGTTGCCCCCAGAAAAACTTTCCGGCGGAAGTTCCAAATTTAAAGGTCTTACATCAAATTCTTTAAAAGAAGCTTCGGCTTGCTTTCGAGCCTTCGACCAATTCATCCAGCCGGCCTCAGAAAAAGTATTTTGGTGCCCTAAAACAAAATTTTCTAAACTGGATCTATGGGGTAAAATTCCGAAGCGCAAGCGATCTTCAGGCAATGCCCGCAGGCCTAATTTTAAAATTTCAGCTGTTGAAAGTTCCAAAATATTTTGTTCCAAAAAATGCAATTGGCCGGTTAAATTTTTTAAGCTGGTTGGATCCAGCAAAGCTTGAATTAATAAATCCTGTCCATTTCCTTCGACGCCGGCCAGGCCAATAGTTTCGCTTTCAAGACAAAATAAAGATTCAATAGCAAGACTTTGACCTTTATTTTCAAGGCGCAAATTTGTAATTTCTAAAGTTTTTTTAGAACCAACTTTGGAATCGTTAAAAGTCGAAGGCACTGATTTGTG
>JAYWEU010000319.1:0-8029 GCA_043779385.1 Pseudobdellovibrionaceae bacterium
AGTTGGGCTGGGGGCTTTAGTGATCCGTCTGGCTTTCTGGCATTGCTTAATCGTTATTTGGGAAGTGATTTTAAAGCTTACCTTGGCAAAAAAGGCGAAATCTTGGCGCAAGCTGAAGCTGAACAGAATTATTCAAAGCGAACTGATCTTTTTAGGCTATTGGGTGAATCAGTGATTACGGACGGCCTTATGATTCCGGGCTGGCGAACATTTACTTTCGAGGTAATATCATCAGAAATAAAAACTAAAATATTTCAGGCTAGATATACGCCACGTCTTTTAAATTTTATTCCTGCAGAGTAGTTTATGAATATAAGAAGGATAGTTCTTTTTTCATTTGTATTTGCCATTCTTGCCTACCTGGTTGGTGGGCTTTTTATTAGCACGATGGCTGTTCGAGGAGCTCTTAATGACGTGGCTGAGCAGCTGAATACGACTATTTCAACCCTGGTTGCCGATAATGTTTCCGAGCCCTTGCGACTGGGGTCTTTTGTTGAAGCGCGTGCGCGCATTCTGCGATTAGTGCAAAATGGGACTATTGAATGTGCAGATTTATCTTACGAAGGAATGCCAATTTCTACCTGCGAAAAAAGTACTGTTAAACTTAGGGCTTTTGAATCAAAGTTAAATATCGGTGGAGATTTTGGATCCGTTTCACCCACTCTGACGACTTACGTAAATGAAGAAAAGTTGCGAGAAGCTGCAATCAAGAGGAGCATTACTGTAATCATATTTGTTCTTGGATTCGGATTAATTTTCCTAGTCTTAAGCTTTTTTTTATTGGGAAGAATTAGAAACGAGATACTGATTACTTCAGATGAGATGTTTTTGGGAGAAAACGTTTCACTTAAACCTAGTTTTATCCACGAAATTAATATTTTGAGGGAAAAGATTCGAGATTATGAACGTCTAAGGCAATCACAGGCTGAGTCTAAAGCAATTATGTTGATTTCACGACAAGTAGCCCACGATATACGGTCACCAGTTATGGCGCTTGAGATTGCACTTCGCGAAACTTCCGGACTTTCCCCAGAACGGCGTTCGCTAATTGCAAATGCAAGCATTCGTATTCAAGCTATAGCTAACGACCTGCTTAAGGATTATAATAAAAACAAAGTTAACTTAATTCTTGATAAGAATCCGACAAAATTAAATTTTAAAAAAGACGGTTACTTTGAGGTTAACCAATCCATAAAAATAGTTATTGATGAAAAACAAATATCATATCCTAAAATTAAATTCGAAATCGAAGGTACTGAAGAGTGTATTCTGATCGCAGGTAATCAAAATGACTTTCAAAGAATATCTTCGAATCTGATTCAAAATTCTGTTGAAGCGTTGTTTGGGATTAACGAGCCAACTGTAAAAGTATCCCTCAAAATCATCGGGAACCGTTTGCATATTGCTTTTCTGGACAACGGTCACGGTGTTCCAATGGATATAATTTCTAAGATTGGAGAAGAAGGTTTTAGTTTTAATAAAGAATACGGAAATGGCTTGGGCATCTCGTTCGCAAAAATAAAAGTAAATGAATGGGGTGGTCATTTTAAAATTGAATCGGATTCAGGACTTGGAACTGTCGTAACAATCGAATTTCCAATCGCAAATATTAAGACTTGATGTATTCATCTTAGTAATGTTTCGATATGTTAATTGAATTTCCGTGACTTTCAGTGCACTCATAGGCTCCAATACCACCCATGCACGACATCAAGGATCTGTTTAATAACCTATTACTCAGCCACCTCCTCTCAAGCCTCATCCTCCTCGTCATGCTATCGCTCGTCCTAAGCCTGCTCCGATCGCGCCGCCCCCCAGGCAGCACGCTCGCCTGGATCTTCGCGATCATCCTCATCCCATATCTAGGCATCCCGCTCTACCTCACCTTCGGAACGCGCAAAATTAAAAACCGAGTTAAGAAGAAAAAATGGCTTCGTCGAGAAAAATCAGGCCTGCCTCCAGGCGCGGAACCTTTTGGCAAAATCCTTTACTCGTCAGGAATTTATCCGCCCTTAAGCAACTCTGATATTAAAATCCTGACCAGCGGGGAAGACAGCTACAAAGTTTTAATTTCTGAAATTGAAAATGCGAAGCATTCGATCGATATCGAAGTTTATGTGTTTTCTAAAGATGCCGTTGGAATGTTGATCCTTCATAAACTCATCGACCGTGCAAAAGCCGGGATTAAAGTTCGCCTTCTGGTGGATGCTTGGGGATCTTCTTTTCTGATCAGGCCATCGTTCAGAGAATTAAAAAAAGCCGGCGGCATGGTAACGTTTTTCCTGCCCCTCATTCATAATCCCGCGCAAGGCCGAACAAATCTTCGTAATCATCGAAAGCTTGCAATCTTTGATGACCAGGTCGCCATTTTCGGGGGAATGAATTATGCCGATGAATATATGGGGCCTGTTGCAGATCCGCAGAGGTGGTCAGATCTTTGTTTGCGTCTTGAAGGTCTTGCGATTGAGCCTTTGATTGAAATTTTTAATTCTGATTGGAAAATGTTTTCCAAAAACCCCGCAAAAAATAATTATCATCTGGAAAAATCAAAGTCGGGCGTTCCTGAGAATATCCCGAAAGATCAGCATATCGTTCAAATTGTTGCCAGCGGCCCCGATATCAATGGCGACCCCTTGTATGATGGTCTTTTAACTTCCTGCTTTGAAGCCAAAGAAAAAATTTGGCTGACCACACCTTATTTTGTTCCGGATGAAGCCCTTTTGAAAGCTTTGACCCTAGCTTGCCAGCGGGGCGTGGATGTTAAAATATTAGTTCCAAAGCGTTCCAACCACCTGTTTGCAGACCTTTGCCGAGGAAGTTTCTTGCGAGAACTTCACGACGCCGGAGCTAAGATTTCTTTAGCTCAAAAAATGACTCACGCAAAGCTTATGGTCATCGATGATCATGTGGCGGTCGTGGGATCGGCTAATTTTGATTTAAGAAGCTTACTTTATAATTATGAACTGGGAATTTTTCTGTACTACAAGCCTGATGTGCGAGAGCTGATCGATTGGTATGCCGAACGGTATCAGGAAGCTTCAGTCTATGAGATCCACAGGTCGAGTTGGTTGCGCGAATCGATCGAGGGCGTCTTGCGAATCTTTGGGCCGCTGTTTTAAAGTTTAAACAGCGGTTCCTGCAATGGGTGCGCCCGGAATTAAATAGTGGAATGCCATATTCACCAAAGACAAAACGATGGCTCCAAGAATGGCAGCAAGCCAACCGTCAATTTTAAATCCCGGCAAAATCGCGGCACAAAGTTTAAGTACAGCGCCGTTCACCACAAAGGTAAAAAGACCCAAGGTCAAAATATTAATCGGCAAAGTTAGAAACATCAAAATAGGCCAGATCACAATATTTGCGAGGCCAATCAAAGCGGCGGCCCACATCGCAGAAAAAAATCCGCTGACTTGAAAGCCTGAAATGATTTTTGAAGTTAATAAAACGGCCAGCGCTGAAAGAATCCAATGAATGAGTGTATGCATGCCGAAACTTTATTTCATGAAGCGCCCTAAAACAAGGATTAAAAGCGTTTTTCCCATTGCAGAACAAGCTTTGTTGTTTGCTGTTCTTCCTGAGTGGCCGGAGACCACGCTGCCGTCAGCATCCAACTTTTCGAAACTCGCTTGCGCAGTTCAAGCCTTGTGGATTCTTCCCAATTAGTTCCAATTCCTGCCGTCACATCGTCGGTCAGCGCCACTGTGGCCGTATAAACTTTTGTCACAGGATTGTAGGAAAAACTTTTGATCGGAGTCGCTGCAAAAGCCCATAAGCCAAAAAGTCCAATGGCTCGGTCAGCGACGGCCGCTTGGACGCCACCAGCGGTTTCAGCATCGCCTGAACTTAATTGATCACTTGTTCGGTCGTAAAGAAGCACCGAAATAATTTCGCTCTCTGAAAGATAGGGCTCGCTGTTCATTATGATATTTGGCTTATTGATCGGCCCCGTGACATCAATCGTAATGGTGTACTGAGTTTGATTGATCCGAAATCTTGCATCAACGGGGATGAGCTCTTTTTCTGAAGCTGGAAATTCGATATGCATTTTTTCCACTTGAACTTTTCTATGAAGGTATTCAATTTGGAAAGGCTCGGCTTGAAGAAAGCCAGAATTTTTATGTTTGTGGTTTTGATTAATAGCCAAAGTCAGAGGCAAGTTGGGGTGAAAATAAGGGGAAAGCAGCCTAATAGCTCCGGGCTTTGCAGTTTGAACTTCTAGAGTAAAATAAACTTTTACCTTAGGCTCTTTTTTAACGGCCACAGGCGGGGCCTTTAAAATTCGACGATCAACAGTGATCCGCGGCTTTCCCTTCATCGGGTCCAGAGGCGGAAGCTCTAGTTGAAGGGAATCAATACTTGCTAAAATATCGACAAAGACTTCCTTAAAATTAGAACTGACTCTGATATCAGTCTGTGTCTTTAATTTGACCTCTTGATGAGCTGAATTTAAATCAGCCGTCACAGACAGGGGCAATGTGAAATCTTTTGCTGAAGAGGTCACAGGGCCATGGGCTAAAAGAACCAAACGGCCATCCAGAATATTTAAGGGCGCTGGAATTAAAATATTTTTTGCATCCAAGAATTTTCGAAAACCTTGGAAATTATTAATGGACGCCTTGCAGTCTAAACTGGGTGAATAAATATATTCATTTTTCTTTTTTTCAATCTTTAAGTCAGCCGCTAAATCTAAAGAAATTAATTTATTGGCAATTCCTTCAATGCTCAGATGAGTTTCTAATAAAGGTTTTTGAGTCTCGGGCTCTTGCGAAAGTTCGGCCAGCCAAACTTGCCCTTTAAAGTCGGCTTTTAAAATTTCAGGAATCTTACATTGGCAAGAATCCTCGAAGGGTTTTCGCATCTCTTTGTCGACAAAAAAGATCGACACAGGCGCTTTTAAAGTAAAATCAGAAGGTTTTTCGCTTAAAAAGAGATCTGTTTCCAGCGGTGTTTCCATATCAAAATGAAGCTGGTGAATGCTCACCAAGGGTCCTGGAATGCCAGTGACATCGGCTTTCAAATTTGTGATCGCTTTTAAGTTATTGATGATAACAGCTAGCTGCGGCTTGATCCTTAAATGAAGATCACCCTTATCAAAGCTGACGGGACCCACGGTATTGAGTGTTGTTGTGTGATCCTTATTTTGCAGGGATAAATCTTGTGTCGTTTTTACGGCAAAGCCCTCAAAATTAGTTTGGCTTGTAAAAAAGGGTCTTTCAGATTCCAAATTTTGTAAGGATAAAGTTCCCGAAGTTTGCAGGGTCATAGGAGCCTGTCTTGATGAGCTCAAGCGACCATTATAAATAAAGCTTTCGGGCATCGTTTTTACAGATTGCGGCTGAAGTTGAAATGAAATGATAAAAGGCATTTCGCCTTCGGACTGAACTTGAAATTCTTTCACCCCTAACTGGATATTTTCAAAAACAATGTAGCGATGAACAAGTTCAATTTTTTCGATGACGTTTTGGAAAGACTGGTAAATATTTTTTGGAGCGGTCTCGGAAGAAAGAGGGTCTAACGAAATACTGATGGGTGAGGTCGACAAAATCTTAAAATCATGAAGGAGCAATTTTTTTTCAGACTTAGATATCATTGTCGAAGCCTTGACGTGCAGTTCTTCGATGGGTATTCGCCAGGCCGGATGTTGCCGGGTGATAAGAAGTCCCCGAACCTCCCAATCAAAGAAAAAATTTAAACCTGATTCTCTAGCTCCAGTAAAATCCATTTTTTGCCAAGTGACTTTAACATCCCTTGGAAGCACACGACTTTCGATAAACTGCCAGGTTTCTCGTGGATGTTTAAAAGTCCAGATAAGAACACCGCCGATCACCAAAACTAAAATAAAATCAATCAGCAGAAATATTAGGAAAATTCTTTTTAAGATTTTAAACATTAAAACTCCTGCCCAAAACTTAAAAAGTAAACCCATTGCTCGGGGTAGCTGATCGATGTCGCATTCACCTTATCAACCTGCCCACGAGCCGCCGAAAATCGAAGTGTTCCAAACGGCGAGGCCCACCGCAGACCCGCCCCATAAGAGCTAAAGTTCGGTGAATCCAAAGTGTAACGCCGAGAGCCTGTTCGAGCGAGATCTAAAAGCAAGAAGGGCTGCAAATGGTAAGGAAGTTCTTCGATCAAGCGCAATTCAAAACCAAAGTACAGGGCTGATAAAAAACCCAAGCCATCGTTATTAATACTCAGCCGGGGGAAGCCGCGCAGATTTTGATCTCCCCCTAAATAAATTCTTTCTTCCACAGGGAGCAAATCTTGAGATTGTCCGGCTTCAAGTTCATCAGCATCAACAGTCGTACCTTCGATTCGTGTTCCCAATACAAACATTGGCGGCGCAAAGCCACCTAAATTCCATAGCTGCTTAAAATTTACTTCATATCTATTGGCATCGATGTTGGATCCAATTCCCTTTTTCTGGCCGCGGTAGGAAGCCGTCGCTGTCCATCCCTCATATTGTTCACGAAGGGAAGATTCATAGAGGTGCTCCATTAAAAGAATCGATCCTTCGATGGTTGTGTAAGTCGCATTCTCGGGACCAACGCCGCGAACTGTTTTTACGGAATTAAGAGTGGGACCCCACCGGGCAGAAAATCGTGTGTTCCATTGATCCCAGTAGCGACCCAGGTCGACACCCACTTTCGCTGTCTTGGTTTCAAATGAATTCTCTGATTGTCTGGCTATTCGAAACCGGGGCCCAAGAAAACTTCGCTGCCAACCAGGAAACCAATAAAGCTCAGACCCCAAAGTTAAACTTTGTAACCGTGGCGAGGCATGCAGAGCTGCCGTAAAAGAAGAAGCCTTATTATCAAGGCGCGCGTTTTTAAAGGTGATATCGGTAAAGGGAAGTTCTTCTGTTGATGCGCCTATTCCGAAGCGAAGAATTTTGGCTTTTCCCACGGACGCTTTCAATTGCAAATTGGCATATTGATCCTGGCAATCAGTCACAAAGTAAACACTTTGAAAAAGGCCATCGTTCATCATGCGAGAACCCATCAGTTGTGGTTTTCTGATATCGTAGCTGTCACCTTTTTCAAAAGGTTGATAGCGATCCATAATATCGCTGTTCAGCCCATCCAGATCTCCGTAATCCACATCAGTGAATTGTTTTTTCCCGTTCAGCTCGACCTCTTCTAAGACGGTCCCATCCCAAGCATGGGCTTCGACCCGAAGAATAGGGCAGGCATAGCCCTGACTGCGAACACCAAGGTTGGCCCAGGCATCCACTTCATTTAATTTCTCTGGAGTCAGGGGCGCGTTCACAATCTTTCTTTTTTTCTCGGGCCGCAAAACGCCGTCGGCTCCATTCACTACCAGTGATTTAATTTTATCTTGTGGTCCTGACCAAACATTTAATTTTGTACCCTCTCGCTCGAAGCGAGGACTTTGGTAACCCAAATTTTGCAGAATCGATTTTAAATGAAATTCAGATTGGGGCAGTGGAATACTTTGCCAAGACTCGTTATCCCGATCGCTACCGCAGATAAGGACCTTTTCATTGGAGTTCAGCTTAACGGTGCCTTCTTTAAGGATAATATTGGGACATATTTTTTTGTCCCAAGCTTGCGCTTTCCAAAGAAAAAAAATTTGAAATAGAGAGAAAACAAAAATTCGCATCCTTTATTTGTACAAGACGACAAACAAGGGTTCAAGACAGAGTTTAAGTGATTTCGATAATAAGAAATATTACGAAAACATCAAAAGTTTATGGTCGCATATTTGTAAACTGCAAAGGCACACCAATCTCTGCTTTTCGAACAACAGCCATGCACTCTTGCAAGGAATCAAGACTTTTTGAGCTGACACGAACAAGATCATCATTGATCGCAGCCTGGACTTTAACTTGCGAATCTTTAATAATTTTAACTAACTTTTTCGCAGCCTCTTTTTCAATTCCCTGAATTAAAGAGACCGCTTGCTTCCAAAGCATTCCACCCATAGGTTCGGGTTTTTCAAATTTCATGGCTTGAATATCAACACCGCGATGGTGAAGTTTTTTAAGCAAAATATCTTTGATGGCGCC
>JAYWEU010000320.1:0-45111 GCA_043779385.1 Pseudobdellovibrionaceae bacterium
GTTGGAGCAGGGCACGCAGGTGTTGAGGCTGCGCTGTCCTCGTCACGATTAGGCCTGCAGACTTTGGTTGTAACAACAAACACATCTCGAATTGCTTACATGAGTTGTAACCCTTCGATCGGTGGGCTTGCCAAGGGTCACATGGTGCGGGAACTTGACGTTCTGGGTGGCGAAATGGGATTTGCTGCGGACGAAACATGTATCCAATATAAACGCTTAAATTCCTCAAAGGGCCCTGCTGTGCGTGGGACTCGAGTGCAAAATGATAAAAATCTTTACTCGGCTTTGATGACAAAAACTTTGTCCACGCAACCCAATCTTTCGGTGCGCGAAGGGGAAGTGAAAAGACTGATTTTAAAAGGCTCTGTTTGTTGTGGCGTTGTTTTACAAGATGGTTCTGAAATTTTTTCGAAAAAAGTGATTGTCACGACCGGAACTTTTATGAACGGTGTGATGCATATCGGACTAAAACAATCGGCCGGTGGCCGTGTTGGTGATCAAGCGTCGATCGGTTTATCGGATCAATTAAGTGACTTCGGTTTTACGGTTCAGCGCCTAAAAACGGGAACTCCGCCAAGACTTTTAAAAAGTAGTATTGATTGGAGCAAAACAATTCCGCAATACGGCGATGAAAAAATATTTCCATTCAGTATTCGCTCGGGGCCCGAGTTAAAACTTCCACAGATTGCTTGTTATCTTTCTAGAACAACTGAACAGACCCATGAAATCATTCGCAGGAACTTGGATAAATCGCCCATGTACTGCGGAATTATTGAAGGGACTGGACCTAGGTACTGCCCAAGCATCGAAGACAAGGTGACTCGATTTGCTGATAGGGAGTCTCATCAAACTTTTCTTGAGCCCGAGGGGTTGGATACAGATTTAATTTATCTGCAGGGAATTTCTACCAGTTTGCCCGAAGAAGTTCAGGAAGAGTTTTTGAAAACAATCCCTGGCTTAGAGCAGGTAAAAATAGTTCGGCCCGGTTATGCTGTAGAATATGACTTTATCGAGCCCACTCAAATTTGGCATCGACTTGAAACTCGAACAATTTCGAATTTATTTTTGGCCGGTCAAATCAATGGGACTTCTGGTTACGAAGAAGCGGCTGTTCAGGGGTTTATTGCCGGGGTGAATGCAGCTCATGCTATTTTAGAAAAACCTGAATTTATTTTAGAACGGCATCAGGCTTATATTGGGGTTTTGATCGATGATCTTGTCACCAAGGGAACCCGCGAGCCTTACCGTATGTTTACGTCGCGGGCAGAACACAGATTAGTTTTAAGAGAAGACAATACAATCGATAGGTTATCATCAATTTCAGAAATTTTAAGTTTGGCCCCCACGGGACAAAATGAGAAACTTCAGGTCATTCGTCGAGGTCGGAGCGAGCTTTTGCATAGATTACGGACCGAAAGACTGTTTCCCAACCCAGAGACCCAAGAAAAATTGCTGAGCGTAGGTAGCACAGTTTTATTAAAGCCTAATACGTTCGAAGAGATATTAAGGCGTCCCGAGATTTCTTGTTCTTTGCTTGGACGGCTGGGATTTGATTTTATTGACGATGCTTTGATCTCTGAGCCTGTTGAAATCGAAGTTAAATATTCGGGCTATATCAAACGGCAGTTAGAACTGATCGAGCAGTCAAAACGGCTTGAAGAATATATTCTGCCGATCGATTTAGATTACTCCTTGGTTCGAGGTTTATCTAACGAAGAGGTCCAGAAATTAGAGCAAGTTCTTCCTAGGACTTTGGGTCAAGCTCAGCGCATTAGTGGTGTGAATCCTTCCGCCGTTCAGGCTATAATTATATTTTTAAAAGGGCATCGGAAATTGAAGGAGTTGTCTCTTGATGGAAGAACAAGCGAGCGCGATAGTTCACTGGCGAATTGACGCATGGTTTCCAGACCTGTCCAAGGAGATCCAGGATAAGTTAAAAAAATATCGCGACGAGTTAATGAAGGCCAATAAGGCGGTTCATTTGATTTCTGTAAAGACCATTTTTTTGGCTGATGCGATTCACTTTGCGGACAGCATTTTGGCTTGCAAAATTATTCAGGAAGCCAATCCAAGCCTTCAAGAAATTTTTGACCTCGGAAGCGGAAACGGCTTTCCTGGGATGATCTTTGCGATTCTATTTCCAAAGGTGAGGGTTGTCTTGATCGATAATGACGTTAAAAAAATTGAGTTTTTGAAGCAGGCCTCTGAAGCCCTTGGTTTAAAAAACGTTTCCACTCGTTGTATTGCTTTAGAAGGTTTGCCTCCAAACTCTGTTCAAAACTGCATGGCCCGTGGGCTTTCCAATATTTCCAAAGCTATCTTGTTAAGCCGCCGGATTGTTCCTATTGGGGGCTCGTTTTATCATATCAAGGGTGATAACTGGTCGGGTGAAGTCGGAGAGATTCCGACCCAGCTTTGTTCTGTTTGGACGCCGACGTTGGTGAAACTTTATAAGCTTCCGATCGGCGAAGCAAAGTTTGCAGTGATTAAAACGGTAAAAATAGCTTAATTGTTCCACGTGGAACATCATCACTCGCCACCCTCGGGGGTTGTAGACTTGGGCTGAGAAGCCCCCTTTGATCCTGGGGCACCAGTCGGATTATCAATTTTAAATTTTTCGATTCTTTCTTTTGCATCCCACTGAAGCCTTGCTTCACGAAGTCGTTTTTCGGTGCTGTATTCCTGGAACTCTTTCGGATCAGGCCACGGCTTTCCAGCCTTAAATGATTTTATGTATTCAGTCTTTGCCGTCTGTTCGCGCTCTTTAATCCTTAAACTCCAGTATTTTTCTTGTTGGATGAGCGAATCTAAAGTCCTCTGAGTATCCCAAAGCCTTTTTTGAGCATATTTAATCTGTCCCGTCTGAGGCTTTACTTTCTCTAGATCAGCTTTCTTTTCTATCAGAGTTTTTTCAGCCTCAGCGATCGCTTTTTTTGCTAAATCTTGTTGGGTTTTGAATTCTTGATAAATTGGGTCCCTTATTTCCGGATTTGGCTCCGGTTTATTACAGGAAAGCAGCAATAATGGTAAAAAAAGCAATAAAAGTCGTTCCATGTTCCACGTGGAACATCGGAATATGAAGAAAAAAACCTGAGCACCATGTTGAAATTAAAGAATACCTTGCGGAATAGGCCAAAACTCTTAAAAATTACCCCTATGGAGGCCGAATGACAAAAATCATCTGTATTGCCAATCAAAAAGGTGGAGTTGGTAAGACAACAACATCAATCAATCTTTCGTCTGCATTGGCTAGTCTGAGTAAGCGAGTCTTGATTGTTGATATGGACCCGCAAGGAAATGCCTCCAGTGGATTGGGTATCAAGCGCTATGATTCGCAAGACAACAACGTCTACCATGTTCTCATTGGCGAAAAAACAATGGCCGAGACTATTCAAGCCACTAGCGAACCTAATTTGAGTATTCTTCCGGCCACACCAGACCTTGTTGGGGCTGAAATTGAGCTGGTGGATATCCCACAAAGGGAATTTCGCTTGCGATCCGCTTTGCAGACTATTCATGACCAATATGACTACGTAATTATTGATTGCCCACCCTCTTTAGGATTGCTGACGCTGAATGCACTTTCAGCAGCAAATAGTTTCTTGGTTCCTTTGCAATGCGAATACTTTGCACTAGAAGGACTCAGCCAGCTTTTGAATACAGCAGGCTTAGTTAAAAAAAGTTTAAATCCAAATCTTCATATCGAGGGCATCGTCCTTACGATGTTTGATACCCGGAATAACCTCAGTCACCAGGTCGTCACTGAAATTAGAAACCATTTTGCAGATAAAGTTTTCGCTGCGATCATCCCTCGAAATGTTCGCCTGAGTGAGGCCCCCAGCCACGGACAATCTATCTTTAAATATGACTCAAAATCCATTGGGGCTCAAAAATATCATGAGTTAGCCAAGGAAGTGGTTGTCCGAACACAACCGCAAGCGCATAACAATGCCCCCTCTTTAGGAGAGGCAAATGCTTAATAATACACCTGATTTACAAAACAAAAAGCGCGGACTTGGTCGTGGTCTAGGATCTTTATTGGGTGGAGCCGAAGAGGCTCCCGAAATAAAAAAATCAACCACATCGCCCCTCCCCCAGGCGCCAAAAGTAGTTGTTCCCCCCGCGACAAGCACTCCACAAATTGCACCCACAGTGGTGATTTCGGCGGTCGCTGCCCAGGACCGAATTTGGAAAATTGCCGTCGATAAATTAAAACCCGGTCACTATCAGCCACGCCAAGAGTTTTCAAAAGAAGCTCTGCAAGAGTTATCGACGTCTATTAAATCGAATGGAATTCTTCAACCCATTGTGGCGCGAAAAAAAGGCGATAGCTTTGAGATTATCGCCGGAGAGCGCCGCTGGCGAGCCGCCCAAATGGCAGGCCTGCATGAGGTTCCTGTTATTTTGCGTGAGTTTCGCGATCAAGAAGCTTTGGAATTAGCCCTGGTCGAAAATATCCAGCGGGAAGATTTAAATCCCATCGAAGAGGCCGAAGCTTTTCAAAGGTTGATCCAAGAATTTAGTCTTTCACAGCAACAAGTGGCTGATAAAGTTGGTAAAGAGCGGGCCACTATTGCCAATGCCGTTCGTTTGCTGGCCCTGCCCTCCGAAGTTTTAAAAATGATCACCCAAAAAGAGCTCAGCGTTGGGCATGCTAAGGTCTTGTTGGCGCTACCAAGCCCCTCGCAGCAAAAAGAATTTGCGAAGCTGACGTTAAAAGAAAAATTGAGCGTCCGAAAATTAGAAAAGCGCGTTCAAAATGAATTGATCCCAAAGCCTGTTGCCAGCAGCGCCTCTGTTGTGGATGAAAATGTGATGGCTCGGCTGATCACAGGGATTTCTGAAGAATTACAAAAATTTTTAGGCACTAAAGTGGTCATCGATTACTCTAAAGGGGCCGGCAAAATTGCTATTCAGTTTTACTCGGACGAAGAGTTTTCACAAATGGTAGAAAGACTCAAAAAAATATGAGTGAAACTTTAGAAGCAGTAACTCCAATGAGTGGCATGGTGACGGCAATCTTGGACAAGGGCGCCTATTTTGAAGGCAAACTCAGTTTTGAAGGCACCGTTCAAATTGGCGGTAGTTTCCGCGGAGAAATATTCACAAAAGACACGTTGGTTGTGAATGAAAGCGCAGAGATCACAGCCCAAATTGAGGCCGATACCATCATCATCAGTGGCCGCGTGGAAGGAAATATTTTTGCGCGACGCCGTGTCATCATGCACCCACCAGCGGTATTTAAAGGCACCGTTACTTCTCCAAGTTTAAGAATCGATGAGGGTGTGGTTTTTGAGGGCGCATCATATATGCCGAAATCATAACTCGCCGAAATAATCTTGACCGCCAAAGATTCGGAGTGTTAATTCCACTCCAACATCAGGAAAATACTCATGGAAATGATACAATCACTGGGAATAAATTCCACAGCCATAATTCAATTTGGCATTTTTATTTTTACATTTTTCTTTCTGCGTCTTTATGTCTTTGGGGCCTATCATGCAGCTCTTTTAAAACGCTTAGAAAAAACCAAGGGTGGCGAAGAGGTTGCAAGTGAGTACGCTGAAAAAACATCCGAACTGCACTCGCAGTATCAGGATGAAGTTCGCAAGGTTCATCATGAAATCAGTTCGATTCATCAACAAACTCGCACTCAGGCTTTGGTTGAAGCGGACAAGGTTGTCACATTAGCGCGCGCCGAAGCTCAAAAAATGATTGAAGCCGCCCGAGTCACCATGGCTCAGTCGGTGGCGGCTGCCACGCAAAGCTTGAAAAGTCAGACCAGCGGGGTTGCGCTTTCCATCACTAACAAACTGCTTGGAAAATAAGATATGCCCATAAAATCGATCCTCATTTTATTATTTATGACAAGCGCCGCTCACGCCGCCGAACACGAAGGAACGCATGCCGCGGGAATTCCCAGCTCCGTTTTTTGGCAATGTTTTAATTTATTTTTTGTTCTTTTAATTTTGTATTTTGTGACTAGAAAAAGTTTGCCAGAGCTTTTTAGACAGCGCCAAGCCGGGTATGTTGCTTCCGCAAAAAAATCTGAAGAAGCAAAGCTTGAAGCTGAAAAGCAGTTTTTGGATATCAAACACAAATTAGAACACCTGAATACATCCTATGATGAAAATGTTTCTAGAGCTCATGCTGAGGCCGCCGATCTTAGAAAACAACTTATACAAGAAGCCCAAGAGCAAGCTCGTAAGGTTAAAGACGAAGCTGAAATGACAGTCAAAATTGATCTTCAAAAAGCGCAAAGAGAACTGCACGAAGTTTTTGTCAAAGAATCAGTGGCCATGGCTCACGCAGCCCTCTCAAAAGATATTGCATCGGCAGATCATCAAAAGCTTCAAACTGAATTTACAAAAAATATTGAGGCGGTCCACCCATGAGCATGAATATCGCTATCAGATACGCTAAGGCGCTTTTGTCGCTGACAAAGCAAAAAGGAATTCATGCCGAAGCTTTAAATCAATTGAAAGCCGTCAATCAAAGCCTTCAATCAGATCGACAGTTAAAAGAATTCTTCGAAAATCCAGTCATTAAGCCAGAGCAAAAGGCCAAAATTTTAAAAGTCGCCCTAAGCGGACAAAACTTCGCAGAAGATGTTTCAAGCTGCCTTTTATTGATGGCAGACCGCGGCCGGCTTTCCATGATCTCTGAATTTGTCCAGGCTTTTCAGGATGGTATTGATCAAGAAGACGGCGTCACGCGAGGAATCGTTAGAGCGGCACAGCCTCTTAGTAAAGACGCCCAATCTGAGCTTGAGAAAAAAATCACACAAGTCTTAAAGAAAAAAATTGTCCTGACGTTTAAAGAAGATCCAACTTTACTGGGCGGCGTTGTCGCGCAAGTGGGTGGATGGACTTTTGACGATAGTATCGAGACACATTTAAAACGTTTGAATGAAGAACTTAATAGGGGAGCCTACTAAATGGAAACATCGCATATTCGAGCCGACGAAATCAGTCGTGTCTTAAAAGAGCAGATCAGCCAGTATAATAAAAAGATTGAAGTCAGCGAAACAGGAAGCGTTCTTTCTGTCGGTGACGGTGTTGCTCGAGTTTACGGACTTGAAAACGCGATGGCTGGAGAGCTTGTTGAGTTTCCGGGAAATATCTACGGCATGGTTTTAAACTTAGAAGAAGCTCACGTTGGCGTGGTCATTTTCGGTGAAGATCGAACAATTAAAGAAGGCGACACTGTTAAGCGAACTAAAAAAGTTGTTGAGGTTCCAGTTGGTGAAGCTCTTTTAGGTCGAGTGGTCGATGCCTTGGGAATTCCTATCGATGGCCGCGGACCGATTACAACGACTCACAGTCGTGCGGTGGAATTAAAAGCGCCTGGAATTGTTTATCGTCAGCCTGTGTCTGAGCCTTTACAAACCGGCATTAAAGCCATTGATGCTTTGATTCCGATTGGTCGTGGGCAGCGGGAATTAATTATCGGCGATCGTCAAACTGGAAAAACAGCCATTGCGATTGATACAATCATTAATCAAAAAGGTCAGAACGTTCATTGTTTCTACGTAGCGATTGGACAAAAGCAATCGACGGTGGCTGTGGTGGTTGAAAAATTGCGCGCCGCTGGTGCGATGGATTACACGACTGTTATTTCTGCAGGCGCTTCAGACCCAGCCCCTTTGCAGTTTTTGGCTGCGTATTCTGGAACGACAATGGCAGAATACTTCCGTGATTCAGGACGACACGCTTTAATTATTTATGATGATTTAACAAAGCAAGCTCAGGCTTATCGTCAGTTGTCATTGCTGCTTCGTCGTCCTCCGGGCCGTGAAGCTTATCCTGGAGACGTTTTTTATCTTCACTCGCGTTTGCTCGAGCGTGCGGCGAAACTTTCTGATGATAAAGGCGGAGGCTCTTTAACAGCCCTCCCAATTATTGAAACTCAAGCTGGAGATATTTCTGCTTATATCCCGACAAACGTGATTTCGATCACTGATGGACAGATCTTTTTAGAAACAGATTTGTTTTATAAAGGGATGCGACCCGCGGTGTCTGTTGGTAAGTCAGTATCCCGCGTGGGTGGAGCGGCTCAGATTAAGGCCATGAAACAAGTGGCTGGATCTATTAAATTAGAGCTTGCACAGTTTCGTGCTTTGGAAGCGTTTGCTGCTTTCGCCTCTGATTTAGATAAAGCGTCTCAGCAACAGTTATCTCGCGGTCGTCGACTTGTTGAATTATTAAAACAAGGTCAGTACTCCCCGGTTCGAGTTGAAGAACAAGTGTTTGCAATTTTCGCAGCCACAAATGGTTATATGGATTCTATTCCAGAGTCTGATGTTCGCAGATATGAAAAAGAGGTGATTGAATTTGCAAAGCAAAAGCATTCCCACGTCCTTAAAAATATTGCCGAGAAAAAACAAGTTTCTGACGATATTAAAAAGACTGTTGTGACGGCGCTTGAAGAATTCAAAGCGGTTTTCCAACCTTCTCAAAAGAAATAAGTAGGGGACTATGGCAGGGTTAAAGGAAATACGGGCTCAGATTGAGTCCACTAAAAATACCCAGCAAATCACGAAAGCGATGAAGCTGGTGTCTGCGGCAAAGCTCCGTAAGGCCCAGCATAATATCGTGAATATGCGGCCCTATGCGCTGACTTTAAAAAAGGTCATTGCTGACATCGCGCTCACACAAAAAGTAACTCATCCATTGATGGAGCCTAAACACGAGGCTAAAAATGTCCTTTTGGTCGTAATCACGTCGGACCGTGGGCTGTGTGGCGCCTTTAATACAAACATTAATAAATTTGCTGATAACTATTATAAAACACAGACAAAGCCGCACGGAAAAATCGATTTCTATTTTATTGGACGAAAAGGACAAGATTTCTTTTTGCGAAAAGGCATCAAAGCCGTTGAATCCATTCAAAAACTGGAAAGAGATATTTCTTACGAGCTGGCTTCACATGTTGCAGATAATCTTTTAAAGACCTATTTAGCTGGGCATTATGATGAAATTCAATTGGTTTATAACGAATTTAAATCAGCGATCTCTCAGCAAGTGGTCTGCGAAACATTGTTGCCGATTGATTTATCCCATTCTTCATTTTCTGCAGATAAAAATAAAGAAAACTTTGCTGTTGATATGATTTTTGAGCCCGCGCCAGAAAAAATTATCGAACAATTATTAGTGAAGCATTTTGACTTGCAAGTTTACCGAGCGATGTCTGAAAGTGTTGCGGCTGAGCACGGCGCCCGAATGACTTCGATGGAAAATGCGACCAATAATGCCCGCGATATGATTAATAAATTAACTTTAAAATACAATAAAGCACGACAAGAAAAAATCACCACTGAACTGATTGAAATTGTGAGCGGTGCAGAAGCACTTAATTAAAGGGAGCAAGTTATGGCATACGGAAAAATTAAACAAGTCATGGGCCCGGTTGTGGACGTCGAATTTGACGGAGATCTTCCTGCAATTAATACCGCTTTGCGAGTGACCAATCGAACGATCTCTGACAAGCCGTTCAATTTGACATTAGAAGTAGCTCAGCATTTGGGTGACAATGTCGTTCGAACAATTTCTATGGATTCGACGGAAGGTTTAATCCGTGGTGAAAAAGTTGAAAATACCGGCAACATGATTATGGCGCCTGTGGGTAAAGAAGTTTTAGGTCGAATTATTAACGTTATTGGCGAGCCCGTTGATGAAGCCGGTCCAATTATGGCGAAAGAAAAATGGGCCATTCACCGAGCAGCCCCAAAGTTTGAAGATCAAGCCACAAAACCAGAAATGTTAATGACTGGAATTAAAGTCGTCGATCTTTTAGCGCCCTATGCAAAAGGTGGAAAAATTGGTCTTTTCGGTGGAGCCGGGGTTGGTAAAACCGTTTTGATTCAAGAATTAATTCGAAATATCGCCACTGAGCATGGTGGTTATTCTGTGTTTGCGGGTGTCGGCGAGCGAACTCGTGAAGGAAATGATTTATGGCGTGAGATGAAAGAGTCTGGCGTTATCGCAAAGACCGCCCTTGTGTTTGGTCAAATGAATGAACCTCCTGGAGCTCGTGCGCGTGTGGCCTTAACCGGTTTAACGGTGGCAGAATATTTCCGTGACGTTGACCATCAAGACGTTCTTTTCTTCGTCGATAATATTTTCAGGTTTACTCAGGCAGGTTCTGAAGTTTCTGCCCTTTTGGGTCGTATTCCTTCAGCGGTGGGTTACCAACCAACTCTTTCAACAGAGATGGGAACTATGCAAGAGCGAATCACTTCGACTAAAAATGGATCGATCACTTCAGTGCAAGCGGTTTACGTTCCTGCCGATGACTATACGGATCCAGCTCCGGCGACGACTTTTGCCCATTTGGATGCAACAACGAATTTGGATCGTGATATTGCGGCCATGGCGATCTTTCCAGCGGTTCATCCGTTATCTTCGACATCTCGAATTCTTGATCCACAAATTGTTGGTGAAGAGCACTACAAAACAGCTCGTGATGTTCAGGCGCTGTTACAACGTTATCGCGAGCTTCAAGATATTATCGCAATCCTTGGTATGGATGAATTGTCTGAAGAAGATAAACTGGTGGTCGGTCGGGCTCGTAAAACTCAGCGATTCTTGTCACAACCATTTTTCGTGGCCGAGCAGTTTACTGGGATGCCTGGTAAATATGTTGATATCAAAGACACCATTCGTGGCTTCCGTGAAATCCTTGATGGAAATCATGATGCCCTTCCAGAGCAAGCTTTCTACATGGTAGGAACCATTGCTGAAGCGATTGAAAAAGCGAAAAAAATTCAGGCTCAGTAGCTGATTAGATAACTGTTTGGAGATTAAATGTTTAAACTTTCATTACTGACGCCAGATAAAAAAATATTTGTCGATCACGAAATTGAAGATGTTCGGGTTCCCGCTTTTCGCGGAGAACTTGATATACTTCCTGGGCATGCTCCGCTGATCACAACTCTTTCGACGGGCATTTTACGCTGGCGCTTGAAAGGTGAAACCGCTTACAAAACAGT
The DNA here is from genome assembly GCA_043779385.1 of Pseudobdellovibrionaceae bacterium. Lineage (GTDB taxonomy): Bacteria > Bdellovibrionota > Bdellovibrionia > Bdellovibrionales > Bdellovibrionaceae > JAYWDA01. Next base: position 10,991 of record JAYWEU010000320.1, read on the forward strand.
GATTGTTAGCTGGGGATATTGTGAAATCCATCCTGATGGTGTGGATATTTTAGCAGACATTGTGGATTTGCCAGAAGAAACGAATATCGAACAAGATAAGGCGACCATTGTTGCCAGTGAAAAAAAGCTTTTAAACGAAACTTTGGATGACCAACAGTGGGACGAAACACAGCGGGATATTTCGCGGGCGCGGGCTCACTTAGACGTTGCACGCGGGGAATAGGAAGCGGCGGCAGGCTTTCGATGAAACATATGCTGGGCTAGTTTTTGCCCAGCACTTGAATGCGGAAAGTATAAATTCACCACAGATAAATAAGCCGCTTCATCAACCAAAGACATGGGCGCATTTAAATTAACAAGCATCATTTTTGCTTTTGTTTCCGATGAAAGTCCTTCGGCCAGGGTGGTGGTTTTTTGTCCGTAAATGGAAATCACTGAATTCTGACAAGCATTTTTTAAAATTAGATTTTCTAAATATTTAGATGTCGATAGGCTGTTTACCAATAAGTACTTTAATTTTAAACTAGTTCCAGATTTAAAAGATTCCAAAAAATGTTGGCTTGGGGATACGACACAAAAACCAGGGTCGGCTTTGATCCCCTCAAGCTTCTGATCTTGAAATTTTAAATTCGACTCTAAAACGATCTGTTCAATCTCTTTTAATTTTTCTCTCGGCAGATCTTTTTTCTGTGCAATTTGCCGGACACTCATTGAATCTTTGGAAGGGCTTGCTAAAGACTTCGCAATTAAAATGTGGCGAAGTTTTTCGTCCACCGCACTCATCGAAAGCTCATTTTTTTGAATGGCCTCTTTAACTCTTAGGAAAGCTTTTAGTTGGGCTTTATAAGACCAGGTCACCATCACAATATCGGACCCTGCCTTCAGACTAAGAAGGGCAGCTTCTCCGGGATTTGCAAACTGCGAAGCTCCTTGCATCATTAAATCATCTGTTAAAATGATCCCTTTAAAACCTAGCTTTTTTCGAAGAAGGCCCGTGACCACTTTCTCTGAAAATAAAGCGGGCACATTGGCGGGATCAAGCACTGGATAACTTAAATGAGAAACCATCACAGCCGATTCTGGTCCAAGCTCAGAAAATTTTTCGAAGGGTTTTAAATCCGTCGTAAGCATGTCATCCATGCTGGTGATTCGTGTCACTAAAGCAGAATGGGAATCATCAAGGCTTGATCCTAAACCTGGAAAATGTTTTGCGGTCGGAATAATTTTCGATTTCCAAAGACCTTTTGAAATTGAAAATCCGAAATCACCCACATTTTTTGGATCCCCACCGAAAGACCTGACGCCAATAAAACTAGGTTCTTGGGGATTTGAAAGATCTAAAACCGGGGCCAAGTTCATTGTAAAACCTAAATCACTTAAAAGGTGGCCGACCTCTTCGCCGTAATTTTCAGCCAAAGGCAAAGATTGTGTCTGCCCAAAAGCCAAAGCACTTGGCATAGGGGGTTGAACAGGAATTCTTGAAACAAATCCGCCCTCTTGGTCGACGGCAATCAGTGGTTTTACCCCCGTATTTTCTAGCGACAGCTGGGTGAGCTCGCGATTCATCTCTCGCACTTGTTCGAGGGACTTAATATTTCTTTTAAAAAGAAGAAATGAGCCCGGCTTAATTTTTGCTAAAAAAGTTTTTAGTTTTGGGTCTAGAGAGGCTTGAGAAAAACCAATCATAAATAATTGCCCGACCTTTTGATCCAAAGTCATTTTTGCAATCACCTCACGGATCGGATCTGGGACGTAAGCAGTGGTTTTGAGTGGCTCTTGAGCTAGAAGATAGTTCGGAAAAAGACCCGAAACTAAAAACAGGATAGCTAGTAGGTGCCCAAAGGACTTAAACTTAAACATAACTGTCGTTAGATCGGCATTTTAAGAGGGAAATTCGAGTCTTGAAACATCTGCCTTTTTTCTTGATCACCATACTTTTAATTCAGGCCTTTGGTCCAAGCGTGGCCGTAGCGATGACTCAGGAAGAGCCTCACCTAGTGGAAATTAACTATCCCATTGATGTTTTTGCCCCCTACAAAGAACGAAGGCGCACGCATGGGGCAAATATTGGGATTCATCTTGAAAACTATGTTCCTGGGCGATGGGAATCATTGATTGATTCAGAATTCTACGAAAATACCTATGGAAAAACGCCAATTTCTTTGACCTCCTTCGAGGCAGGATACAAATATAATTTTGTTTTAGGATCCCTCAGTTTTATGGGTGGAATTGGCTACGGCGAAGCCAATACAACTTTTTTGGGTGCAAGCCGAGTGATGGGAATTTATAAGTATTTTGGCCGCGGGATGTATGCACTCGATAATTTTTTGCCAGAACCTTACATTGTTCCCTATGTCGCGGGGTCGATCTGGCAAATGAGGATTAAAGAAAGCGAGACCGGGTCCAGCGACGGAGGAACTGCCACGACAGGCGTGGGATTTGACTATAGTTTTGGAGCCCTGTTTCAACTAAATTGGATGGATCCTGACCTTGCATCTCAAACGCTGAATGAAAATGGCATTCAAAATACCTATCTTGATCTGTTCGTGACCCAATATTTAAACACCTTGAAAAAGACGGATTCAAGCTTATCCTCAAATTTTATTTTAGGCTTAGGTCTTCGGCTGGAGTTTTAATAAATAATTTAATTCTTCAAAAACGGCTGACCAAGTAATTATATTAAGCCTTACATTCAGTCGATGATCCGGGGTGATTGAATATTTTTTATTTTCCCTGGTCGCTAAAGAAATAATAGTTTCAGTTTTTAAGCGCGTTTTTTCTGTAAAAATTAGTGAAACCGATTTAACGCCAGCACTGATATCGCGCACGCCTAATTCTTTACACTGTTTTCTAATTAACATCAGGCCCATCAAGTTCACAGTGGCCTCTGGGATTTCGCCATACTGGTCGCGAAGCTCTGATTCGATCTGATTTAAATCATCTTCAGATTTAATATCAGCCAAAGCTTTATAATAAGAAAGCCGCAATCGAATATCTGGAATATAGCTGTCTGGAATCAATGCAGGAATTCTTAAGTTCACCTCAGGATCCAGTTCGAAATCATCAATCGGCTGGCCTTTGGCTTCTGCTAAAGCTTGAGCCAAAAGATCCATATAAAGTTCATACCCGACAGAATCAATATGCCCACTTTGACTTTCGCCTAAAATATTTCCTGAACCGCGCAGCTCCAGATCGTATTGAGCAATTTTTAAACCACTTCCCAAGGCCGTATTTTCTTGAATAATTTTTAAGCGCTCTTGGGCATGGGAATCAATTTTTTTATCGCGTGGTAAAACAAGGTAACAATACGCCCGTTGTTTGGCGCGACCGACCCGTCCTCGCAACTGATAAAGCTGACTGACGCCGAACATATGCGCCTGATCGATAAAAATAGTATTAGCTGTAGGGACATCCATGCCGCTTTCGACAATGGCGGTACAAATCAAAAGATCGACTTCATGATGAAAAAATCCAAGCATGGTTGTTTCCAGTTCATGCTCTGGCATCTGTCCGTGGGCCACCTTAATTCGGGCTTTTGGAACCAGCTGACGAATTTCATCAGCCACTCCATAGATCGATTGGACGCGATTATGAACAAAATAAATCTGTCCGCCGCGGGCGATCTCTGCTTCGATAGCCTTCTTCAAAGTTTCTGCTTCAAATTTACAAATAAAAGTTCTGGTCGGCAAACGATCGACAGGCGCCGTGTTGATCAAACTTAAGTCTCTGATACCGACAAGGCTCATGTTTAAAGTTCTTGGGATTGGTGTTGCTGACAACGTCAAAGTATCGATTTGCGTTTTCATTTTCTTCACGCGCTCTTTATGGGCCACGCCAAACTTTTGTTCTTCATCGACAATCAACAGACCTAAATCTTTAAAGGTCACATCTTTACTAAGGATTCGATGCGTGCCGATCAAAATATCGACTTTGCCCTCGGCCGCTTCGGCCAAAATCTTTTTTGTATCTTTTGGACTTACAAAGCGATTGATCGCTTCAATACGAATGGGCCAACCATGAAACCTTTTTCTAAATGTTTCTAAATGTTGGAAAGTAAGAACTGTGGTCGGCGCCAAAACGGCCACTTGTTTTTGATTTTGAACAGTGAAAAAAGCAGCTCGCATCGCAACTTCTGTTTTTCCAAACCCAACATCGCCACAAATCAGGCGATCCATCGGTCGTGGCGAAAGAAAATCTTTGGTGATATCACTGAGCGCCCGCAATTGATCATCGGTTTCTTCATATGGAAAACTGCGTTCGAACTGGGTCACTTCCGCTTCGTTCATTTTAAATGCGGGTCGTAAAATTTCGGCACGTTTGGCGTAAAGTTGTAAAAGATCGGCGGCCATATCGCGAAGATGACCTTTTACCTTTATCTTTGTTTTTTCCCAAGCTTGCCCGCCAAGGCGATCCAACGGCGCCGCCGAGCCTGGACCTGAATATTTTTGGATCTGACCAATTCGGTAAACAGGAAGATAAAGTTTATCTTTGTCTTTATAGGAAAGCTGAATGAATTCACTGTCGGCACCATTAATATTCATGATGCGCAGGCCTTCGTACTGGCCAATTCCGTGTTTCACATGCACGATAAAATCGCCGGGCTTTAAATCACCGAAACTAAGGCGACGGGCTTTTTTTTGAAAATCTTCGGACGCTTCGACTGTTTTACGACGCTCTTTAGCTCCAAAAAAATCAGACTCCCGTAAAAAAATCAGGCGCTCTTCATCGATTCTCTGACTTTCAAAAAGATTTTGCGGCAAAATATGAATTAATTTATGATCCCGATCTTGCTCCGTCAGCCAAGCATCCCATTTCAATTCCAAAGCGGCAGCCTGGACAATATTAAGGCCCATTTTTTCAAGCAAAAGCTTCAACCTATTTTGGAGTAACGGATTTTTAACGGCAATAATAATTCGATAATTATCTTCTCGCCATTTTACAAGGCGGCTTTTAATTGAAACAATCCAGGCGTCAGTTCCGATCGATGTACTGTTGGCTAGGTTCTGAAAATCATTCAGGCTTTGGGTTCTATAGTGAACAGTGCTGATGGCGTCGTTCTGCTGTTCAAGGAACTCAAGATTAGAGATTGAAATCTGCACCGAATCTTCGGGCCACCTGAGCGATTCGTAAGGCGTGTACAAAAGGTCAAGCTCAGGGCGAATGAGAATTCCTTCTGAATTTTCATAATCTTTTTTAAGTTCAGCCCAAGCCTCATCCTGTTTCCGAGAAATTTCTGGCGGATCATTCGCCCAAACCCTGACAGGACTGGAAAAATAATCCAAGGCGGTGTCTAGATTGGAATAGAAATACGGTAATAGGAATTCAATGCCTGGATAAAAATTCTTAAGGACTAAGGCTCGAATCAGCTCATCAGAATCCTCTTTAGAAACTTTGCGGTCTGCCAGGTGGGCGCGAACTCGGCTAACGATCTTCTCATAGTTATCGTCGGTGAACATCACTTCTCTGGCTGGAATGATGTGGAATTCTTGAATTTCATCGGTGCTTCTTTGCTCAGAAATATTAAAGTGTCTTAGGGATTCAATTTGATCGCCAAAGAGCTCGATCCTAACAGGCGCTGTGTGGGCCGCTGAAAAGATGTCGATGATCCCGCCCCGAATCGCAAACTGACCGACATCCTCAACCATCGGGGCCGAGGAATAACCCAGGGACTGAAGTTCGAGAGAAAAATTTTCCGGAATCGAGTCACCCAGGGCGAAGCGGGAAACTTTTTGTGAAAAAACAGAATAAGGAAGGGTGCGCTGACTTAATGCTTCAGCGGTTACCAGAAAAAGATCACCGGGCTTTGAGTTTTGCGCGCGGTAAAGAAAGTTTAATCGCTCATTGATGACTTTTGAATTTGGATACAGACCAGAAAATGGAGAGACATCAAAACTAGGCAGAATCCAGCTGCTTTTTTGCGGATTAAAAACCTCTAAACATTGCTGAAATATACGGCAACTTTTTTCATCGGGAAATACAACCACATGCGGCAAGTCGTTAATATGCTTAGAAAAAGTTTGAGAAAAGAAAAATGCTAAGGTCAGCGGCGAAGTTGTACCCACAAGTCGAATCACTTTTTTTCGTAATTCGAACTCTCGATCGAGAATTGTTTCTAGTCTTGTGTGGGTTAATTCTGTTGTCATTATCGTGTGTTAACTCGTCAGAGGTTACTTTTTAATCCTTGGTTTTCTATTCAGGGATGTATATAACAGTTTAGACCCAATGTAACTAAAGTTTGGAGGGGAATGTGCCTTTAGGTGGAGTCATATTTCTTGTGGTATTTATTGGCCTTTTCGGAACTGGTTTAATCTTTTTAGCCCGCTTAACTGGCGGACGCCGCATTAGTAGCGCCGTCAAATTAGAGCCTTATGAGTGCGGAATTCCGGGCCAAGATAAAAAAGACACCAAAGTGTCTGTGAAGTTTTATCTGACCGCGATTCTTTTTATTCTTTTTGATATCGAAATTATTTTTATGTATCCATGGGCGCTGACTTTCCGCGACTTTATTGCCAGCGGGCAGGGTCTTGGTGTTCTGGTCGGCATGATGATCTTTATTGCCGTTTTTATTTTCGGACTTTTTTGGGAAATTAAATCTAAAGCTTTAGAGTGGGACTGAATCAATGGGTAAAGATATTTTCGAAATCCTTATCAACGGGATTAAGCTGGTAGTTATTTTCTTATTTATGGTTCAATTGGTTCCGATCCTGGTTTGGGTTGAGCGCCGGGGATCTGCTTTTATTCAAAATCGTTTTGGTCCCAACCGAGTGGGCCCCCTGGGTTTACTCCAGCTGCTAGCTGATGCGGTTAAGTTTTTAACTAAGGAAGACTTTCTTCCAGGTCGCGCCATTAAATTTTTATTTTATGCGGCCCCAGTTTTTGCATTGATCCCAGGGGCTGTCGCCTATTGTGCCATTCCCATGTCTGTGCCTTTTAATATCGAAGCTTTTCAAATGTTTGGTCAAAATTGGGGGCCTTACCTGATTCGGATCCAAGGCTATGATATCGGCGTTGGGATTGTTTTCATTTTGGGTGTTTCATCATTAGCTGCGTACACAATTTTGATGGCGGGATGGGGATCTGGAAATAAATTCTCATTGATGGGCGCTATGCGTGCCAGTGCACAGATCATCAGCTATGAGCTGGCGTTAGGACTTTCCATTGTCGGAATTATTCTAATGTACGGAACTTTTAATTTAAGTGAGATGATACACCACCAAGAGGGGCTCTTAAAATTTAACTTTTTAGGTTTGGGCGTCGATGCATCGTTGATCCCAGGCCCCTTCAAATATTTATTTCCTAATTGGGGAATCTTTTATCAACCCCTGGCTTTTATTTTATTTTTTGCAGCTACTTTTGCTGAATCAAATCGATTGCCCTTCGATTTAGCTGAAGGCGAGGCCGAGCTTGTGGCGGGCTTCCACACTGAATACGGCGGCTTTAAAATGCTGATGTTTTTCATTGGCGAATACGCTCACATGATGATTGCTGCGGGACTTTGCACGACCTTCTTTTTCGGCGGATATTTAATTCCATTTTGGTCGGTGGCTGAGGCCCAGGCTTTTATGTTAGATCTTTTATCTTCTCCAACCTTGGCCGGAATTATGGTTTCGTTAATATTTTTTATTTCTTATCTTTTGAAATTTCTATTTTTCCTGTGGGTGTTTATCTGGGTGCGATGGACATTGCCACGATTTCGATATGATCAATTGATGGATTTGGGATGGAAAACAATGCTGCCGTGGGCTTTGGCGAACACGATGATCACTGCATTTGTTATTTATATTACAGCTTAGGAGCATATTGTGGGCGCTGACGCTTTTTTGTTTTGGTTTCTAGCTTTTGTGGTTGTGGCCGCGGGACTGTCTGTGGTCTTGGTTAAAAATCCGATTTACTCAGCCTTATGCTTAGCGATGACCATGGTTGGGGTCTCAGCCTTGTTTGTTACCTTGGGAGCTTACTTCATCGCGGGCGTGCAGGTGATTGTTTATGCCGGTGCCGTGATGGTTTTATTTGTTATGGTTCTTATGCTTTTCGATTTAAAGGCTGAAACCCAAGCTTTCTCGCGAGGGAAAATAACAGGCGGAATTAAAATCGCAACCGTCGGATTGCTGCTTGGAATGGTGATCACGACGATCATTTCGGCGGGCGGAATGGTGTCTGAGCCACCAGCTCAAGAGGTCGCCCAGCTGCCGGCAGATTCTTCTAAAGCTTTGGGCGTTCTTCTTTTTACAAAACATATTTTTGGTTTCGAAGCTTTGGGCGTTCTTCTTTTAGTGATTGCGATTGGAACAGTAGCGTTAGCAAGATCGAAAGGGGGCACTCATGCCGAACATTGATTTTATCACTCAAATTGGTCTGAATCATTATTTGGTCTTATCTGCCGTGATGTTTTTTATGGGTATGGGCGGAGTCTTATTCCGAAGAAATGTTATTGTCCTTTTAATGTGTATCGAACTTATGTTGAACGCCGTCAATTTAAGCTTTGTGGCGTTTAGTAAGTATTCAAATTTAATCGACGGTCAGATTATGGTTTTCTTTGTCATGACGATCGCTGCTGCCGAAGCGGCGGTTGGCTTGGCGTTGGCAGTCTCGATTTTTAAACGTTACCGTGAAGTGAACATTCGCTTCTTTGAACACCTAAAAGGATAAGACAGCTATGGACCACGCAACCTTGATTGCCGTTCTTATTTTAAGCCCGCTCGTCGGATTTTTGATCAACGGATTTCGTTATAATAAGCATGACTATAAAATTTCAGGTGCCATTGCTAGTCTTGCGGTTTTAATTTCTTTCGTGTCAGCCATTTTGTTATTCATTGAATTATTGAATCTGCCGCACGAAAGTCGGCAAATCAGCGCCCAATTCTTTGAATGGATTGCCACCGATAAATTAAAAGTGAACGCCGGCTTTATGGTGGATTCACTCAGTGCGATTATGATTCTTGTCATCACAGGTGTTGGTTTCTTGATTCATCTTTTTTCCATTGGATATATGCATCACGATAAAGGTGTCGCTAAATATTTCGCCTATTTAAATCTTTTTATTTTTAATATGTTGATTCTGGTTTTGGGTGATTCTTTGCTGACGATGTTTGTCGGTTGGGAAGGCGTTGGTCTGTGTTCTTATTTACTGATTGGTTTTTGGTTCACGGATCCAGCCAAGGCCACAGCGGGCATGAAGGCCTTTATTACAAACCGAGTGGGCGATGCGGCTTTCTTGTTAGGTATGTTTGTTTTATTTACGACTTTTGGAACCTTAAATTTTTATGAAATCAACAGCTTGATTCCGACGACTCCGGACTTAACTTGGACCGGAGCTATCACGCTAGGAACCATGTTTTTATTTATTGGTGCGACTGGAAAGTCAGCCCAAATTCCGCTTTATGTTTGGCTGCCAGATGCCATGGCAGGTCCGACACCTGTTTCGGCGCTGATCCACGCGGCCACGATGGTCACGGCTGGCGTCTATATGATTGTTAGATTAAATCCACTTTTTATGATGGCGCCGCACACGATGATGATCATTTCAATCATCGGCGCCGCAACCGCTGTCTTGGCGGCCACTATTGGAATGACCCAATGGGATATCAAAAAGGTTTTGGCTTACTCAACAGTTTCACAATTGGGCTACATGTTTTTAGCCGTTGGCGTTGGCGCTTTTAATGCGGCCATGTTTCATCTTGTCACTCATGCTTTTTTTAAAGCGCTTATGTTTTTGGGCTCTGGAAGTGTGATCCATGCTATGCACGAAGAACAAGATATTCGCAAAATGGGTGGGCTTAGAAAATATTTGCCGATCACGCATTTTACTTTTTTACTTGGTTGGCTTGCAATCATCGGCATGCCGCCTTTTGCAGGCTTCTTTTCAAAAGATGAAATTTTATGGATGTCATTTCATTCACCGATGGGACATCCCTTGTTGTGGGTGGCGGGTGCGATCGGCGCAACACTAACAGCTTTCTATATGACAAGACTGATGGCGCTGACGTTTTGGGGCAAAAGCCGTGTTCCCAAAGATGTACATCCCCATGAATCTCCGGCTTTGATGACGGGGCCTTTGATCATCCTTGGAATTTTATCAGTGATTGGTGGCTGGATGGGAATTCCGCACGTCATTTCTGAAATTTTACCAGGTAATCCGATGAATTTTTTTGAAACTTGGCTAGAACCCATCATCAAAGTTGTGCCAGGCATGGAGCACGCGGCGGCTGAAACAGAATGGATTATGATGGGAATTTCTGTTTCGTTAGCACTGGTCTCTGCCATCGTCGCGTATCAGTTCTATGTGAAAAAGACTGAAGCTCCGAAAAAAGTCGCAGAATCATTAGGACCTGTTTACCGGTTGATTGATAAAAAATATTTAGTGGATGAATTTTATTTTGGAACAATCATTAATCCTTTGGTCAATTTATCTAAAAAGACCTGGTATTTTATTGATGTAAATTTCATCGATAAGATCAGTTACATGATCTCGGATTTAATGGTGGGCGGCGGTCAGCTGGTAAGAACCAGTCAGACTGGTAATATGCAGCAGTATGCGATGTATATTGGTGTTGGCCTAGTGGTTGTTATTTCGATTCTTATTATGAGGTAGACATGTTGCTGACGACGTTAGTTTTTCTTCCATTGCTGTTTGCCTTTGTTCTTTTGCTGTGGCCAAAGATTTCAAGCCTCAGGCATTTGGCTTTAGGTTTTTCTGTCCTTCAGTTCTTGCTGACACTTTCTATGCTTGAACGTTTTAATGGCGCCACGGCCAGCCTGCAATTTGTTGAAAAATATCCTTGGATTGAACGTTTCGGCATCAGCTATTTTTTAGGAATTGATGGGATTTCTTTATGGTTGATCGCTTTAACAAACTTTTTAACACCGATTATTATTCTAGCCAGCTGGAACAGCATTGAAAAAAGAGTGAAGGGTTTTCATATCGCCCTTTTTATTTTGCAAACGGCCATGCAAGGAAGTTTTTTGGCGATGGATGCCATCTTCTTTTACACCTTTTGGGAACTTTCACTGATTCCAATGTATTTTATGATCGGAATCTGGGGCGGCCAGCGCCGCATTTATGCCACCGTGAAGTTTTTTATTTTTACCATGGCTGGCTCGGTTCTGATGTTGGTTGCCATGATTTACATGATGTATCTAACCCAGGAAGCGACGGGACAAATGAGCGCCAGCCTTCTGGATTTCTATAAATTAAAAATCCCATTTATTGGTGGAACTTTTTTCAGCCTACAAACTTTATTATTTTTTGCCTTTGCCTTGGCGTTTGCGATCAAAGTTCCCATGTTTCCATTGCACACATGGCTTCCTGATGCTCACGTTGAAGCGCCGACTCCGGGTTCTGTCATCCTAGCTGGCGTGATGCTAAAAATGGGAACCTACTGCTTTTTACGATGGGTGATTCCATTGTTTCCTGATGCCGCCGAACACTGGTCATGGTTGTTCTTACTTCTGGGCGTTATTGGTATTATTTACGGAGCCTTGGTTGCCATGGTTCAACCCGATGTCAAAAAACTAGTCGCGTACTCTTCTGTTTCCCATATGGGATACATCGTTTTAGGAATGTTTGTTTTTAACGAAACCGGAATATCTGGGGCGCTTTATCAAATGCTGAATCACGGGATTTCGACAGGAGCCCTTTTCTTATTGATAGGAATGATTTACGAAAGAACCCACTCCCGAGATATTGATAAGTACGGCGGCCTGGCTGGCGCTATGCCCATTTTTTCAACCTTCTTTTTAATTATTACTTTGTCTTCAATTGCTGTCCCCATGACGAATGGTTTTGTGGGTGAATTTTTGATTTTACTGGGCACCTATCAGGCGGAAAAGGGCTTTGCTTACTTTGCCGTTTCTGGCGTGGTTTTAGGCGCTGTCTATATGCTGTGGATGTATAAGCGGGTTTTCTTCGGCGCTAAGGGCGAGCTTGTGATGGATGAAAAACATCCTTTACAAGATTTAAATTGGCGCGAGATTACGGTTTTGGTTCCCTTGGTTTTAATGGTTTTCTGGATGGGATTATTTCCCAATCATTTTTTAAGCAAATCAAAAGCCAGCATTCAACATTTGGTTCAAAATAAAAATAGTTATTATTTGTCAGTCGGCGAAACTGCGCCGCCTGCAGCTCAAGCTCCTGCCCATGAGGTCAGCCAATGAATATAGCCGTCGGACAAAACGATCTTCTTCTGATCTCCTCAATGATTGTTTTATTTTTGGTGAGCCTTGTGCCCATCACGGCCAAAGTTTTACGTGGCAACCGAGAGCAAAATCCCCTGGCGACATTGACTCAAGGCCTGATTGGGATTGTTGCGGCCGTATTTTTATTGATCGTTTTCAGTCGCAACGGCAGAACAGCCTTCCACGAAGGACTTTTGTTTGATGGTATTACTCTGTGGATGGGATCCATAGCTATCCTTTCTTGTGGTGCTGCGATGGTCATGATGTACGAAAATCCAGCGACAAAAGGACGTCAATTTTCAGAATTGATTTTCCTGACAATGAGTTCTGCATTGGGGATGTTAATTTTGGTGTCAGCTGTTGATCTTTTGCTGATCTTTATTGGTCTAGAGCTGATGTCATTGTCTTTGTATTTAATGATCGCTATGAGCCACGAAGAAAAGCTTTCAAAAGAAGCAGCCTTTAAATATTTCGTGTTGGGAAGTTTTGCGTCAGCCATTTTTCTTTTTGGGGTTTCATTTATTTTTGGATCGACGGGAACGACGAATATTTTAGCATTTATGGAAAAGGCTCCGACTTTAATTCAGTCGAATCTGATCTTTATGTTTGGCGTGGCTTTGATCACGATTGGCTTTTGTTTTAAAGTTTCCATTGCACCTTTCCATGCGTGGACTCCGGATGTTTATCAAGGGGCCCCTTCACCACTAACAGCATTTATGGCAACGGCAGTTAAAACTGTTTCTTTTGCGGCTTTCTTAAGAATTATTGCGACTCGAAGCTTAACGGGCTCGATGAATCTTTTTGATATTTTGCAGTGGCTTTCAGTTCTGACGATGATTGTTGGAAACTTAGCTGCGATTGTTCAAAATAATTTAAAGCGTATGATTGCATATTCTAGCATCTCAAACTCAGGCTATATTCTGATGGGTGTGATTACAGCTGGAGTCAGCGACAACGCGGCCTTTGGTGCCTCAAGCGTGATTTTTTATCTGATGAGCTATTCCATGATGACCTTAGGTGCGATGGCCGTACTTGGAATGATGGAAAGATCTGAGTCCCACGTAGTGAATGTTGAAGATCTTGCGGGTTTTGCAAAAAATCATCCTGGTCTTGCGATTTGTTTTACGGTTTTTATGTTGTCCCTAGCAGGAATTCCACCAACCTTTGGATTCTTTGGTAAATTTTATTTATTCAGTGCTGCTATTGGCGAAGGTCTTTTATGGCTTGCCATCTGGGGAGTTATTAACTCTGTCATCAGTGTTTATTATTACTTAAGACCGATTGTCACAATGTATATGAAAGACGGCGATGCTCAGATTGCGCCATTTTCGCTGAACGCAACAACAGTGGTGGTTTTTGTGATGGCTTTCTTTGTTGTGACCTTAGGTTTTGTTTCTGGTCCTATTTTTTCAGCCGTGGAGCAGAGTCTGCTTTACGTTCCCTAGAGCCCGGGCGAACGATTAGATATCGTATCGCCTTAAAACGCCCAGAGCTGATTTAAATCCGATTCTTACGATTCGCTCTAAGATTTTTGGGTTAAGACTAAAATGGTCGACGAAAAACATCTCATAATTTTGTGGCCGGGGATTAATAAAGATATAATCAACATCAGGTCTAAAGTTTAATTGGTTACGAATTAATTCCAAGATCTTGTCGCGATGTTCAGGAGGCAGCTTGTGCTCTAAAAAATATCGATCGATCGCTTTGTAAATCGTTTTTAATTGGGCTTGCTGTTCAATGCTTTTAGAAAGTTTTTGTTCAAGGACTTGATACAAGGCCTGATTGATGATCACAGGAATTCCGTAATTGTGCAGACTGCCCATTTCAGGGGTGTAGTGGTAGGGCTGCATCGAATAAGAAGAGATCACCAAGTCACAGCCTTGATCAGCAGCAATATGAGCGCTTAAAGTTTCTCGGATTTCGCCGTCAGTATAATAGATTTCTTTACCGTCCTCTCGTTGGACTGGATACGGAGCAAAGACCGGGGGCAGCGACGTCGAGCAAGCCACCGCCTGGCTGATCGTTGCATAATTAATATATTTCGTCGTGGCGGTCTTATAACTTTCCGGATAATTCCCGAAGATCGCCTTGCGAGAATGATTCAGCTGCGTCGCTACGATATAAAGCTCCACACCTAAGCGTGAAAAATCATTTTCAACCAAGGCTTCTTGGCGAAGGTATTTTTCCATGCCTTTGGTGGTAAAGAGGCCACTGATTTTAAAACCATTTTTTAGGAAGGCCTCAAGACCTCCGCGAACCAATGATTTTTTTAGTAAGGCTTCTGGTAAAAATCGAAGAAGTCTTGAGCCATTGACTGAGTTGATGGAAAAAACATCGCGGTAACCAATTGGCTTTAAAAAATTAAGATCATCCTTTTTATATCGAGGGCGTTCACCGATTCCGATTTGAAAGGCATTGATCAAAGATTCAATATCATAACCCGAAGCTAAGATGCTGCTAATGAATGCTCCAGCGCTAGAGCCAACATAAACTTCAAAAGTCAGCGGCGTGCTTTTAGGAAACTTTTGACGCACAAGCTCTTTTGAACCTCCAGCGAATCTAAAGCCCTTTTCCTTTAAGGCTAGGCACACACCAATATGAAAAGCGGCGGCCTTGATGCCTCCTCCACTTAAAACCAGTCCTAACTTCTTTTTATCTCGAATACGCATATCTACAGAATTATTCCATGGGATAGTCAGCCTGGGAAGAGAGATTATTCAGGCCCAAGGTCGTGCTGGATAAGGCTTTCAAGCCTGAATAGCCAGACTTCGGTTTAGATTTTTAAGATCATTTGCTTGATTAGTCATAATTTTTTGACAAGCCTCACTCCTTTGATAGAGTGATTAGGCAGGCAGGAGGGGGTTACCACCACCGACCCTCTCTACCTGAAAATTGGCTACTTGATGGAGAACTGATGAATACGGAAAGTTGGATACCACTCAATGATTACTCAAGTAAACACAGAGTCAGTGTATCCACTCTTCGTCGGCGGATTAAGGCCGAAGATATCAAGTACCGCTTCCTAGACGGCAAATATTTTTTAATAGATTCGCCGATGGGTACCCATCCTCGAGAACATCGCCCCTCCCTAAAAAGCGACGCCTCTTTGATGGGTGCCCAAATGGAAGCCCCTTTGCCAATGATCGAATCTTCTTTAAAAAAGGAAGTCGCAGCGGCTCTTTTAAAAAAAGGAAATTCGGTCTTTGCATCGCAACTGCAAGAGTCCCCCGATGAGCCGATTTTAACGGCGGCTAATAAATTACTGAATGAATTAAAAAAAGCGTACACTCTGGTTCTTCAAGAAAAAGAAGAACAATTGTTGCACCTTAAAGAAGAAGTTAGCGATTTAAAAACTTTGGTGCGCGTTCTTGAAGGCGAAAATCAAAGATTACAGCCACACCGCACGCCCTCTTATTAAATTCCTCGCCCCGTGAGCAGAACTTTACCTCGAAATTTATGGTGGATCCTTTCAACAGCGTTCATTTTATTAATTTATGGACGGACCCTTTATCCAGGCGTTGCCGGGGGCGATAGCGGTGAGCTGATCATCACGGCTTATGGCCTGGGTGTTGCTCATCCACCGGGTTATCCTTTATATACTCTGCTTGGCCATATAATAACTTGGCTTCCCTTTGGCAGTGTTGCGTGGAGAGTGAATTTACTTTCTGCCATTCTTGATGCCATCGCCGCAGGTCTTTTATTTCGACTGACTTGGCGGATGTCGAAAGATGTATGGGCTTCGGCCCTTGCTTGTGGGCTTTATGCATTTTCGCCGTTGATTTGGTCCTACGCGGTGACCGCCGAAGTTTTCCCATTAAATAATTTCTTCATTGCCGTTCTTTTAAATATTGCTTGGACTTTTTTCTCTGATGGTCGCCGCTGGCCAACAGCCGTTCTGGCGTTTTTTATTTCGGGCTTAGCTCTAACAAATCATCATACGTTCTTTTTTGTTGCGACACCGATCCTTGGCTGGATGTTGTGGTCTTTACGAAATGAAAATAAATTTTTTAAAAAACTGATCATTTTGATATTTTCTGCAAGTCTGGGCCTTTTACCCTATCTTTATTTACTTTGGGCAGGATCCCAAGAACTGCCCATTTCGTGGGGAGACACGGGGAATTGGGACGGATTTCTAACGCATATTCTTCGGCAAGAGTATGGCACTTTTCGATTGGCCATTTCGAATCAAGAAAGTCAGTTTTGGTTAGCCTTTAAGATTTATTTTGAAACAATTTCGAAAGAACTTTTAATTTTTGGTCCTTTTTTAATCATCGCTGGAGGAGTTTTATTAATCTTTAGAAAAAGAAACGCTCCTGATCATATTTCTAAAGCATTTTGTTTATTAACTTTTTCTATTTTTTCTACGTACCTTTTAATCTTTCATTTGTTATCAAACCTTAATTTATCTGAACCTCTTTACAGGGGTATTATGGAACGCTTCTGGCAACAGCCCCATTTTTTTCTTTGTTTATGGCTGGGGCTTTCCTTTGCTGGATTTTTTAACCTTTTCACCGGAAAGAACATTTTTATCCTGCGACTGAAACCAATTCTTGCAATAGCACTGATTGCGATTCAAATCGGTTGGAATTATGATTCTCAGGATCAACATCAAAATAGAATTCTGGATCAGGCGGGGCGACAAATTCTAAATAATCTTTCTCCGTCAGCCATTTTTATGCCCCTGGGAGACGCTGATTTTGGAATGACTAGATATTTACAAACCTGCGAGGCCTTGCGACACGATGTCAAAATTATAAGCCGTTCCCTGATTGGCGGCTATCCCTGGGCGACAAAAAGAGTGATTAAAAATTTTCCAACAGTCGTTCTGCCGCCGCCAGGTTACGCTCAATTTTATAAAACCCGTGAAGGAGGCTATAAATTTGAAGCTTTCTTAGATGCTAATTTGCCCCATTCTCCGATTTATGTTTCTGCCGTCGGACGAAAAGAAGAAACAGAATGGCTTGCTAAATACCAGCTCTGGCCCATCGGCTTTATTGATCGGGTGGTTCTAAAAAACCCTGCCCCTAATGACAATGAATATGTTCAAGCGACAGCACAAATTTGGCAGGATTTCGACTTCAAAGAGCTTCAGCATTTGCCAATGACAAGTTGGGAATACTTCTTTAAACAGCGATATGAGGACTCTCAGGCCAGACGAGGTGAGCTTTTAATGCAAATTTCCTTGCGGCAAACTCCTAAAAATATAAGCCTTTTGATTCAAGCGGCAAAAATTATCGATGATTTGATGCACGATGAAGAATCTCCCACACCGGGACAACTTAAACTGCAGGGTTTTATCTGGTCACAGTTGATAGGCAACGACCCCGCCGCCGTCCTTAAAGTCAAAGCCGCATGGGAAAAATATCTTGTCATTGCTTCCCCACAAGACCCTGATTACGTCCCTCTTACAAATTCCTTACGGGCCATTCTTCAAAAATAAAATGTTGGTAACAACGGTCGCATTTTGGCGTATAGTCAAATGATGGAAAGATTTTTTAATCAAATTCTTACTTTAATTTTATGGCTGACCGCGGGCTTGAGCTTTGCTTTTTTGGCGAATGAATATTTAGCGGCACCAGGAAGCCTCTATTTTATTTCCATGGTGATCGTCCTGGGTGCCTTCACATTTTTTAAAAGACCCTTTTTTCGGAATGGTTTTTCGCTTTCAATTGATCTAGGAGTGACCATCGTTTCGTCGGTCATCGTATTAATTTACCTGGCCAGTTTAGTTGTACAGCCCTCGTTAGACCAAGAGCAATCCCTAGAAGTGTGTGGGTCTCAGACCAAAGAAAAAAAATGCTACAGTCTTCCAAAACTTGTCTGTCAGAATATGTGGGAAAAATACGAAGGCGAATGCATTAAAGAAATTAAAAAGGATATTGGTGATCGTGTCACAGCTTTAATTGGGCCTCCAATTAAAAAGTGCACTCAGCACCGTTTTGATAAATCGCTTTACTATACAAGAAACTCAAAGGATCCGGATTGCCAAACGTTTTTTCAGTCCCTTAAAGAATAAAATAATGGAGAATTTGTCAATGGCTCAGAAAAAAAATATTCCCACGCCAAGGGCGCCAAAAAAGCCCACAACCTTCACGCATCACCAAGATTCAAGAACGGACTCATATTTTTGGTTACGGGATTTGAAGGATCCAGATACGAAAAAATATATTAATGCTGAAAATAAATATTCCGAGGCCACCCTGTCGCCCTTAAAAGACTTTAAAGAGAAACTTTTTAAAGAATTAAAAAGTTCGATCAACGAAAATGAAATCTCAGCTGCGACACCAGTTGATGACTGGCTGTATTTCAGCCAAGTTAAAAAGGGTCAGCAATACAAAGCCTATTATCGAAAGCCTAGAAAAGGCGGTCGTTCCCAGCTGCTTTTGGATTGTAATCAGCTAGCGAAAGGAAAGAAATACTTTTCGTTGGGAGCCTTTGAGGTCAGCCCAGATCATCAGTGGCTGGCCTATGCTGTTGATTTTAGCGGGAACGAAAAATACACGGTTCACTTTAAAGATCTTAATTCTGGAAAAATATTAAAAAAATCCATCAAAGATGTTTCAGATAATGTTGTTTGGGCGAATGACAATGAAACTCTTTACTATTCGCAGTTGGATGAAAATCACCGGCCTGATAAGGCCCTTAGGTTCAATATAAAAATTGATGACAAAGGAACTCTGGTTTTTGAAGAAAAAGATCAAAAGCACTTTGTTGGCGTTGGTAAAACGGCGGATCTTCAATGGATTTTAATTGAATCTTCCGGAGCTGTGACCAGTGAAATCTGGTTTGGCTCTGCCAATGAGGCGAAAACCAAATTTGACTGTTTCTTGCCACGCCAAGAGGGGCACGAATACAGCATCAATACGCGCCAAGGGTATTTTTACATTCGAAGCAATGAAAATGCGACTAATTTTAAATTGATGATAGCACCCATTGATCAGTTTCAAAAAAAGAATTGGGTCGAATTTATACCAGAAGACAAAGACAGCCTTTTTCGAGGCTGCATGTTATTTGAAGATTTTCTGGTGCTAGCTTACTTTAAAAACGCTTTACCGCTTGTTAAAATTTATAATTTTGAAAAGGAAAAATATTCAGAGCTTCAGTTTAAAGAAAAGGCTTTTTCGCTCAGTTTTGTCGGCAATGAAGAGTTTAAATGCAGAAAGTTGCGCCTGCTGATTGAGTCTCCCGTTTCGCCTGAAACCATTATTGATTATGACATGGAAACGGGCCGCAGGAGTGTCGTTAAAACCCAAAAGGTGAGCAAGTTTAAAAGTTCAGATTATAAATGTGAAAGATTAATGATTCCTGCCCACGACGAAAAAAAAATACCAGTCACAATTTTCTATAAAAAAGGTTTTAAGAAAAATGGCAAGCAGCCACTGATGCTTTATGGCTATGGATCTTACGGCGCCATTATTCAGCCCAGTTTTATTCGGCGAAGCTTGCCACTTTTAAATCGGGGTTTTGCCTATGCCATCGCTCATATTCGCGGCGGTCAGGATTTGGGCCGCGCGTGGTATGAAGATGGAAAATTTTTAAATAAGAAAAACACCTTTCATGATTTTATTTCGACCGCCGATTGGCTGGTTCAAAACAAATGGACGTCGCCAAAAAAACTGGCGATTATGGGTGGCAGCGCTGGGGGTATGTTGATGGGTGCCGTGACCAATATGCGTCCAGATTTATTTCAAGTTTGTGTCGCCCATGTGCCATTTGTTGATGTGATCAACACGATGTTTGACGATTCTTTACCGCTGACGAAGATGGAATATAAAGAGTGGGGCGACCCGCACGATAAAAAGTTCTATGAGTATATGAAGAGCTATTCCCCTTACGACAACATTAAGCCCCAGCGTTATCCAAATATGCTGATCACCGGTGGACTGCATGATTTTAGGGTGACGTTCTGGGAACCGACAAAGTGGACAGCTAAATTACGAGAACTTAAAGTCGGAGATGAGACCATTCTTCTAAAAATAAAAATGGCCGCAGGGCATTTTGGAGCTTCAGGAAGATTTGATTATTTTAAGGAAGAAGCAGAAGCCTTGGCTTTTATTATCAAATATTTAGATCTGCCTCTGAAATAAAAAACCCCGGTTTTTAATCGGGGTTTTGATCCAAGAATGTATTTTTGATTTAAGCGGCAGATGCCGACTTATTTTTTTTAGGCTCTTTGCGGGCGGTCTTTTTCTCTTTCTCAGACCGATCAAAGACCACTGCGAAAACTTGATCCAATGTATCCACTGGAATAAAGTTCAACTTATCTTTGAACTGTTTAGGGATATCCGCCAAATCTTTTTCATTGGCTTTTGGAATCACCAAATCTGTGATGCCAAGGTTTAAAGCCGCTAAACACTTCTCACGAATTCCACCGACAGGCAGAACTCGCCCTTGCAGAGTCACTTCACCGGTCATCGCTAGGTCATGACGAACTGGAACGTCTGTCATTAAGCTAACTAAAGCGGTTGCTAAAGTGATTCCTGCCGAAGGTCCATCTTTTGGAATGGCTCCCGCTGGCAAATGGATATGAACATCATTTTTTTCAAAAAAGTCTTCGGGAATTCCAAGCTCTAACACATGAGCTTTCGCGTAAGACATCGCTGCGTGAGCGGACTCTTTCATAACATCGCCTAGTTGGCCGGTCAGAACTAAACCGCCCTTGCCGCGCATTTTTAAAGCTTCGACCAAAAGAACTTCACCGCCGGCCTGAGTCCAAGCTAAACCCTGAACAACCCCAACGCGTGATTCGTCCATTCTGTCTTCGCGTAAAAATCTTGGTGGACCTAAAAGCTCAACAACAGACTGTGGATTAATTTGCACAAAACTTCGTTCGTTCATAACCAACATCTTAGCAACTTTTCGGCAAACAGAGCCAATCTCTCGCTCAAGGTTACGAAGGCCTGCTTCCCGAGTGTAGCCAGCAATCACAAACTTCAAACCATCATCTGTAAAGTTGATATTTTCAGATGTGATTCCATTATTTTCCATCTGTCTTTGGACAAGATGTTTTTTTGCAATCAATAATTTATCATTTTCTGTATAGCCAGGGATATTGATGATTTCCATACGATCTCTTAAGGCCGGTGGAATATTTTCCACGACGTTGGCTGTTGCAATAAAAAGAGCGTTTGAAAGATCAAAATCCACATTTAAATAGTTATCGCGGAAAGTGATATTTTGTTCAGGATCTAAAACTTCTAGCATCGCCGCTGATGGGTCGCCACGGAAGTCGCTTCCTAATTTATCAATTTCATCTAAAACGATCACTGGATTATTTGTTTTTACTTGTCTTAAGGCCGAGATGACTTTTCCCGGCATAGCGCCGACGTAAGTTCGACGATGACCGCGAATTTCAGCTTCATCTTTCACTCCGCCCAGTGCGACTCGGAAATATTCCCGACCCATAGAGCGTGCAATGGATTTTCCTAAGGAAGTTTTTCCAACCCCTGGCGGGCCAGCAAAGCAAAGAATAGGACCTTTGATGGAAGACTTTAATTTTCGAACGGCTAAAAATTCTAAGATACGATCTTTGGCTTTCGATAATTCATAGTGATCATCATCTAAGATTTCTTTAGATTTAACTAAATCAATCGTATCCACAGAACTTTTATTCCAAGGAAGGTCGACCATCCAATCAAGATAAGTACGAACCATCGTTGCTTCAGAAGCATCGGGATGCATTCTTTCTAAACGGCCCAATTGTTTAAGAGCTTCAGATTCAACCGACGCCGGCATTCCTGAATTTTTAACTTTATCACGAAGTTCTTCCATCTCTTCAGATTTAGAATCACCTTCGCCCAGTTCGCTTTTGATAGCTTTCATTTGCTCACGCAAGAAATATTCACGCTGGGATTTTTGTCGATCATCATTAGATTGGCGATGAATTTTTTGTTGAAGCATCATCACTTCTAATTCTGTCGCTAAAATTTCATTCACTAATTTAAGACGCTCTTTAGGATCATGAGTTTCCAAGACCTTTTGAGCTTCGTTCAGTTTAATTTGTAAGTGGCTGGCAATCAGGTCAGCAAATTTGCCTGGATCCTTATCCAGATCATCTATTAATAGAAGGATATCCGGAGATATCGGGCGGCCCAGAGCAATGATTTTTTCTAAGTGACTTTTTGCTGTTCGAATTTGAGCTTCAATTTCAGACCAGTTTCCTTGAACCGCGGGCTCTTCAATTCTTTCAACCGCGACTTCAAAGTTGGGCGTCGTGCGAACAAAATTTTTCACTCGACCTTTAGCGATGCCCTCGATCATGATTTTAACCCGACCATCAGAAAGGGTTCGACATCTTTTTATAAGCACGATGGTGCCAATCGTATAGATGCTTTCTGGTGTTGGATTTTCTTCCATGATGTCTTTTTGGGACGCTAGGAAAATCATTTGTTTTTTAGCCGCTGCTTCTTCAACGGAGCGGATCGATGCGTCTCTTCCTACGATCAACGAAATGACCATGTAGGGAAATACTACGATGTCTCTCACGGGTAGCATGGGCAACGATTCCGGAATCTCGATGGCTTTATTATTGAAACTCATACTGCTCCTCCGCTGTATTAGCGGCATAAATACTATTCTCTGGTAATATAATTTTCGGCTGGAGGTAGTAAGGGCTTTAAGAGTATTAGGGCTGGGTTAGTCCGGTTTTTTGAAAAAAAGAGGTCCAATTGTGACAAAACATAGGACTGACATCCATGTCAGAAAATCCCCTCCATGGAGAAATTCATTTATTGTAGACTTTTTTGACCATCTTCTTGTTCTTCCATGCAGTCGATGCACAAAGCAGTAAATGGGCGAGCTTGAAGACGCTTCACGCCGATCTCTTGCCCGCAAGACTCGCACTGGCCGTAGGTCCCAGCAGAGATCTTACCAAGGGCCCGTTCAATCGCGTACAAAGCACTTCGATCGCGCTCATGAAGACGAATCGTGATGCTATCACAAACGTCTTTAGAAGCCGCGTCGCCCTCGTCAGAAAGAACTTCGTGCTCTTGCTGTTGATGAATGAACTCATTGGTCTTGTTCAAAATAGTACTCTTCTGAACAATCAAAGAGTTTTTGATAGCAATAATTTCTGTGACCGGAAATTCGGTGGCCTTCATAATTCCCCCTCTGAAGTGAACCGAAAACGAAACTCTGGCATATTTGTTTGGAGCGAGGGGAAGTGTCACCAAAAAAATTAATATGCATAGATTATGGGCAAGAAAATGGAGCGCAGTGTTTGAGTTATCCACAATACGCATGGAAATTAACGCGCATATTTTTTTGTCATAGCCTCGCGAATTTCAGCGCCTTCAAGGGAAAGAGTGGTCCATGGCAAAGCTAACAGCCGCTCAGTTTCAATCGGTTCTTGCGTTTCTTCACAAACGCCATACAAACCATTTTCGATTCTTGAGAGGGCCATTTCAATTTCTAATAATTGAGCCCGCAGTCGATCTTGATTGACAAGAAAAGTATGTTCTTCCAGCTGTTGAACTGTTTGATCAATTTCATCCCCCGAAGCCCTGCGATCTGATTCAATGAACTGAAGACGGGCACTTTGAAAACGATTATGAACCTCAGCTCTTTTTAACAGCAGTTTTCGTCGGCACTCCTGCACTGTCTGGGGATCTAATATAAAAGCCTTCATAACCGCTCCTGTCGTGGGTTTGGGCGCCGTGGCGCTGTTAGCCATAAGAGGCGGCTAGACCCAAAGGGGGTTAAATAAAGATCTTTTAAAAGAATTTATTGTGGATATAAGTTTTTCTTAGGGGTTGCTAGCTCGCGCAGCGGGAACAATCTGGCCATCGCGTGCGACGGTGAGCGACAGCACAGGCCTTAAAATTTCGCGCGACTTCGACATATCTAAAGGTCCTAAGGAGCCAGGAAATTGCCTCATCTCACTGAGCTTTCTAGACAACTCATCCCGTGTTGAAGCCCCGCCCAAAATCAATTGTCGCAAAATCAACGCCGAGTCATAGGCTTGAATTTCGATCAAACTAGGATCCTCATTAAAAATCTTTTTATAGCTCTGAACAAATCGAGAGCTCTGATAATTATGCGACTGATTAAAAAGACCATCGACAAATAATAAATTAGAAGAAAAATTTCCGGCGCGTTTTGAAAGACCAGGACTATTCCACAGGTTTGTCCCCAAAAGTTTAATATTGCGAACACCACCATAACTTAAAAAAGCAGCTAACTGGCCTAAAGTTTTTGCGCTATCAGGAATAAAAACGGCATCAAAATCTGTGATGGGTGGCAAAACATCATCGGTGTCTTTTTCTTGTCGCTGCAATTTGCTGGTTTGGTTTTTATTTTTATCTTTGGTCAGGGCTTTATATTCTTCGATGCGACCCTCTATATAATAAGTACCGACCAAGCGTTGAACAGGACCCCTAAAGTCGGTGTCTTTAGGATTATAATTTTGAACAGCAGCAATGGATCCGCCCCGGGCTAGAACTTCATCCCAAAAAATATTTGCATATTCCACACCATAAGGATCATTCGGAAATAAAATCGCAAAGCGACGCATACCCAATTCATCCATGGCGACATGGACCAAATGATGAACTTGCATTTCACTGGTCAAAGCATTTCTAAAAATTGTTGGCCCCACATCGGTGACGCCGGATTTTTGCGAAAGAACAAGGCTAGGGATGCCTAACTCATCGGCCTTGCTGACTTCGGCAGAAGCGGTCTTGCTTAGCAAGCTTCCAATAATAGCAATGGCCTTATCTTCTTGGACCAAGCGCTCAACAGATCGGCGGGCCGTATCTGGATTACCTTCAGAATCCATCACGGCTAATTTAAATCTTGAGTCCTGTGCATCAAGTCCCAAGCCCATTTCCACGGCCCGTAACGCTTTTTGACCGATCGGACCATTTTTTCCACTGAGGGGAAGAATCACTCCGATCGTCTTAGGCTCGACAAACCTCACGCTATCAATTTGCGCTACATATTCTTTAGATCTAGCAGCAATATCGCTTTCTGGCAGAAAACTGATCACGCTAGAAAAATATCTGCGCGCCGATGGGGTGTCATGTTTTTGTAAACTCAGTTGCCCTAATTTAAACAACGCATGACCTCGGACAAAACCAAAGTCTGAATCCCCTGATACTTTATCAAGTTCATCATCGGATAATTTATTTTCGGTCACTTCTAAAGCTTTCAAGCGATAGAATTCTTGATTCTGCTTAGCTGGGCTATTGACCGACAGCGAGACAAACTCTTTGAGGGCGGGTAAAAAGCGTCCCTCTTTTTCTAAGGCTAAAGCCTGGGCGCCCGTTGAGTTCACTTCGGCAACGGGTGCCGAGGGCACTTGTTGTAAAGGACTTAAGCTTTTGCCAAACTTCCCTTTGGTGGGAATTAAAACGGTTCCCATTTTCTGGTTATGGGGCGCTTGTGATCTTGTGATCGGTGTTGAACACGCAGTTAATAAAATTAAGCTGGAAATTAAAAATAGTTTCATTTCTTTGGCCTATTCATTTGTTGAAGCTTTTCTTTGAACGCTTTCACTAAAGGCGTATCTTCTTGGGATTTAGCCAGCTCTTCAATCAACTCTTTTTGCTTACTTGAAACAGTCGAAGGCGTATCAACCAACATTCTAACCAGCATATCGCCGTGGCCAAAACCACCCAATTTAGGAAAACCTTTTCCCTTCAGGCGAAGAACTTGTCCAGAGTGAGTGCCGGCTGGAATTTTGATTTGCGCCTTTCCCGTTAAGGTCGGCACGTCAACATGAGCGCCTAAAATTGCATCGGTGTAAGAAACAGGGACATCAATCACAAGATCATTTTCCTCACGCTTAAAAAGAGGATGCTCTTCCAGATTTATAATCACGAACAAATCTCCGGGAGAGCCTCCGCCAGGGGCCAAATCACCTTCGCCGGTCAGCTTTAAACGCTGACCATCTTTGACGCCAGCTGGAACATTTACATTTAATTTGCGGGCTTCTTCTCGGCTGGCATTTTGCCGCATAAAACTGATTGTTTTTTCTGTCCCCAAAGCCGCTTCTTCCAAAGTGACGCCAAGGCTGTAACGAAGGTCGGCGCCTCGGGAAGGGCGCCTTCTAGCGCCGGCTCCGGCAGGTCCACCGCGACCACTAAAAATATCTCCAAAAACATCCCCAAAAATATCTTGAAATGGATCTGGTCCGCCGCTGGAATTTCCGCCACCACTGCGGAAGCCGCCGGCACCACCGAAAGGCCCACCAGCGCCTGAAAACGGATTCCCTCCCCCGTAACCTTGCTGTGAGCCCGCGTGCCCAAACTGATCATAGGACTCACGCTTTTGGGTATCGCTTAAAACATCATAAGCTTCGGAAATTTCTTTAAATTTTTCTTCTGATTTTTTATCACCTTGATTTTTGTCAGGATGAAATTGCATCGCAAGCTTACGGTAAGATTTTTTGATTTCTTCCGGAGTTGCTCCGCGCTGAACACCAAGCACCGAGTAAAAATCTTTTTTACCCACAAGAGCTCCTATTCATCGATTTTTTTCGCAACCACAACTTGCGCAGGCCGAATTAATTTATCATGCAATTTATAAGCTTTTTGAAAAACACGAAAGACTTTTCCTGCCGCCATTTTATCCGTGGGCTCACTGCTTAAGGCTTCATGCAAAGCCGGATCAAAATTTTCACCCAAGGTCGGCATTTCTGCGACACCATGTTTTTGTAAAAGGTTTTTTAAATCGGCTGCCGTCAATTCGATGCCCTGCTTAAAAGCAGCCATATTATCAGCACTAATTTTAGCTTCCAAAGCGCGCTCAAAATTATCTAGTACGGACAAAAGGTCTTTAACCAAACGCTCACTGCCAAACTTTAACAAGTCCGAACGCTCCTTGATCATATTTCGACGATAGTTATCAAATTCAGCTCTTAAATAAAGGCCTTCATTCTTATACTTTTCTGCTTGCTCTTGAAGTTTTTTAATTTCCTCAGAAACATCAAAAGACGCCTCTGACGCGGCCTTTTCAGCACCATTGGTACTTTGGTTTTCTTCTGCCATTTGGGCTCCTATCGGACTCCGGATAACATTGTGTATTGGCTGCCGATTGTCAATGCAACCAGGGTTAGAATTAGGCTTTAAAGTCTTGCTTTAAAAAGGTCATTTCCTCAAAAACAAGGTTGCTCATGACAAGCCCGCTTTCGGTCAGGCACCAAGCGTCGCCAACCAGCTTCAGCATTTGGCTTTTTTCTAACTTTTCAAGTCGAGATAAGACCTTGTCCCAGATTTTTTCAGGAAATTTATTGCGCCACTTTTCAAAGGTTAAGCCCTGGGCCAATCTTAACGAGGTGTGCAAAAAATCCGTCAGGCTTTGATGCATTTCAAGCCGTTCAAATTGAGCCTGAGGCAAACTTCCATCTAAACTTTTATAAACAACAGATTTATTTTCCAATATTTGTTTTTTATAATCATTGATCGAGCTGATATTCCAAAAGCGGGTGCCCCAGGCGGAAGCTTTTGAGTAAGAGTGCGCACTGAGTCCTAGGCTCCAGTATTCTTGATCGGTCCAATAAAGCAAATTGTGCCGCGATTCAGATCCGGGCAAAGAGTAATTCGAAATTTCATAGCGATGAAAACCTTTTGCCATCAAAGTATCGCGAATTAAAGAAAACATCTCGACTTGCTCTTCATCGGGAGCCCGACCGGCAGATAAAATATGACCCTTTGGAATTGTTAGACAATAAGGGCTTATATGCTGGGCCCCTTGCCCAATGGCTTCTGACAAATCAGCTTTAAGGTCTTCCAGACTTTGGTTGGGGAGCGCAAATAAAATATCAAAATTAAAACTAGAGGTTTCAGCCCTTAATAAAGCTAAAGTCTCTCGGGTTTGCTGAGCATTGTGTTCACGACCCAGTTTTTTTAGATACTGATCATTGAATGTTTGTGCCCCGACACTGTAACGATTGATGCCAATTTCACGGTAAGTCTTCATTTTTTCAGGCGTGATGGTCGCAGGGTTGATCTCGATGGTGATTTCAGCGGTCTTTTTCGGCTTAAAACCTAAGGTAGCAAGCTCGGCCAGAACTTTTGCAATCAATTCGGGCGCAACCAGACTTGGAGTGCCACCCCCAAAGTAAATTGTGTCTACGTCCTGCGCTGTAAAGTAATTCGACTTTTGCCTCATTTCTTCTACAAGCAATTGGATGTACTCTTGAGGAGGAAAGATTTGCGATTGCTCATAAGTGGCAAAATCACAATAAAGGCAGCGCTGAATACAATAAGGGATATGAATATAAATCCCAAACGACTTTTGACTTAACATGTGGAGATTTCTAGAGCATGGCGAAAAAATATCAACTTAAAAATGGTCTTAAGGTACTTCTTCTTGAAAGTCACAAATCTCCTGTTGTATCAGTTCAAATGTGGGTGAGAACAGGCAGCGCTGATGAAAGAAAAGGTGAAGAAGGGATCTCACACTTTATCGAACACTTAGTTTTTAAGGGCACCCGCAAATTTGGCGTTGGAGAAATTGCCTCCACCGTTGAGGGTTCTGGAGGCGAATTAAATGCCTACACCTCTTTTGATCAAACCGTTTTTTACGTGACAATTTCAAAAGAATTTATTGATCAAGGTTTAGAGGTCATCAGCGAAATGATGGGTCACCCCTTGTTTGATGGAACCGAAATTGATAACGAGCGCGAAGTTGTGATCGAAGAAATTAAACGGGGTCAAGACAGCCCTTCACGACGTGCCAGCCAACTGCTTTTTTCAACAGCGTTTGAAAAGCACCCTTATGGTCGGCCAGTGATTGGTTACGAAAAGATTATTCGCCAAGTGAATCCAAAAATTCTAAAAAAATATTTCGCGGATCGATATTCTCCAAAAAATATGTTTTTGGTGATCAGCGGGGATTTTGCCTCCAGCGAAATGAAGAAAAAAGTCCAGCAATATTTTAGCGACTTCAATTCAACGCCAGTTCGTAAAGTAAAACGACCCAAAGAGCTTGTTCAAACCAAACCTAGAATTGAATTAGAAAAGTCCGACTTTAAAGAGACACAAATGTACTTTTCGTGGCGGGGTCCGACCATTAAACACAAAGACACTGCCGCCCTAGATGTGTTGGCTTTTATTATTGGACAAGGCGACAGTTCACGCTTAGTCAAAGCCCTTAGAATTGAAAAGGCTTTAGCAACTTCCGTGGGCGCTTCTAATTTTACTCCGCAGGATGAAGGACTTTTTACCATTTTTGTTTCCATGGATCCAAAAAATCTAACGGCAGCTATTCTTGAAATGAAAAAAACAGTGATCGAGTTTTTACAAAATGGGCCATCGCCAGAAGAAATGCAAAAAGCCGTTAATTGTTTTGCCAGCGAACAAGTCTATTCGATTGAAACTGTTGATGGAATTGCACGAAAAGCAGGAAGTCTTGAATTCTATATGGGTGACCCGAACTACTTTACGAAATATTTAAAAGAAATCGGAAACCTTCGTTCCGAAGATATTCTTAAAGTGGCGCGTAAATATTTAGATCCCAAAAAGATGAATATCAGTGCCCTGACAAATATGGATTTGAAAAAAATCAAAGGCGAGGCTCAAAATCTAGTTAAATCTTACAGCAAAGAGTTTGCCTTGGCGAAGAAGCCAGCAGTCAAACAAAAATCACGCAATAAAACTTTAAAAATTTCAACAGGCAATCCCTTGGCCGCACCGACCATGGAAAAAATTATTTTGCCGAACGGGATGAAAGTTTTGCTACGACATCAAAAAGACACGCCGACATTTTCTCTGAAAATGGCTTTTTTGGGAGGCCTGCGCGGCGAACCGGTTGGTAAAGATGGAATGACCGAACTGTTGTCCCGCGTTTGGGCGACGGGGTCAAAAAGCTATTCTGAAGATCAAATCAATGAGCAAATTGACAAAATGGCTGCAGGAATTTCTGCTTTCGGCGGACGCAATACGATTGGTTTGACGTTGGAAGGTTTGTCCTCATTCCAAAAACCCTTAAGCGAAATATTTTTTGATGTCTTAAAAAACCCAACTTGGGATTCTGATATTTTAGAGCGTGAAAAAACAGTTCAAATTCAACAGATCAAAAGTCGCGACGATAACCCCGCCCAAGTCTGCATTAACCAGTTCACGAAAAATATGTTTCAAGGTCACGTCTACGGACGAGATGTTTTAGGAAATGAAAACTCAGTGAATGACGTCACTGTTAAAGATATCGAAAGCTTCTTTA
This sequence comes from Pseudobdellovibrionaceae bacterium, assembly GCA_043779385.1. Taxonomy (GTDB): domain Bacteria; phylum Bdellovibrionota; class Bdellovibrionia; order Bdellovibrionales; family Bdellovibrionaceae; genus JAYWDA01. The sequence continues at coordinate 41,327 of JAYWEU010000320.1, forward strand.
AAAAAATGATGGTGGCTGGAAGCTCGACAGTCTGCTTGGTCGGAGACTTCGATAAAGATCTTTGGTTAGAAAAAATCAAAGATTTTGCGAAAATGTTGCCTGCAAAGCCGTTGGATATCAGCTGCCCGATGCCGGCCGAAGTGAAAGCCGATGCAAGGTTTTTTTCTAAATTAGAAAAGGAACAAACGCACATTGTTTTGGGTTACCGGGGACTGACGCTTCAGTCAGACGAGCGTTACGCTTTGCATGTCATCCAGTCGATTCTATCGGGCCAGGGCGGACGACTTTTCTTCGAACTGCGAGATAAAAATTCTTTGGCGTATTCTGTTTCTCCGTTGAGAATGGAAGGCCTCGATACGGGATATTTTGGTGCTTATATCGGTTGTTCACCAGAAAAAACCGCAAAAGCGATTTCAATGTTAAAAGAAGAATTTAAAAAACTTTGCAACATGAAAGTTTCAAAGGCTGAATTAGACCGCGCGAAACGTTACCTGGTCGGTCGTCACGATATCGATCTTCAAAGAAAAAGCTCGATCTGTGCGGCCTTTCTTTTTGATGAAATTTACGGCATTGATTACAACGAAGTCTTTGAGGCTAATAAAAAATACTTCTCTGTGACCGAAGACGACATCATGAAATTAAGCCGAAAAATATTTCAACAGCCGGCCGTGATTAGCATTGTTGGTCCGCAAGCTTCGGCCAGCTAAGCGATAGAAGCTTTAATAGCAATTATAAAGACAGCTTATTCCAAGGACGTATCATTTAGCCCTTGGTCTTATTTCTTATGTTTACCGTCGAATACTCCGATAATTTGGTAAGATAAATAGAAGAACACTTCATCTATCTCATTTTGAGATTAAACCACGAGAAGGAGCATGGAACAGCGAGAAAAGAAGTCCGACATTCTAGTTTCCGCCGATGGCTACTTTGCCGAGCTCGTCAAAGAAGGCATGGAGTTTCGAAAAATTCATTCTGATCCCAATGTTGAAATGTACTTGATCAGCTTGCTCAATCACTACCTGGATGCCCGAAATCTGTTTGAACAAACCAATGAAAATGGCGTCAAGGTGCCAAAGACTTTGGCGGAGCTTTATCTTGTGGCTCAGAACTCTGAACCAACAGTGCGCTTTGAGCTTCTTAAAAAATTAGGCGATCGTTCTTTGTACATCAGCGGTTTTTTTGCAGATTCGTTACAAAGAAAGCTTGTCGATGTTGATTACTACGCCGAAATGGGCGGTGTCGCCTATGGAGCACTGGCAGATTCGGCACAAGACTCAATTGCGCATGTCTACCGAATGTTTTCAAAGCGATTTGTCGAATTCGTGGATGTTCTTAGCTACATCAGTCAAAGTGGCCAGGTGCAAAGTGATCAAAATATTTTGCGTTTATATGATCGATATATTAAAACTGGATCCGAGCTCGCAAGGGAAAAATTAATTGAAAATGGGATCGTCGCCCTCCCTCGAGATCAAATGAAGTCAACAAAGCAACAGTAGCCGGAATTAATCATCATGTTCGGATTTAGCATAGGCGAAATTTTATTACTGGCGGCAATTGCATTGATTGTCATAGGGCCCAAGCAATTGCCTGAGTTCGCGCGACAGATCGGCAAGATCCTTAATGAAATCAAACGGGCCAGCGGACAATTTTCACAAGAGATTAAAAGCCAGGCGCAAGCTGAATTTCACAAGGCGCCCCCACCGGTGCCCGAGCCCGAACCTTCAGCGCTGACGCCGCCCGAACCAAAACCAAAAGATCCCGTATGAGCGAAAACGAAGACACAGCAGCAGGACAAAGCTTAGTTGAACATTTAGCGGATTTGCGTCTTCGATTAATAAATAGTCTTTACGGAATTATTTTAGGTTTTGGTCTTTGCTATTATTTCAGTGAAAATATTTTTAATATTATTCGTCAACCGATTCAGCCATTTCTACCCAGCGGGGGCCTTATTTTTACGGGGCCGATGGATAAGTTTATGGCCCACCTTAAAATTTCATTAATGTGTGCTGTTATATTAACATGCCCCTTTTGGCTTTATCAGGTCTGGCTTTTTGTTGCCCCAGCCTTGTTTAAAAAAGAAAAACGTTATGCTTTAGGTTTTATTATTTCCGGCACATTCTTGTTTGTGATGGGATCTGTCTTTACTTATTTTGTCGTTTTACCAATGGCTTTTAAGTTTTTAATGACTTTTGGTGGTGATGTAGACAAACCAATGATTTCGATTGATGAGTACATGTCCTTTTTCACCCACACAAGCCTTGCCTTTGGAGCTGCTTTTGAAATGCCTTTGGTGATTTCAACGTTGGGAATGCTTGGGTTTGTGAGTCAAAAATTTTTAAAAGAGAAGCGTCGATATGCTGTCATGGTCTTAGCTCTGATTTCTGCGATTATTACGCCACCGGATTTATTAAGTATGGTGCTTATGCTTTTCCCCATGTTGGCCTTGTACGAAATCTCGGTGGTCATTGTTGGCATTTTTGAAAGAAAACGAATTCGCCAACAGCAAGAAAATCTTTAAGTTTTGATCTTCCTAGTTGCAAGAAGAACCATTCATTAATACGATTTAAAATATGAAAAAAATATTTATAATTTGCGCCGTCGTTATTGTCGCTTTATTAGGTCTTTGGTTTTTTTCCCGCGAGCCCAAGGTGGCTGCACCCTTACGGAAAGAAATTTATAATTTTGATCCGGCCGTCTGCCCCGGCAAGGTTGTTAGCTTTACAATGGCCGATCCGTACATGAGGGGAATCATTGAAGAGGGGCAAGTCGTCGAAGTGACCTTAAACTGGTATGCCTGTCATCCCATGGAAACAGGTGATCTTGTTCTTTATCGATTTACCGAATTTGGTGATCCTGTGATTCGCCGAGTGGTGGGAAAACCTGGCGATAAGTTCGCGCTGATCAGCCAAAAAGGTCAGGGCTGGTATTTAAAAATAAATGGAAAAGTTGTTAACGGAGTGAATGGCGGATATTTTTTCGGAGACCCAAATTATCCACCGCCCTTATCTTTGGCAGAAGTTCAGAAAAAGGGCGTGATTGCTAAAACTGACCTGATTGTTTTTTCTAGCTTCGGACCCGGAGAAAAAGACAGCGGCGTCTTTGGAATGCTGTCGATCTCAGACATGGTCGGCAAAGTGACCAACCAGCATCCAGAGGCTAAAGAAGCCGGTAAAGACTCAACCAAGGAAGATAAAAAAGAAGAGAACTAAGCCTCTTCAAATCGAATCAGAATGGCGCCGGAATCAACGCTGTCGCCTTGCCGAACTAAGATTTCTTTAATCTTTACGTCCCGAGCGCTGCGCATCTCATTTTCCATTTTCATGGCTTCCATAATCAGTAATGGCTTATTGGCCTTTACGACATCGCCAACTTTTGCAAAAATTTCGATGATTTTACCTGGCATTCCAGAGCGCAATTCCTGATCGCCCCCAAAGCCACCACCCTTTTTCAAGGATTGATGGAGAATCATTTCATCATTATAGATCTTAATTGTTCGAAACGAATTTCGTGTAAAAACGGTGTATTCCGTGTCCGAACCAATCACATCAATGAGGTAGGACTGGCCATTAAAAAGAAAGCTGACGTACTCTTCAGCGCCTTTAAAATCATTCTTTGAAACCTCATAATAAATCCACTCTTTGCCCTCTTCTTGCATGGCCAATTTCCAATGGGCTCGCAGCTCGGTGACATCGACTTTATATTTTCGTCCTTTAAGTTCTGCTTCAAAGTACATTTTCTAAGTCCTTAAAACCAGTTTGCGACCGATTCGTTTCCAGTTTGAATTT
>JAYWEU010000321.1:0-2998 GCA_043779385.1 Pseudobdellovibrionaceae bacterium
AAATTAAAATACAGCTTTAAGGCCGCGATGATATCGACGTTATTTGTTCTTGGAGGATGTATTTCTGGACCGAAGGATCTGCACCAAGGTTTTGCTGAAAAATTAAGTGGGGACTCCTACGATCATGTCGCAACTTTTGGTGGTGTTCCGATTCTCCACAGGAAAGTGGTGGCTCGAAAAATATCAGGCCGCGTCCTTTGTTCAGATGATTTGACTCAAGGCCTTGCCCATCGCGGCGAGGTTTCCATTTTAGAAGAACAAAAAGTCATCGCTTCGACCGGCATTCAAATTGATGGGACCTACGCCTTGTCGGCGCCTATGTACTCAGAAACTGCCTATCAACTGAAGGCTATTTCAACATGTGGATCCCACACCGAAACCATTTCTTTCAACGAAAAAACTCGGACCGACTACGACATTTTGCTGAGAAAATAACACTCACTTCAGTCGAGCTTGAATCAAACCTGTCCAACTGTGCAATAAACTTTCTAACTGGCTTTGACTGCTGACCGGCAAGTAAGGCTGCAAACCTTTTAAAATCTTCAGCACTTGCGCGCCCTGCTCAAGTGTTGTGATGCCGTTATAAAAACCGGTCTGAGCATTGAAAACTTCTTTGTTCAGTTTGTAATACAGATCTAAAGCCGACCATAAGTAAGGTGACAATTTTGTAATCTCATAAGCCTGAAGCAAAGATTCAACCGCCTTAAACTGAGTCATCACTTTCATGTCGGTGTCTTCAATTTCTCCGCGGCGCAAGGAATAGGACTCGCGCACCCAGCCGGTGGTTGAAACCATGCGATTCGATAAAAAATTCCCTAAGCCGACCATTAAAATCTTCACTTGTTTTTTTGCATCCAGCAATTCATCGACATTTCTTCTTCCATCAGCGCCACGACCCTGCAAGTAACTGGATTTCGTATTTTCAATTCCTTCCATCGCCCTGACAAAGTCACCCAGGGCGACCATGTACTCTGATAAATCAGCGGAAGAAACTTTTAGATCTCGTTGACCGGCGATCAAATTCACAACTCCGGCCATGGATACCGCATCAGCACTGCTGACATCAAAGTTATTGGCCCAAATGATTTGGCTTTCTTGGCCAACTACGAAAACCGGCGTTAAATCTTTTAAAAGATTTTTTAATATGATGGCGGCGTTCCCCACAGACACCGCAAACAAAGTTTCTTTCGGAAATAATTTTTGCTGGGCGATCGAGGCAGGCGCTGCTGGGAAGGCATCGACAATCTTATCCTTCCCAAGAATCGGATCAAAGGCCGTCGCTTGCCAATCTTTTAGAAACTGAATGGACTCTGAGTAACCTCGAAGTAAGCGGGCTTGGCCCACAACACTGACGTTAAAATCGCTGGGATTGATGACTTTCGATGTATAAGCAGAAACCAAGGACACCTTGTCAGGCACCGCAAACGAAAAATTGGATTTCAAAATCTCTTGTAAGGAAAGCTTCATATCGCTGAAATGAATATCAATCGGCTGCGCCATGGCCCGAATGGACTCGACTTCATTTTTTTTGTATCCACCCAGAGCTAATAGCTTATTTAAATGCTCAATCGACCATTGAATTTTTTCTTGGGAATCCAATTGGTTGGATTCTTGATTCAAAATTCTAGTTTTCACAAGTAAGGCTTCGCCCAATAATGTAGACGTGCTTTCGCCGGGACCCGCGACATTATTCAATTGCTCAAGACCCAATACACGGCCTTGATTCGAAGTTAATTTTAAAGCCGCCCAGTTTTTGGCGATTTTTTTAACATAGCCGGGGTAATCGTCTTTAATTCCTGCAATTTCAGCTAATTTTTCCTTAAACGCCTGCCCGATTTGATCCGCAATCATGTCGGGAATCGTTTGAATCGCAAACAATACCTCTGCATCTAGGCGAGTTAAAACATAAGCTTTCATCGAAGTGTTAATTTTTTCTCTTAAATTAGAAACTCCGCGGGTTTCCAGCTGCGGGAAAATTTTAGTTTTCTTGCCAATCCAAACGATCAAATCGCGCTTGCAAGCCCTAGTTTCTAAACATTTTAAGCGATCGGGGCTTGCCTCTTTTAAAAAATTGTAAAGATCAGGGCTTTCAGAACCAATTAATTCTTGTCGATCCTTAGGCTCAAGCATCCGAAAAATCTGTACTAAAACTGTTAATATATCTTGTTCGTCTTTGGCGGCTAAATTAGTACGAGCTAAACTTTTTCCCTGATTCAGTAAAGCCTCCGTGTCTTTGGAGATTGAAAATTGTAAGGCCGTGATCATTTGTTGAATCTGATCGATCACATCGGCCGAAGTTTTTGCAGTTTGAACCTTCACAAGCTCTGCGCGGATTTCGGTCAGACTTTTATTCACACGAACCGGCAATTCAGATTTAAGATTTTCAAGAACAATGGGATTTAATCCCAATCCCGCTAGGTGATTGATCAGGAATTGAAGATAATCATCGACACCTTTTAAAGATTGATCTGAGGCAGCAGGGCCCTTTGGCCAAGCATACGAAGTTTTCGATTCAGTGAGAAATTGGCGCAACTTTTGTTCATCTTCAGGCAAAAATTTTTGCGCGTCAGTAACCTGCTGTTTGGCTTCATTGGCGGTGGATCCCACGATGGCATCGACATAAGGAGAATCCTCAAAAGCAATGGTTTGTAGTTGATAATGACTGCGAAAATTTCGAACCCTTTGAACGGCAGAGCTTTTTAAATCTGAAAGATCAAAGGCCTGACCGAGGGCCAAAATATTTTCTGCAAAATCTAATTTTTCCTGGGGAGTTAATGTTTGTGAAGCGGGCCACTGATTTTGTGAGGCTTGCGTTTTTTCTTTCACCTTCGACAAATCCAAAGCCGCATCAGAATTAGTAGGACCAAACTCAAATTTTATTTCAGGTGTGGGCGCTTTTTCCGGAGCCGGAGCGCAAGCGGCCATTCCTAGTGACATCACCATCAATGAAATAATCTTTTTCATAGCGTTCCCCTTTTGCCCATTAAAAGTACATCGT
>JAYWEU010000322.1:0-2995 GCA_043779385.1 Pseudobdellovibrionaceae bacterium
GGCCAAACCTTACGAATTTCAGCCGCTAAATCGACACCATTTTTTCCCGGCAAAACTAAATCTAAAAAAATAAGATCGGGTAATGTTTGCTTCACAAGATTTATAGCAGCGTCCCCGCCTTCACTTTCGCCGACGCAAAGACCACCGGCGCTTTTACAAACACCTTTGATCAGTTCACGAATAAAAGCCGCATCTTCTATGATCAGATATCTAAATGACATGAACCTAGTATAGATGTTTTAAGGACGGGAAAAAAGACCAGGATTAACGGCCCCAGCGATAGCCAAAGCTGAACATCAATGTCGTATTTGTGACGCTAACACTGCTGGGCGATTTTAAAGTTTCTGGATCGACCGGACTAGCAGCTCCATCAAAAGAATCTCGTTCAGACGTTAGGGCTAAATCATAAATCACTTGGCTGCCTCGGCTGAATTTCATTTCTGATCCTAAATTTACACCTAAGCGGGTGTTTTCAGAAGTCGATCCCGAGCTGATCTTAATTCCAACTTTATCTTCTTGATGTTGAAGTCGAGGATAAAATAACCCTCCAAAAACCCAAGAAAAATTATTACCACTAGGGTACTTTGAAGTGACTTTGACTCCTAGACCTGTCGATGTCAGTTTTGGTCGAAAATTATTATCACTGGGCGGGCTGAATTTATCTTCGCTGTAGAGCAAATCCATTTCCACCAAAGCGCTATCTTTGCTGGAGTTAAAAAATTTTCTAAATTTCAAAGCTAAATCGATATCTTCATATTTTGTGGGAATTTTTGAATTGGTTGTGCTGTCGCCAGCCACTGTTGCCCCAAAAGAAAATAAAATACGACCATGCAAGCCAAAGGTCGGAGTCATCCAAACATTGGAAGACAAATCTAAAGCCGGAAAAAAACTGCTATAATTTCTATAAGAGTAGTTTGACGTCGAACCATTATAGACAAAAGTCGGAGCAACCTGAATTTCCATTTTATTTTTTCTTACATCATCTTCATGAAATTGCTCCCTTGAAAAGGAATCTAAAGATTCTTCTTCTTTTTCGGGCTCTTGATAGGCAATCACTTCAGGGGCATTGACAACAGCCGGAGCCGCCGCAGGTCCCGCGGGCACGGGTTCTTCACTGGCAGGACTTCTTTTTTTTGTTGTTCGCGAAGCCGGAGATGCGATAGTTTTTACTTGTTTAATCTCGTACCGACCATTGGCTGTACCATCTATGAGCACCGGTGATGATGATCCACCGATCTGCGCCTGCGCGGAAACAAGAGATAAAAGAATAATCCAAAGATTCATACTCATTAATTCTCGGATTTTTGACTTGTTTACTTGATGTGAATTTGACCCTTTGAAGAAGAGCAGGCACAATAAATTAATGACACAAGTCCACCGTCTGTTTTTAATCTTATTGCTTGCGATTTTTATGGCTCCTCTGGACGTCTGGTCCCAGACAAAAAACCAGAACACCTTTCTTAGTTCGGTTGATCAGGCCCTCACCGTTCGTACCGTTTTACTCGTTCCCAGCGAAGATAATGTGTCGGGAATTTACTCAAAGCCCTTAGATGTTCATTTACAAGAAGTGCTGGCGCAAGACTCACAGTGGACACCGTCTGATTTTAAAAACTTCAAAGGTCAAAAGCTGGATACTTTATATTCAAACCCCAAAGACGTGATGAGTTTAGCAAAGGCCGCTCAGGCTGATGCTATTTTAAAAATTCGTCTCTCTAAAGGCCCTTCGGGGATCAATGGGAAAATGACTTTGTTTTCTGGCTACGACGGTCTTCCCTTGGTGGAAGAATCTGTGGAAAAATTAGAAAAATTTGAAATTTCAGAGGTCAGTCAATCTTTCGAACAAAGTTTAAAATCACTACGAAATCGGCTGCCTTATCGCGCCGAAATTTTATCTCGCAAAGGTCAGGATTTAACGATCAGTGCTGGAAAAAATGCCGGCATGAAGGCCGGGCATGATGTTTCTGTGATTCAAATTTTAAAAGTCAATCGACACCCAAAATTAAATTTTATTATTTCGACAGAAAAAGAAATTCTTGGGAAAGCCAAGCTTTACAAGGTGGAAGACACTTTAAGTTTTGCAAAGCTTGTGATGGAACGTGAGCCTGGTGTTGTCCAAGTTGGTGGCAAAGTTCTTTCTGATGAATATATTCAGTACTCAGAGCCCTACATCACCGAAGAGGGAAAAGTCCTTAGTGATTTAGGAAAACGAAAAGAAAAAGACATTGCTTACGGTGAAAAACCCGAAGAGTGGGTTCCAGATCACGGTCCCCAGTACGGGAAAGTCGATGTTCTAGCCGGAGTCACGCAGTATGACGAAACTGCTAACTTCACATCAGCAGGAGCTGTTGATGGAAATAATAATTTAGCACCCACCTTACAAATCGCTGGTGAGTTTTGGATCAGTCCTGTGTTTTTTGCAGGTCTTGATTTAAGAAGCTCTGCCTTTGCCGTTTCTAATGGTCTTTCTGGCTCATCACCAGCTTCAATCAATATGACCGCCAATTACTACAACGTAAAATTAGGATATAACTTTTTATTAACGCCTGACTTTTTCGGACCCAAACTTCAGCTGACCGGTGGGTTTGCAAAATTTTCTTCGCAAGCCTCGGATACAAGCCCTGTGACTTTTACTAACATGCAATTCGGTGGAACTGTTTTTGGATTTGTCGCACAGATGCCTTTGGGTGAAACTTTACCAATGGACGTTGGTGCAAAATTTAATTATTTCTGGAACCCAAGTGTTTCTGAAAATCCGTCGTCTGGCAGTAACGGTGATGTAAAAATGAACGATTTTGGATTTTTCCTAAATCACCACGCCAAACAAAAAATGTCTTACATTGGCGAACTTCGCTTTGAATCTTACTCGGCTAAATTCAGTAATGGCCCACGGCCAGATCAAGTGACTTCGATCACCCACAAACTAACAACTTTACTCTTGGGCGTCGAATTCCTCTTTTAAGCATAAAAAAACCCGAAGTTTTCACCTCGGGTTTTT
>JAYWEU010000323.1:0-2993 GCA_043779385.1 Pseudobdellovibrionaceae bacterium
TGAAATTTGCTGAGCGTCCGGCTCGATTAGCTGCGCTTTATTCAAGGCAAGGCAATGAGAAAGAAGCTTCGACCTACCTTGATAGAGCCGACCGCGGCCTCAAATATTTAATGAGTCGAAATGATTTAAGTCGGGACCGAGTGTGGCTGTCAGAAACTTTGTATCGAATGGGTAAATCAAATAGGACCCCACTCAGCGAAGAAAATATTGCTCAGCAATTGCAAAGCCAAAGGCGACTGCAAGTCTATTTATTGCGTGCCATCGAGCAGGGCGTCCCTTTGTGGTCGCAAAAAGCATCTGAAGATTTAATGCAAGATTATCAGACACAGTGGAATTTCATACAAGCGCATTGGAATAATGAAGAAGATCGACCCACGAAACTGGAACGATTAAAGGACTTACATCAACTGATCTCGGAAAACATGTATCGCAAACCGACAGAGCCCAATCTTTCAAATGCGTATTTAAAAAATTATTATGATTTTGCGACTCGTCTTGAGCAAGAGGTCTCAGAAATTTTATTTTCTGGCAAAGATGTGACACCCTTTACTGATGAATCTTTAAAGCTCAACTCGGTCAAGAAAAATTTCCGTTTAAAAACGCCTCAAAAATCCACAAAGAAAGATCCAAATTTATGAGCCAAGCGTTTCTGCATCAAAAGTTTTTAGAAAACAGCGATAAAATTCGTCATTGGTTTCAAGAACAAACGGCACAGGCAAAATATCCGATTTATTCAAGCTACGATATCCGGGATGCGGGATATAAAATGGCCAATGTTGACGCCAATATTTTTCCGGCAGGATTTAATAATATTTGTCCAACAGACAAAGAAACAGCGCCAGAATTATTTAAAATATATCTAGAGGCCCATTATTCGGGGATTAAAAAGATTCTTTTGGTTCCGGAAGAGCATAGCGGAAATGCCTATTATTGGGAAAACGCAATCACGATTAAAGAACTGATGGAAACGGCGGGCTATGAAGTCAAAGTGGGTTTTGCAAAACCACTTGAGGCGCCATTAACAATGACAAGTGCCAGTGGAAAACAAGTTCTGGTCGAATCAGCCATGCCAGATTCAGAGCTTATTAAAAACTTTAAGCCAGATTTAATTGTCAGCAATAATGATTTTTCTGAACCTCATGAAGACTGGGGAGAAAGCATTAAGATTGCAATGAATCCTCCGCGTGGCTTGGGTTGGTATCAACGAAAAAAAAGTCGCTACTTTAAACATTACAATGATCTGGTGAATGAGTTTTGTGAAATCGTTGGTGAAGATCCGTTTAAGTTCCGAGTTGAAACAAAGGAGTTTGCCAATTTCGATATCAACAATGAAGATTCGCGCAAGGAATTAGCAAAGCAAGTCGATCAATTCTTGGCGGACTTAAAAAAGGCCTACGACCAGCGTGGGATCGAACAAAAGCCTTTTGCTTTTGTTAAAAACAATGCCGGAACTTATGGCTTGGCTGTGATCAAAGTGGACTCGGGCCAAGATGTTTTGGATTGGACCTACAAATCCAGAAAGAAAATGAAAGCGGCCAAAGGCGGTCGCGATGTCGAAGAAGTGATTATTCAAGAAGGGATTCCTTCCGTCGTAAAATCTGACGGAGCCTCAGCGGAACCGGTTATTTATATGGTGGGCTGCGAATTGGCTGGTGGTTTTTTGCGAACGCATGGAGAAAAATCCGATACAGAAAGTCTTAATAGCCCCGGGGCCGTCTATAAAAAGATGTGTGTGACGGATTTGGCTGTTGATCCCACGCGATGTCCAAATGAAAACGTTTACGGCTGGTCTGCAAAACTTGGAATGCTTGCGATCGCCCGTGAAGCCGAAGAAATGAGCGTCCATTTCAAAAACTATGTGGCTAGGCCCTGCTGCAAATAATTGCAGCGATGACATTAAACAAGACCAAAGGTGAGCTGCGCACCGGCCCTAATCTCGATACAATAAGAAGGTATGTGAGGGAGGATTTTTGCGACCTATATATTCAGTTTCAATAATTATGGCAGCAGGGATGTTGGCGGGCTCATTGATGGTTGGAACTCATATGGGAAAATATCAAACAGTTCGGGATCCCGCCGCGATCAGGCAAGTCTATGATTTTACGCATTTGCACGGTTCCATTCTGGATGCAGCCGTCAAAGAAAGATTGGTTTCGGGGCTAGAGATTTACAAAGACCAGCAAGGTCTTGGAATAGGCTTAGGGCACTTCGCCTTTTCAACGGGTGCGGGTGAAAAAGTTTTAGGCTGTCGAGCGTATAAAAAAATCACCTTTGAATTTGAAGCGGAAGGCGTTGCTGTGAACGGTGAAAAGCCGACGATGAAAGTCGAAGGACAATGTCAGTATTCATCCGATTTAACCAAGATAAATCCCATTTGGATTCCAGTGGCGCGAATTTTTGGTGAGCGTCCCGGGGATGATGGCTTTGACGAATACGAAAGACCAGCCCAAATTAACTTTAAAAATGTCGCGGATTATTGGCCACGTCAGTGGGTTTTAATAGGTTTAAGCGTTGAAGGTGAGTCTGGCCAAGTCCAAGTTGATAAAGCCGAAGTCGGTCAGATCCTAGGTCGGCCTTTCACCATCAATATGGAAGAATAAAAACTAATTCTGCTTCGCTAATTCAACAAATGTTCGAAGGATCGCACCACTGGCCCCTTTTTTAGGGCAATAAGGCAGACGTCCACCCACATGCCAGGCAGTCCCAGCAATATCAAAATGCGCCCATGGAATGCCTTCACCAACAAACTGTTCTAAGAACGCAGCGGCCGTGGCAGAACCAGCCCCCTTGCCTGAAGAAATATTGTTCAGGTCAGCGTAGGTGCCCTTCATATCCTTTAAATGATGATCCACTAAAGGCAAATTCCAAACTAATTCACCAGAGGCATCGGCGGCCGCTTCGATGTTCTTTTTAAATTTCTGATCTTTTGTGAAATAACCAGTGTGGATATTTCCTAATGCAACCATCATGGCCCCCGTTAAGGTTGCCGTATC
>JAYWEU010000324.1:0-20781 GCA_043779385.1 Pseudobdellovibrionaceae bacterium
TCATGTTTAAGTTAATGTAAGATTTTTTGTTGCAAAAAATTCATGCTTCATCCTTAATGAGTCAGTTCCAAATTGGCACTTATCGAATTGGCACCTAGGGGGAAGAGAATGAAACCAGTATCTGAAAAACTTGTGAAAGAGTGCAAAGAACGGCTCCTACACACGAAGAGTGAGATTCTGAATAGAGTGAAAGAGGCTCGTTTTAATCTAGACACCAACGATGACAAGGGTGGCGACGAAGCCGATCAGACAGTGCGGGTGTTAGCTGAACAAGAATTCTTGAATATGCACGATCGGCTGCGAACTCAACTGATTGAAATCGAAAGTGCTTTAGCCCGAGTTGAAAACGGCAGCTTCGGAATTTGCGAAGAAACTGAAGAGACCATCGAAGCCGAAAGACTGAGAGCCATTCCATGGACTCGCCTCAGCATCGAAGGCGCCGAGATCCGCGAATCTGTGAATAAGCGTTACGCTCGGTAGGCAGCTACCCTCGATAGAAAAAATATTTCTCAAATCAAGATTTCAAACAGCAAAAGGGATCAGCGTTAAGTTGGTCCCTTTTGCTTTTTATGTCTTTTTCTAAGGCCTCTTAAATTTGTCCTAAATCGAGAAATTTTATAGAATTTTTTAAACCCCTCTGTAGGAGGTGTTAGCCTAGATCATAATTGGGGGAAGAATGAAGCACATCAGCGTGGTGATCAGCTCTGTCTTAATGACTGGCTTAATTTTATTAGGTTTTCAAAACTGTGGTCAGCCGGGTCAGATATCACAAGTCTCGTCGGATGCAAAAGCACCTCTTTCAAATTCATTAGAAATCGGAGCCCCTGCAATTGGTGGTGCGCCGGCAGCTCCTAGCGCAACTGTGCCAGTGTCTGATCCTATCGTCGTCGTGAATGACCCAGTTCATCCGGCCATTTGTCGCGATATGACGGCTTCAGACGTGATGTTAAACGTCGATCTTGTCACCAGCGATGGTGCTTCCTTTAGTTTGATGGATGCTGATCACTTTGTATCCATTGCGAAAGCGGCTGTGAATTTACAGGCGTCTTCCAACGGCGATGTCAGCGAAATCAGAATCATCTTAAATCCTTCAGGAAATCTAGTCCTAGGGTCTGATAACGTCGCTTACGATTTAAAAACTCCCAGTGCCCAATCTTCAGGGTTTAAAGTCCGTCTAGCCTCACGCACGCATGTGATCTCGGGCAAGATGTATTCACTGGCTCTAAATATTGATCTAAGCCAACAGATTGTCCGAGCTGGGAAAAAATGTTTACTGAAGCCCGAAATTCATAACGCTGTTTTAACAGAGATCTAGCCTTTATCGCGCATGCGCTGGCGACTGAGAGCCAGCCAACCGCAAAGCTTAAATAAAACACGCGCGCCGACATTGCCATCCCATGGGTCGGCGCTTTCAGGGGAAACGCCGCCGCTGGAAACTTCATTGACGTCAAAGCCAATAATATTTCTTCCCGATCGATACAGATGATTAAACAAATAATAGATCTGATCGATTTGCAATCCTCCAGGAACAGGTGTTCCTGTGTGCGGACAAAAAGAAGGATCAAGGCCATCAATATCAAACGAGATATAAACATTTTGCGGCAGTTCAGAAATAATTTCTTCGCAAAGTTCTTTCCAAGAAGCGCCTTCAAATAACCGGCTTTTTAATTCCAGATCAAAAAAAGTACGAATGTCTTCGCGGGAATCAATCAGATCAAATTCTTCTTCACAAAAATCTCTGATGCCCACTTGTACAAGCTTGGCGGGCTTCCAAGGGGCATTCATGACATTATTCATAATGGACGCGTGCGAGTGTGTAAATCCTTGATAAGCTTTTCGCAAATCCGCATGCGCATCAATATGTAAGATGCCGAATTCTCCTTGGCAATTTTCAGATACAGCTCGAAGGGCCCCAAACGGCGTCGAGTGATCACCGCCCACAAGTCCAAGCCCTTTTCCGCTGGCAAGAATTTTTTGGCAGCGAGTGTAAACCCAGTCTGTCATTTTTTCGCAAGCGCCATTCACGTCAGCTCGCAATTGATCCATCTTTTTTTGATCAGAGCTTTGGCTATTGATCAATCCGATCAGTTCTTTGGCTTTGGCTTTAAACTCATCATTTGATTTTTTAAGTGCAGTTGGAAATTCCTGCATAAAATATCCAACTTCGTAAGCCTTGCCAGTTTCAAAATCAAAAAGGTCAACTTGCTCACTTCCTTTGCGGATCAGCTGAGGACCCCATGAAGCGCCGGCCCCATAAGATGTCGTCACTTCCCAGGGAACGGGAACTAGGACGACATCGGATTCGGCCTCTTTGACCGGTAAACCAAAGATGCCGAAGTCGGCAGAAATGGCGGTATTGGGATCGTGAGATTTACTTTTTTCCATGGATTAAGCCTCTGTTTTGATTATGACTTTTTTAAATTAAGCCAGCCTGAATTGACACCTGTTTCTGAAAACTTGTGCAAGGCATAAAGCCCACAGCATTAAACTTGATTATTTACCGTGATTCCCCCAAGTTAAGGCCGTCGTGGCGACCCGGGCAAGTGGATCGTCGCGAGCATACAGAGCTTCTTTTAGAGTGACGGCATCAGTGTTTGTAACGGAGGAATGAATGAAACGACAAATGGGTCTGTTTTTAGGTCTTTTTCTGACTTCAATTTTAGCGGGAGCAGCAAAACCAAATCCCGCCGCGCCGGTGGGCGGCACTTTTAATCTTAATTTAGCCTTCGAGCCCGCCATGCTCCATCCGATTATGAGCACAGATGGCACCTCGTCTGACGTTCGAAAGTTTTTAGGAGACTCTTTGCTGGGCCGTGATCCAGAAACTTATGCATGGAAACCACATATTGCTGAAAAATATGAAATCTCCAAAGACGGCAAAGTTTATACTTTTACCTTAAGAAAAAATATTTTCTTTCACGATGGAACGCCGGTGACGGCCGAAGACGTTAAATTCAGTTTCGACGCGATTTTTGATCCTAAATACAAAGCTCAGCATTTAATCCCTTATTACGATGGTTTATCAAAAGTTGAAGTGGTCGATGCCTCAACTGTCAAAATCACGGCCAAAGACACCTACTTCAAAAATTTCGACGTTTTTGTGGGCACCGAAATTCTGCCAAAGCATGTTTATGGTGATGTTGAAAAATCACAGAAGATGACTCGGACTTATGTAGGTTGTGGTCCTTATTCATTGGAAAAATTTGAGCGCGGTCAAAATATTTTAGTGAAGCGTTTTGATAAGTGGTACGGCTTTCAAGTGCCCGAGTTAAAAGGCTACTTCAATTATGCTTTTATTAACTTTCGTTTCTATCAAGAAGAAAATGTTCTTTTAGAGCATGCTAAAAAAGGCGACCTTGATTTTATTGAATTGCGTCCTGAGTCCTATGTTAAAAAAACCGAGGGTGCACCTTGGGGCTCGACGATCCTAAAGAAAAAAGTTGAAAATGCAGAGCCTAAGACTTCAGGTTTTATTGGTTGGAATTTTCGTCGAGAAATGTTTCAGGATAAAAATGTTCGTCTGGCCATGGCCTATTTGCTGAATCGCGAAGAAATGAATCGCAAATTTAAATATGACTTAGGTGAACTTTGCCGAGGCCCGAACTACAACAAAAGCGAGTACTCTCCGACAACTGTAAAACCAATCCCCTATGACCTTAAAAAAGCGACAGAGCTTTTAGCTAAAGCAGGTTGGAAAGACACCGATAAAAATGGAATTTTAGATAAAACCGTCGGTGGTAAAAAAGCTGAATTTCGATTTGCATTGATCCATGCCAATAAAGAGGCTGAAAAATATTGGACGATGTACAAAGAAGATCTTAAAAAAGCCGGCATTGAAATGGAAATTAAATATCTTGAATGGAATTCATTCTTGAAATTAGTTGATGAAGGTAACTTCGACGCCGTAGCGATGGCCTGGGGTGGTGGAGATATCGATTGGGATCCAAAACAAATCTGGCATTCAAGCAGTGCGGTTCCTGGGGGCTCAAACTTTATTAACTACAAAAGTCCGGAAGTTGATAAATTAATTGATGAAGCCCGTTTGACGGTGGATCGCACCAAGCGCATGAAAATGCTTCGTCAAGTTTACGAAAAAATTGCCGCCGATGCGCCTTACGCTTGGCTTTTTAATGACAAATATTATCTCTACGCTGTTTCCAGTCGCGTTCAGCAGCCGGCTGACACCTTTAAATACGAAGTCGGAAATACGACTTGGTGGCTGAAACCATAGAGGTAAAAAGTCTGTGTTCATTTATATCCTAAGAAGACTATTTTTATTGATCCCTACCTTTTTGGGGATCACAGTCTTAACATTTTTTCTGATCAATATGGCGCCCGGCGGCCCTGTGGAGCAAAAGCTTCAGCAGATGCGCTTTGGTAAAGTCGCAGGTGGCGGTGACGGCGGTGGTGGCGGAGGCCGTACCTCTGGAGTGAATGAAGAAATCGTTGCAGCGCTAAAAAAACAGTACGGCTTTGATAAGCCGGTGCATGTTCGCTACTGGATCTGGCTTAAAAATATTGCGACCTTAGATTTTGGCAATAGTTTTACTTACGAAGAGCCCGTGATTGATGTGATTGCTAGTAAGTTTCCGGTTTCCCTTCAATTTGGAATTGCCTCTTTAATCCTGACCTATTTGATTTGTATTCCCCTTGGCGTGATTAAAGCCATTAAAGCAGGGGGGCCCATGGACCGAATTTCGGGTTTGGTTTTATACTTTGCCTACTCTGTCCCGGCTTTGGTGTTAGGAATTTTTCTGATCGTGTTTTTCGCTGGCAGCAGCCATTTTAGTTGGTTCCCGATCGGTGGCTTAAAGTCCGACGATTATGAATCCATGTCAGTCTTGGCTCAGATTTTAGATCGGGCTCATCATTTTGTGCTTCCGATCATTTGCTATATGCTCGGCGGCTTCACCGAACTGACCATGCTGACGCGAAATTCAATGCTGGATGTGATCAAATCAGATTACATCAGAACAGCGCGGGCCAAAGGCGTTCGCGAAAAAACGGTGATCTTTAAACATGCTTTAAGAAACGCTTTAATCCCTGTGGCCACGGGCCTTGGCGGATTTTTTAGTGTGTTCTTGGCGGGATCATTGATTATTGAAACTATTTTTAACTTAGATGGAATTGGTTTGCTTGGTTATAAATCAGCTCTGACTCGTGATTACAATGTGGTGATGGGTCTGACCTTTTTGTCTTCGGTCGTTTTGCTGTTGGGTCGTCTTTTCAGCGATATTGTGTATGTCCTGATTGATCCAAGAATCGATTTTAAATAATGGGACTGGTCGAAAAATATTTAATCACCAATGAATTAAATATCAGACGCTATCGTCGATTTAAAAAAGATAAAGTCGCCGTTTTTTCGGTCTTTGTGATTTTGGGGTTAATTTTTCTTAGCTGCACGGCTGAACTGTGGGTGAATAATCACCCGCACGTGATGAAATATCATGGTCAATATTATTTCCCCTTGGTGAAAGATTACCATCCGTCTGTTTTCGGAATCGAAGATGAAGTCATTACTGATTACCGCGCCTTGAAATTGGAAGAGGGTGACTGGTGGATTTGGCCAATCATTCAGTGGGATCCTTTCGAAAGTAATAAAGCCCTTTCAGAATACCCTGCGCCACCATCTAAGCAAAACTGGTTTGGAACGGACGATCGCGGCCGAGATGTGTTAACCCGCCTGATTTATGGACTTCGGTACACTTTGGCCTACGCCTTATCTGTTTGGTTTCTTTCTTATTTGTCAGGATGTTTAGCCGGAGCCTTTATGGGTTATGCCGGCGGTCGTGTCGATCTTGCGGGTTCCAGAATTGTAGAAGTCGTTGAAAGCATGCCGGCCTTTTTTGTCATCATCACGGCCGTTGCATTGTTTTCACCGACCCTTCCTTTGCTTATTCTGATCAATGTGATTTTTGGGTGGACGTCGATTTCTGGTTATATGCGGGCCCAGTTTCTGTCACTTCGAAAGCGCGAGTACGTTGAAGCCGCGCGAGCCATAGGCTCAAGCCACTGGCGGATTATTTCAAAACATATTTTTCCAAATGCCCTGACGCCGATTGTGACCTTTGCGCCTTTTACGATTGCTGCGAATGTTATTTCACTCGCGTATTTAGATTATCTGGGATTGGGATTGATTCCGCCAACGCCAAGTTGGGGAGAACTTTTGGGGCAAGCGCAAAAATATTTTACCATCGCCGAATGGCTTGTATGGGCCCCTTCAGGAGCCCTGCTGATCACATTGACCATGTTAATTAATATCGGTCTTGCGATCCGAGATGCCTTCGACTCGAAATATTCAGTCTAAGTTATTAAGGTTGAACATGACGTCATAGTTTACATGAGTTGGTAAAAAGGTAAGACCTGAGGCCCTGTAAATTTAATGCTACCTCAAAGCTAGTGGCGAAGGTCAAACATTATAAATTCTTCCTACTGGTTTATGAGATTTAATAAATGAATAGGCGATTCAATGCTATAATGCGGACGGAGGATTTATGAAATTTTTTTTAGCGACTTTAGCTCTCATGTTTTCACCAATCGTATCTTTAGCAGGATCAACTGTTACCTGCGACGGTGTTTCTGATCCAAATATAACCGTCATCGTCTATATCAATAATGCCCAAATACTTCAAATGCGTGCGCAGCCTGCAGGGTCATTGCCACCAAGCTCTGGAGTTCGTCTAGCTCGAAATAACGGACAAACTTCACTCTACACAGTCAGTGGCGTTGGCGGATTTTTAGAAGTTCAAAACTCAGTCTTACGTAATGAGGGCGGATGGTTAACTTTCGCAGGCGAAAGATTTGAGTGTAATTAACTTTAAAAGTAGCCTGAACCTTGTGGCCAAGCTGATTTTTTCAGGATGGAAAACCATACAAATCAGATTATTTTATTCGGCTTCTTCCAAATACGTATAACCTGACAAACCCTCTTCATAATGCTTAATGAGCAGTTTTGCTTCTTGTTTTGTGATCGTGCCTTTTTGGATGCTTTCTTCCGTGGCTTGACGAACACTATCGACCATTTCAGTGCGACCGTACTGAACGTAAGTCAGAACTTCAGTCACGGTATCGCCTGGCACATAATGATCAATCGTGTAGCCGGCCTCGCTTAAGGAAATATGCACGGCATCGGTATCGCCAAAAAGATTATGAAGGTCGCCTAAAATTTCTTGGTAAGCACCCGTTAAAAAGACACCCACATAATAAGGCTGACCATGTTCATAATTGTGCAGCTGAATGGTGTCTTTAAAATCACCGGTGATCGTGTCGATGAATTTTTCAATCTTACCGTCTGAATCACAGGTTAAATCGGCCAAAGTGGCTGATGTTGTGGGCTCTTCATTTAAACGATGAATGGGCATGACGGGGAAAACCTGTCCCACAGCCCAAGAATCAGGAACCGATTGAAACACCGAAAAATTGCAAAAATAAGTGTCACATAATTCTTGTGAAAGCCGAGCCCGAATATCTTCGCAGTCCGGTGTCACTTTTGCGATTGAAAGCATTTTTGTTGAAATAGCAAAGTACATGCTTTCGCACCAAGCGCGTTGTTCCAAAGAAACCACGCCATAGGTGAATAATTGCAAAGTTTCATCTTTGGACTGAGTCAAATCATTGAAGCATTCGTTGATATTGTCGCGATTCACTTTTTCATAAATGTACTGCATGTCTTGCATGATCCGCGGGTCTGTTTTGACAGCAGGACGGGGAGGCGTATGACGGAATAAATTATTAACGCCCATGACATTAAAAACCAAAACCGAGTGATGGGCCACCAAGGCCCGGCCAGATTCTGTGACAATATTTGGATGTGGAATTCCCTTTTCATCACACAACGCTTGCAGGGTCGAAACCACGTCGTTGGCATATTCTTGTTCACTGTAATTGATGGAGCTATCCGAATTTCCAGTGCCGTCGTAATCAACGCCCAGACCGCCACCGACATCGATGTACTTAAGCTCTGCGCCCATGGCATAAAGTTCTGTGAAAAATCGCGCGCCCTCTTTTAAAGAAGATTTTATGCTAGAGATCGAAGGCACTTGCGAGCCAATATGATAATGCAGCAACTGCAAGCAATCCAGCATGCCTTCTTTTTTCAGAAGCTCGACACCTTCGACGATTTCAACCGCCGTCAGACCAAACTTCGATCGGGCCCCGGAAGAGTCCACCCATTTACCGGCCCCTTGCGTATTTAATTTTGCACGAAAGCCAATTTGTGGACGGGTGTTAAGTTTTTTCGCAGCAGCAATGATCATTGGAAGCTCTTCGCGACGATCAACAACGATGATGGTATTGCGTCCTAGTTTTTGCGAAAGCAGAGCGGTTTCGATGTATTCAACGTCTTTGAAACCATTGCAGATAATCACAGCGTTCGGAGTGTTCATCAAAGCTAAAACGACCAAAAGTTCAGGTTTAGAGCCGCACTCAAGACCCAGACGTAAATCTTTTCCGAATTTTACAAGCTCTTGCACTAAATGTTTTTGCTGATTCACTTTGATTGGATAAACACCACAGTATTGGCCTTTGTAGCCGTGGTCGATAAATGCTTTCTGGAAGCAGCCATGCAAAAGTTCAACACGAGCTTTAATAATATCTTGGAAGCGAATCATGATGGGAATTCGAATTCCACGATCCAAAAGATCTTGCGTCAGTTCATACAAATCAACCTGGGGACCTTGGCCCCCCGATGGAGTGACTATGACGTTTCCCTGAGAGTTGATTTTAAAATAACCGCTGCCCCAGTTGTTAATACCATAAAGGGACGCACTTTTTTCAACACTCCAAGATTCTGACATCAGTTCTTCCCCACAAATGATTGAGCCGAATTATTTAACCGGATTATTTAACTATCAGATTCAATATTTTCCCGGATTTGTAAATAACTTTATCAATATTTTTTCCTCCCAGGGCGGCCAGCACCGTAGGAATCTTCTGGGCCTCTTCCAAAGCGGTTTTTTCGGAAGCATCAATGGCGATTTCGATGGTTCCACGCATCTTACCGTTCACTTGCACTCCCAAAGTCGCTGTATCGTCGGTGACCAAGGCCGCATCATATTTTGGCCATGGCGCGAGGGATACAAAGTCTTTTTCCCCCAAAATGGTCCACATTTCTTCGGCCATATGAGGAGCAAAAGGCATCAACAGTTGCACCAGTGGCTTTAAAGCGGCTTTGGGTTTAATTTCCAGCCGGTAAAGCTCGTTGACAAGAATCATCATGGCGCTGATCGCAGTGTTAAATCCCATATTTTCAATATCGTCGGTGACCTTTTTAATGGTCTTATGCAGAATCTTTTCGGCTTCTACGGGAAGCGCCCCTTCGGTGGCGTGACACTGCCCTTCGTCGCTAGCGACCATTCGCCAAACTCGGTCCAAAAAGCGGCGAACCCCATCGATGCCTTTATCAGACCAAGGCTTATCCTTATCCATGGGACCTAGGAAGCTGATGTAAGTTCGTAAGATGTCAGCCCCATATTTACTGTGCAAATCATCCAGATTGACGAAATTGCCACGAGATTTAGAAATTTTTTCGCCATCACTTCCTAAAATAAGTCCTTGATGAGCCAATTTTTTAAAAGGTTCTTCGTGGGAAACAATGCCAGCATCAAATAAAACTTTTTGCCAAAACCGTGCGTACAACAAATGACCGACAGTGTGTTCAGCCCCACCCACGTACAGATCGACGGGCATCCAATATTTTTGGGCTTCAAAAGAAAAAGGGTCCTGCTCGTTCAAGGGATCAGTATACCTTAAGAAGTACCAAGACGACCCGGCTGAGCCCGGCATGGTATCCGTTTCTCGAAAACCTTTTTCACCATCTTTATCTGTGTATTCCATCCAAGATTTATTACGAGCCAGCGGCGCTTCGCCTTTTTCCGAGGGTTGATAGTCACTGACTTCTGGTAAAAGCACAGGAAGCTCATTTTTTGGTAAAGTCTTAAGGCCCTTTTTTGGAAAATGCACAACTGGAAATGGTTCGCCCCAGTATCTTTGGCGACTGAAAAGCCAGTCGCGAAATTTATACTGAATTTCTTTTTGACCAAGGCCTTTTTCTTGCAAATGTTCAGTCATGCGATGAATCGCATCGTTTTTTTCTAAGCCATTTAAAAAGTGACTGTTGATCAATTTGCCATCGCCTTCGAACGGAAGCTCCACCGAGCTTTCAAGAACTCGAACAATTGAAAGATTGAATTTTTTAGCAAATTCAAAATCTCTGGCATCGTGTCCGGGAACGCCCATGATGGCGCCGGTTCCATAATCCATCAAAACATAATCGCTAATATAAATTGGAATTTTAATGTTGTGATCTAAAGGATGTTGGGCGAAAGCACCGGTCATTTCACCGGTCTTTTCGGTGGCCGCCTTACGATCGACCTCGCTTTTGCCAGCCGATTTTTTAAGATAGGCCTCAACCGCTAATTTTTTTTCATTTGTTACAATCAAAGGAATTAATGGATGTTCGGGTGCAAGGACCATAAAAGTGACGCCATATAACGTATCAGGCCGGGTGGTGAAGACCGAGACCTCATGAGTTTTTAAATCGTGACCTTGAATTTTAAAAGTCACTTGGGCGCCTTCAGATTTTCCAATCCAGTTTTTTTGACCCTCTTTTGTACGATGAGGCCAATCCACTTTATCGAGGTCATGCAATAATCTTTCGGCATAATCAGTGATCTTTAGCATCCACTGTTTCATGGGCTGCCGAAAAACGGGATGACCTCCGCGTTCACTTTTTCCATCAACCACTTCTTCGTTGGCAAGGACGGTTCTTAAAGCGGGGCACCAGTTGACGGGCACTTCTTTTTGATAGGCCAGGCCTCGGTCATGAAGTTTGGTAAAAATATATTGCGTCCATTTATAAAACTTTGGATCACAGGTCGAAATTTCGCGACTCCAGTCAAAGCTAAAGCCAAAAGATTTCAGCTGCCGGCGAAAAGTTTCAATCGCTTGGTCTGTTGTTTTCGAAGGATGCACACCAGTTTGGATGGCGTACTGTTCCGCCGGCAATCCAAAGGCATCGTAACCCATGGGATGAAGGACGTTAAATCCTTGGGCGCGTTTATACCTAGAAATAATATCGGTCGGCGTGTACGAGGCAATGTGGCCAATGTGCAGACCTGACCCTGACGGATAAGGAAACATATCTAAAGCAAAGTATTTTGGTCGTGTCGATTTGTTATCGGCTTGGAAAGTCTTTTTCTCATCCCAGCGTTTTTGCCATGCGGATTCGGTGTCCAGGGGCTTGTATGTCATAGGGTCCTCATATTCTTTTTGCTCAGCGAATGATTGACCTTCGGCCGGTTCTTCGTAAAACCTGGTCAAGAGTCTGTAGAAACAAATATCAAATTCAAAATCTCGACTCAATGGATTCGACCATTGCCGCGATACGTATATTGTTATGGTAAGTGAAGCGGTCGTAAGATCACCTCGAAGTCGTCGAATCTTGGTGATCGATGAAGATTTAGATAGCTTGAACATCCTCCTGGAGCCCCTTCGTTGGGAAGGTTATGACGCCCGCGGAGCCCAGAGTGTTCAAGAAGGTCTCCAGCTGATAGAAAGCTGGACGCCGCATATTGCCCTTTTGGACTTGGCCGCCAATCGCGGGGGCATGCAGTCTTTAAGTAAAATTCGTCAAAAACTAACTCATACCTCTTGCCTGATCATTTCTGAAGACTCATCGACGGAAGCGATCATCATGTCCTTAGATGCCGGAGCTGACGATTATATTATTAAACCATTTGTGCCTTTAGAACTTCTAGCGCGGATCAGAACCCATCTTCGCATCCGTGATTTGCACGAGCAATTGGTCTACGCCAATGAAAAATTAAAAGAGCTTGTCGATACCGACGACCTGACCGGTCTTTTCAATATGCGCTCGCTTTATCAGCGCTTGGAATTTGAAATCGAGCGAGCCCGCAGGTTCAATCGAGGCGTCGTTTGTGTGATGATGGATATGGATTTTTTTAAAACCGTCAATGACGGCCATGATCATCTTTTCGGCAGCCATGTTTTGACCGAAGTGGGAAAAATCATCAAAGAAAACACCCGCAACACTGATATTGCCGCAAGGTATGGTGGCGACGAGTTTTTAGTTGTTCTCACCGAGGTCAATTATGAAGGCGCCTTGCTGTTTTGTGAACGACTTCGTCAGAGTATTGAAGCCAAGAATTTTATTAATGGCGAAGATTCGATTCGTCTGACAATTTCCATTGGTTTTACGACCTATCCAGAGTCTGAAAAAATCAATGCCCGCGAAATGGTTCGCCGTGCCGATCATGCTCTTTATGAAGCCAAACGCCTGGGTCGTAATCGGGTTTGCTATTTCGAAGCTGAAAGTAACATAAGAGTCCTCAGTCCCACGGGATCAAGAGCCGCCACACCGGCCGAGCCCGCTGCTTCAAAAAGTAATTCTAGAAAGAAAAACGCCAGCTAATTCTAAAAAAAGCATTCTTAAGTTGACTCAACAGAGTGGCTTTTTATAGTGATCCTATGTCCTTGCAATCATCCATTGATTTTAAAGCCCGAAAAAAAGCTGCCTTTATTTCTTTCCTTACAAGCTTCGTGGTTTTAGGCCTTAAAGTTTATGCCTTCCAGCAAACTAAATCGACGGCTATTTTATCGGATGCTCTTGAAAGTATCGTCAATGTTCTAACCGCGCTGATCGCCGTTTTTGTGATTGGTTATTCGTCCCAACCGGCCGATGAAGACCATCCTTACGGACATGGAAAATCAGAATTTTTTTCAGCTGCTTTCGAAGGTGGAATGATTTTTTTTGCAGCCCTAGTGATTTTTGCTGAAAGCATCAAAGCACTGACAGGACATGGGGAAATTAAGGCGATTGATACGGGGATTTTTTATATTGCCGTCGCGACCGGTGTTAATTTGACCGTCGGGCTTTATTTACGACGGGTGGGTCGCCGCGAAAAATCAGAAACATTGATAGCCAGTGGGGCGCATCTTTTTTCAGATGTGATAACAACTGTTGGCGTGATCTTAGGATTACTGATTGTGAAGGCTACGGGATGGCCGATGGCGGATGCATTGATTGCTTTTGGTGTTGGCCTGCATCTGATGTATGAAGGTTATAAGATTGTGCTGACTTCTGTGGCTGGGTTGGTTGACGCGATTGATGTAAAGTCTCTTGAAATTCTTTCAAAATTGATCGGCGAACAAAGAACAGAAGGCATCATAAATATTCATAATGTTCGAGCCATTCGTTCTGGCAGTTTTCATCATATTGATGCCCACTTAGTGGTGCCTGAATACTGGCATGTTTCTAAAGCGCATGAATTGACTCATCATCTTGAACAGGCCGTCGTAGAGCTTTATCCCTATGACGGAGAATTTGCATTTCACTTAGATCCTTGCAAACGCAGTTTTTGTCGTCAGTGTGATGTTTCTGATTGTCCCGTTCGAGCTGCTAAGTTTGAACAATTATATTCCTTTTCGGTCACCAATTTGATACAAGGGCCTCAAATAACAAATGAGCCCGATGGAAGCCTTCCAAAACAGACGTGACATTAATATTACGCGCACTTTACCGCGACCTAATGCTTACACCATCGCATTGGACGGTGAATTTTCGCATGTCGCTTTCAATGAAGAAAGAGCTCCTTTATTCAAAGGTCAATGGCGTGAAAAAGTATTTAAAGCTGACCCGGAAGCACCGATGGATCTTGAAATTGGCACTGGCAATGGGTTCTTTTTTGCCCACCGTGCTGAATCGCAACCGAAACGAAATTTGCTGGGTCTAGAGCTGAAGTATAAACCGCTGATTCAATCCATCCGCCGAGCCACGCTGGGCGGCCGTAAAAATGTAGCGATCGCCAGATATCATGCTTTCAATATGAGCGATCTTTTTGAAGGCGAAGAATTAAATCATGTTTTTATTCATTTTCCCGACCCATGGACAAGTCCGAAGAAGCCAAGGAATCGGATCGCCAATCGTTATCACTTGGGTTTGCTGTACAAACTTCAGCGACCTGGATCTTTTTTAGAATTTAAAACTGATTCCCGCGAATATTTTTTATGGGCCATGGAAGAAATTAAAGAAAGCCCTTACAAAATCGAATTTCAAACTCAAAATTTGCATCAATCTGAAAAAGCTTCAGAAAATTTTATGACCGGCTTTGAAAAAATTTTTACAAAACAAGGCATCCAGATCAACTACGTGTTGCTACGCAAGCCTTAGACTTACCAGTAACTGGCGTCCACCGTGACGTCGCCGAAAACTTCTACCTGACAAGATATTCGAATCTCTTTTCCAAGACTGTTTTGTTCTTTTAGAATCAACTCGGTGTCATTGATTTCAGAAATATTTTTATCTCCCTCGATAATTTTGATCCGACATTTGCTGCAAACGCCGTCCCCATTACAGGATGAGGCGACGGGCAGGCCCGCGGCCAGTAACGATTGCATCAGATTTGCGCCCTGGGGAACGTCCAGTTCGGGCTTATTTTTTATAAACTTAATCTTAGGCATACAGCTTGTTGTCCTGACAGTGAGTATGCTACAGACTTTTTCATGAGAAAAGAAAAGGTTGCCATATTGGGAGGTAGTCGAGGTTTAGGAGCTGCGCTCTGTCAAACTTTACAGACCCGAGGCCACCAGATTTTGATGGTGTCTCGTAAGGCGTCTCCATTAGGCAGCAACATGGACTGGTTCTCGAGCGACTTTTCACAGAAAAATCAATGGCCTTCATTGATTGAAAAAATAAATGAAAATCAGCCTGAAATTTTAATTTACTGCGCTGGAGGCGGCCCCTACGGAAAATTTGGCGACAAGGCTTGGCGGGATCAAGAGTGGACCCTGACTGTGACTTTTGAATGTCCTAGTTATTTGGCTTGGGAACTTTGTGCTGGAAAAAATCTGATGTCTGTACGGAAATTCATTGTGATTGGATCATCGGTGGCAGGGTCTTCTGCGGATCCAGGGGCTAGCATGTACTGCGCAGCAAAGCATGCCTTAAGCGGCCTTATTGCCTGTCTTAAACTTGAGTCCCCTGAAAAGGAAATTCATCTTTTTAATGCGCCTTATATGGACACAGATTTATTGCCGCCAGGCGCGTGGCCGCGGCAATCTCCCGGCTTGGTGCAATCGGCCAGCAATGTCGCACAGGATCTTGTCAATTCACTGGTCGACGGCGCCCCAAGATAGACAATTTGTTCTTGGGCTGTTAGTTTGAATTCCTACTTAGCTACTGGGGAAAAATATGATTTACAATACGATTATTATTGGTTCGGGACCGGCGGGATTAACGGCCGCTATTTACTCTTCACGGGCTCGATTAGCGCCACTGATGATTGAAGGTGAAGAGGCCGGGGGACAACTAATGATCACATCTGACGTTGAAAATTACCCGGGTTTTGCCAAAGGAGTTGCTGGCCCAGAACTAATTGGCGTCATGAGAAATCAAGCCGAAAAATTTGGCACTCAGTTTATCACTAAAAATGTCACCAAGGTGGATTTTTCAAAACGTCCATTTAAGATTTTGGTTGGAAAAGATGAATATCAAGCGCAGTCAGCCATTATTTCAACGGGTGCAAGTGCTAAGTGGTTGGGTCTTCCGACAGAAAAACAATACTACAACCGTGGTGTTTCAGCGTGCGCAACTTGTGACGGCGCTTTTTTTAAGGAACAAGTTGTGGCGGTCGTCGGCGGCGGTGATACGGCGATGGAGGAAGCTCAGTTTCTGACTCGCTTTGCAAAAAAAGTTTATGTGATTCATCGCAGGGATTCTTTTCGTGCCTCAAAAATTATGGCGGACCGAACGCTGAATCATCCAAAAATCGAAGTTATTTGGAACACTGAAGTGACTGAAATCGTTGGAGACGGAAAAGTCGTGACCGGCCTAAAGTTGCGGGGTCTTGTCGATAAAAAAGAATCCGAGCTGTCGGTGCAAGGAATGTTTGTGGCTATTGGCCATAAACCCAACACGGATCTATTCAAAGGTCTGCTTGATATGAATGAAACCGGATATCTTGTGACGAAACCAGGATCCACCTATACTAATATTCCAGGGGTCTTTGCGGCCGGTGATGTTGCTGATCATGTTTATCGGCAGGCAGTCACTGCGGCAGGGACGGGATGTATGGCTGCGATTGACTGCGAACGATGGCTAGAGGATCAGGGGAATTAATGTCTAAGAAAATCAACACGAAAGATTTAGTCACTAAGATTGAAAAAATGACGAAGGCTAAAATCGCCAGCCAGCCAGTGGTTTCCTTGGACCAATTTCGTGATGCCAAGAAAAAACTTGAACCAAAAAATCTTCTTATTATCGAAGACGACGAATCCATGCGATCAGCTTATCAGCGAGTTTTTTCTAGCGAAGGCTATTTGCTAAAGATGGCAGCCGATGCCACTGAGCTGACAAAAGTTTTAGACGATCAAGTTGTGGATTTAATTATTTTAGATGTCGGTTTGCCTTGGATTAACGGCTTTGAGCTTGGGCAGCTTTTGAAGGAACATAAAGATCTTAAGAAAATTCCTTTGGTGTTTATTTCAGCCAGTGCCAGCCAAGAAGATATGAAAAAAGCTTTTGAGATCGGCGCCGATGACTATATTAAGAAGCCTTTTGATATTGAAAAGCTTAAAAAAACAATCAGTACTTTATTGAAATTGAACGAAGCCTAAATTTTTTAGAAATTTATTTCACTTTTCGGTTTTTAATCATCTCTTTTTGTTGCCCGATATAAGCCGTCAGCAGGGCCTCTAATTTTTTCATCATTAAATCATTGGTCTCTTGGAAAGTCAGTCGTTGGGGATTTTTAATATCGCCAACAATTTTACTTCGAAAATGAAGACGAGCCTTATTTTTGTCGGCCTCAAAATGGTTGGTGATGATCATCTCGATCTCACCATTCAAAAAATCTTTTGGCACGGGGTCTTCTAATAAAGTTCCACCCATCGAAATATTTTTTGAAAACGTTTTAAAAGTTTTTGCACCCTTGGAGATCAGGACAATTTCAAGTCTAAAGTTGTGACGAGTTTTACTGCGACGTTCACCACCGAGTGTGCCCTCTGAATTATCTTTTAAAGAAGGCGCCGCATTCACATCGATATCTTCGGCTTTAAAATCACCAGAAAAATATCCGTATTCATCTTTTTTTTGCTGAATCGGTTGGGACGTGTCCACCACAGTAAAGTTTTCATTTCCCTCGAATTCGACAAACATCTCTTTGGTTTCGCTATCGTTATATATCTCGATATCATTTATTTTTGATCTTGTTTGTTCATCTAAAAGATCCACCATCGGCAGGTCTTCTTCAGTCTTTTTTTGAGGGGGGGCTGGTATCGCGCTCAGAACAAAAAACGTTTGTTTGGACTTCATAAAGCTAATCAGGGATTGCCACTCGATCCAACCTGGCGTCCAAATAAAAAATTCATTAATTTCGCGAAGTTTTAAACTCAAAAGAAGCTTTTGCATTTGTACGGTGGACATTGGCTTTGTCTGCTTTTTTAAAACAGCATGATAAAGAATCCAAATTTGTCCTTTAATTTCCATGGCAATAAACTCCACCTATTTTATCGGTGAATTTCAGGCGAAATAGAGCGCTAAAGCTATATATTTTTAGGAACTTTTATACAGGCGCTCCAATGTTGGGGCGCCTTCTCTTCCAAAGGGGGAATCTGCTGTTTGCACTCTTCGGTCGCCCAAGGACAGCGGGGATGAAAGTGGCATCCTACAGGGGGATTGATAGGGCTTGGAACATCGCCAGTCAAAATGATGCGATCTTGCTTGGCCCTAGGGTCAGGAACGGGGATGGCGGACAACAGGGCTTTAGTATAGGGGTGCTGAGGATTTTTATAAAGTTCCTCGGCTTCGGCTTTTTCGACAATCTTACCAAGATACATCACGGCGACATGATTTGAGACATGTTCAACAACTTTTAAATCATGGGCGATAAAAATGTACGTCAGTCCTAGCTTTTGCTGAAGCTCCATCAAAAGGTTGATCACCTGCGCTTGAATCGAAACGTCTAAGGCCGAGACAGGTTCATCGCAGACAATCAACTCCGGATTGACGGCTAAAGCGCGAGCAATCCCAACTCGCTGTCGTTGACCACCAGAAAACTCATGGGGATAACGAGCCAGATGTTCCGGCCTCAGGCCGACTAAATTGACTAGCTCTAGGACCCGGTCCATTCGATCCTTAGCGGATGAAAAAAGATTGTGGATGATCAAAGGCTCTTCGATGATCGCGCCGATCGTCATTCGAGGATTCAGGCTGGCGTAAGGATCTTGAAAAATAATCTGCAATTTTTTTCTGATATTACGAAGCTCTTCGCCTTTAATATCAGTGATGTCTTGATTGTAAAATGTGATTTTTCCAGATGTTGGATCCAGCAAACGGATCAAACAGCGACCTAAAGTCGATTTTCCACAGCCTGATTCGCCGACAAGGCCTAGGGTTTCACCTTTTTTGACTTCGAAAGAAATTCCTTGAACGGCTTTGACGCTGGCGACTTCGCGACCAAAAAGACCCCCATACATAGGAAAACTTTTAACAAGGTTTTCAACCTTAAGGACGACGTCACTCATTTTGCAGCCTCAGGAAGTGGATGATGACAAGCAAACTTCTGCGAGCCCACCGTTGTAAATTCAGGATAGGTTTGAGCACAAACTTCAGTGGCCCGTGGACAGCGGTCTCGAAATCGACAGCCCTCGGGAAGATTCATTAAACTGGGAACCAAGCCTTTGATGGTTTTAAGTTCTTTCATCTTGCTGCCAGTTTCAAAATGCGGAATCGAATCTAAGAGGCCCCGAGTGTAAGGGTGTTTGGGGCGATAAAAAATATCTTCGATGGTGCCGTATTCAATAATTCGACCTGCATACATCACAACAACATCTTGGCACATTTCTGCCACAACACCTAAATCATGGGTGATCAGGATAAGGCCAGCATTATATTCTTTTTGAAGTTTTCGAATCAGATCCAAAATTTGAGCTTGGATTGTTACATCCAGGGC
This sequence comes from Pseudobdellovibrionaceae bacterium, assembly GCA_043779385.1. Classification (GTDB taxonomy): domain Bacteria; phylum Bdellovibrionota; class Bdellovibrionia; order Bdellovibrionales; family Bdellovibrionaceae; genus JAYWDA01. The sequence goes on from JAYWEU010000324.1 coordinate 18,969, forward strand.
CGTCGTTGGCTCGTCGGCAATCAATAACTGCGGATTGCAACTGATCGCGATTGCAATCATCACACGTTGGCGCATTCCCCCCGAAAGCTGATGGGGAAATTCATCATATCGTTTTTCAGGGGCTGGAATTCCCACTGTTTTCAAGATCTGGATGGTGCGCGCTTTCACATCTGATTTTGATAATTTAGGATTGTGCTGAATAATCGCTTCATCAATTTGATCGCCAATTGTAAAAACGGGATTGAGCGAAGTCATCGGTTCTTGAAAAATCATGGCGATCTCGTTGCCGCGAACTTCGCGCAGCTCTTCATCCGAAAACTTCAACAAATTTTTGCCACGAAAAAGAATATCGCCAGCAATAATTTTTCCAGGATTTTGCACCAGGCCCATAATCGATAAAGAAGTGACAGACTTGCCGCAGCCCGATTCGCCAACGATGGCTAAAGAACGTCCTTCTTCTAGCGTGAAAGAAACGTTATCAACCGCGTTGAACGTTCCTTCATCAACCCGGAATTGCGTCTTTAAATTTTTAACTTCTAACAAAGGCGTCGACATTCTAGACCTCGGATCTCAGGATTTATACAGGGGCGCCTTCCATAGATCCAGGAAAATGTTGTTGTTTGCCATCAGAAATCAGATTAGACCGGCTCTATGAGAACTATCAAATCAAGCGCTGAGCAATATTTTTCCACCCTGAACGGTGGAACCAATCCTTTGATCGAAAAGTGTCGCCAGGCCGCTGTGGGGCTCGGTTTGCAGCAGATTTCTTTAGGTGATTTAGAGCTTCAAATACTAAAGACAATCCTGACTCTCTATCAGCCTCAAAAATTCATAGAAATTGGAACTTTGACGGGGGCTTCAGGTGTGACCATTCTGGCCGCCATGCCGCCCGGCGCGCACTTTTGGACTTTTGAAAAAGAGCCAAAGCATTCGGCCCAAGCACTTCCTTTGTTGCAGCAAGCGGCTCAAGAAAAAAATCAAAAAATTGAAATTTTAACGGGCGATGCAAGACTTCGACTGCCCGAGCTTGAGTCCCAGGGACCCTTTGATGGAATCTTTATTGATGGTAATAAATCAGCGTATGGCGATTACTTAGCTTGGGCTGAAAAAAATATCCGTCGTGGCGGTTTAATTATAGCGGACAATATTTTTCTTCAAGGAGCGGTCTTTGAAAGTGAAGAATTGCTTTCAGAAAAAAAGAAATTTTCTGCCAAGCAAGTTCAAGTTATGAGGGCTTTTAATCAAAGACTCAGTCAGCCTGAATTGTTTCAATCTTGCCTCCTTCCCACCGAAGAAGGTCTTTTTATAGCGATTAAACTTTTTTAAATCTAGTGTTTGCTGCTCGAATTTTTGCTGGGCCAAAGCTCGGTCCAAGCTGACGCTTTGGCTTCACTTCTGACGTCATTTAAAACCTGCTCACGAACAATGGTTTTTTCTAAAGCTGTGTCTGCCAATACTTTTCCACAGGCTTCGACAACGCTTTCAGCATCAATACCGTGGAAAGCATAAATTTCCGGTGGACGACCGCACTTAGAATGTTTTCGAACGGCGCAAGATTCGTGGCGAACTCCGACGATGGAACCCAAATTATCAAGCAACCCGGCCTCACCATCATGAACACTGACAATCGGAATTCGTTTTCCAGCCACTGTGATCATTTCGCCACTAGAAACTTCGTCTTTTCGGTGCAGATATAAATCGCCGGTCACGCCCAAAACATTCTTCAGATAATGATAGTCATTTTCATGACCTTGTAGGCCACATAATAAATCAGGCGAAGTCACAACGATGACGTTGGCATAAATACCGTGAC
>JAYWEU010000325.1:0-7916 GCA_043779385.1 Pseudobdellovibrionaceae bacterium
GTTTCATAATTACCTTCCTCCAACAGGGCGGGTCCGGGAAAATCCCAGTCCTCTTTCGGGGCCGCTGCTAGCCATATTTGAACCATTGGTTTTAGGGTGGCCCGCATTAAAAGGCAAGGGATTGATTAAAAAATTATGTGATTTCGAAGTCCTTTATGGGGGTTAGCCCCCCGCGACCAGCTTTTTTTGGGCCCACTGCCTACCTTTTGGACAAATTTGTCGCCCCAACTGGCAATAATTTTAGTTTAACGTGGCTTGGATTTAGCACTCCTTGAGTCCGAACCGAAAACTATAAATCGAAGGAAACTCTATGAGAACAACGAAAATCTGGTGCCTCCTTTTTGCATTGACCCTTCCGAACGCAGCATCGGCTGGTCTTTTTTTTAATTCCTACAAAGTCTCGGGCTTCAACTGTCACTCAGCCGACAGAGCTTTCAGTTTTAAGGTCGAGTCAAAAACCTTAAACTCCGGCATTGATTACGTGGCCCCCACAACAACCGGCGAGCTGAAAAACAATCTGACCCGAGAAACACTTAGTCATTTTGAAATTTCCGCGGAGGATGGTGACCAGGCCTCCACAGATCTTGGAAAGAGGTTGTCCTATTATTTTTCTAACAATGGTCGTCAGGTGACTGTCGTTTATCGAAAGGCCTATGATGATGTCAAAATGATCGATATGTCTTGCCGAACCTATGGAGACGATAAAATCGATTCCAAACCCCTAGATTTTTCAGTAAAACTAAATATAAATGAAAATATGTTTGGAGCCTCGTCCCGCAGTTTTGTTCACGGCGAATTTGCCGAGACCGACATTTTTACGTCCGACAATCCTCTTTTCAAGGTCTACACCCCAGGGCAAATTTTTTCTGTCTGCAGCATCGGCCGGGAGGTCTTCAATGAAAACAACTCTGCACATTCTGACCAAGTCCAATTGACCAACATCACAGGGAAAGGCAGCGATACCATTGATTTAAGCGGCCTTGGAAAAAATGCTTTCGTTTACGTTAGCTGCTTAAAGTATAGAAAAGATGAGCATGGCACCACGCGGCTGATAAAAAACCCCAGCATTTCAGCTGCGGAAGCGGCATCCATGTTACGAGAGGCTCTGCCCCCCGGAACGGTGGAGTTGAACTAAGACGCTGTCCCATGGAGACGGATTTTTATGAAGAAAACTATTTTAGCACTGATCTTAATTTCAATCATGACGCCTCATATGGCATCAGCTGAAAGTGAATTTCTCAATTTTAATGTGAAACGTTCACGGCTGTTAGATATTTCGGCTCATAACGAAACTAAATCGGGCATTTGTGGCGAAGGTATTTTACGAGAGGGCTCTGAGGACGGTGATCAACCAGGCTGGACCCCAGTTGGTTTCGTGAAAACTAGCTTTTTAAAAGATTCTCTGATCGCCAAATGCCAAATCACGCCAAACTTTAATCACGTCAGATTAGAATTCAACCCTCAAACGATGATGGCCCAATTGCGGCTTGCGGTGGGCACAAAAAGCAGCCGAGAAGATCGCTGCAGAACGACGGCGCAGACAGTTGCTAGCGATGAGACCGTGATTGAAACACTCAGCGGCCCACAACTTTACGTGGTTCCTTTTTCTAAAAATTCTTGTGAGGGCTATACCTCGATAAAAGCGGGCGTTGATATCATCGGAAAATCTGATTCCATAAAAGAATTTTCACTAGTTTGTAAGGTGGAGGCTGTTAAATTGAGTTTTTCTAATGGTGGCCAAGTGAAATCGACTGTCCGTTGTACCTCCGAAAGCGATCCTATTTCATTAAGAGTCCAGTTTGAGCAGTGGAATTGCCGGCAAACCCCATGCCATTTGCCCTTACAACAATAGACAGATAAAAAAGGTTAGAGGATTCTAACTCGCTGTCTCGATCTGAGGCCCTATTTGCGAATTTCACTCGATACATATTATATTATGTGTATAATAATATGTATGTTACTTAAAGAGATTAAAAACCTACGAACGGTTCAGGGCTATACGCAACACGAGCTGGCTAAAAAAGCAGGCGTGAGTCTGCCTACGATTCAAAATATAGAAGCCGGCCGAGCCAACCCTTCGCTTTCAAATATTGAACAAATACTTGACGCCCTAAATGCCAGAATCGAGATCAAAATCAACTTACAGTCTTTTGATTTGCTTGATTTATTTAATATGGATCTTGAGCGGTTTAAAAAAGTTGATTTAAAAAAAATATTGCTTCAATTTTTAAAAAAAGAAAAATCGACCCCCTTTCTAGGTCGTGATCTTGATTTAATGACTTCCCTTTTAAGTGGTCTTTCAAGCCATTATCCTGTCTGGATGAAGCAACAAAAATTTGATTTTACCGATCTGAAAAAATGGCGCTTGATGGAAAAAAAAATCGACCCTAGCCGCCTGATCAAGTTCAGACGAATTTGGTTGGCTAAAATAAGTCAGGTGATTTGATGCTAAATTCAAAAATTTTAATAACTATGGCTGAAAAAATAGTCGCTGAAGTTCCCGGCCAATGGCTGATCTTTGGTGGCAGTTCTTTGTATCTGCTGGGCCTAAATGCCAGGGCGACCATGGATGTTGATGTGGCCTCTTTTGGCGTATCGACGAATGATGACACTTTGAAATTGATGTTGATTGCACAAGATTTAAAATTGCCGATCGAAACGATCAACCAGGCTGGCGCTTTTTTTTTAAAATCCATTCCCGACTGGCAAAGCCGTTGCCGTCTTTTTAAAAAAGGAAAATTAGGAAAAGTTTACGTTCCACAACTTGATTTATACCTTGAACTGAAAGCCCAACGAATGACTGAAAGTGATTTGTCGGATTGTTTAGCCTATTTAAAGTGGTGCCAATCCAAGTCCATCAAGTGGGACCCAGACTTGACTCAAGAAATTTTAAGAACAGCACTTCTTGCCGCGCGAGCCGAGCCAAAAAAAAGAATCCAATTTTTAATAAAAGCCTTTGCCGCCGCCGAGTCATAAATTAGCAGCCATCGAACTGAGAACTTTATTTTCAATAAATGACGCTAAGCTATACCGCCTCGGAAAATAAGACCGCCGCCAGAGATAAAATTTAATTTTTGATGAATCCTCAAACAGGCCGTTGTTCAATAATGCCAATGAAGGAGATTTTTATGAAAAATTTATTTCTTTTCTTGGTTTTAGCTTTTTTGCCAGTTTTGGGTTTTGCCGCTCAGACTTTATCGATTCCTCAGTACACGCATCCCAACGCAAAATCATTTTGTGAAAGCTTAGGCAAGCGATTGCCTACATCCCGCGAGATGGCGAAATTTGCGACAGAGCACGGCGCTCGAGGTCTGCTAGAACCTGCTGATTACAAAGGTCAGGATGGCTACCAAGAAATCCGCCGAACGACCGCCAGTTATAATGCTGAACTGGATTTTTACTACAGCGCCGAAGGTTATATTTCACCAGAGCGCGAAGAAACAAAGCCTTGGCTGTGGACGTCTTCGTACGGTCCCCACAATATTGATTTTGCCTACGTTTTTAACTTAGAAACCGGCGAATTCGATTTTGATGCCCGCATTATGCTAAATGGGGTTCGCTGCTTTTAATTATTTAAAGTTCTTAAAAGTGACAATTAACGTCTTAACGCCAGAGGCGTTAGTCACTACTTTATCCTGAAAAAGATCGGCGACGTAAGCAATCGCTTTTCTCATCATTTTTTGACCCAGTTCCTGATCGATGGATATCGTCGGCAAAAAAATGCTTACGCAAAGACTACCTTCTGCAATGCCAGGTTGATTCTGTGCAATTTTCTAATTCAGAAAACGGAAAAGTAAAATCAAATCCATTCGGCTCTTCAGAGTCTGATGAGATCGGCTTTGGATCCGCCTTAAAATTCGTAACCGACACCAAATTGGACGAAGCTTGAGCTTCCGGAACTGAGCCCCGTGTTGATGGACCCATAGACGTAAATAGGATTTCCCAAAAGAAAGATCCCCCCGCCGACGTATCCTCCACCAACTCCTGCCACAGCGCTAACCCCAGAGGCATTTGTCACAGACACCGAAGAACCCGTCCCGCCTTGTAAATAAGGGCGGAAAACCCCGGAATTAAAAAGATATTTTAAATTGATATCCCCCAGGGTGCTGGTGGTTTTAGTTTCCTGGCCGCCGGAATTGGTGGAGGTTTGCTGAACACTGCCGACCCCCGCTTCAAAAGCCCAATTGCTCCATAAATACATAAAATTAAGTCCGTACGTCGCGCCTGGTGGATTATTATATCCAAGACTCGCGCTCCAACCAGCAAAGGCCGTTAAAGGATTCAGAACTAAAATCAGCAACGAAACAAAGAAGAGCCTTTTCATTCTGATAGGATCCCACTTTTCTATGGGAAGGTCGAATTTTCGAAATTTGAGTCGGTTCATTTTGCGAATCTTAATGAAAATGTCAAAAAAATAATCATTCCAACTCGGATCAGCTGGTGACTATTTTTTGCGATGATATCAACATCCCGCGAGATGGAAAAATTTGCGACAGAGCCCGAATTATGCTAAATGGGGTTCGCTGCTTTTTAGATAAAACTCTGCACCAACGCGGGCGATATGCTCTTTTAAGTTTTCGTTATCAAGAAGTGAGTAAATTGATAGATCGACTTTGTAAGGTAAAAGCAAATCGTCGATCTGATTTTCAATCTTAAATAAAAATGATAAGTCCGTTGCATCAGTAATTAAAGTTAAATCAATATCTGAGCTGAGTTTAAAGTTTCCTATCGCTCTAGATCCATACAGGATGACCTTTTTGATTTGTTCATACCTTTTAAAAACAGAATTAATTTTATTAATTTCTACTTCGGAAAGACCAAACCGTGAAGTTCCAGTCATGACTTTAAAGAATCCATTTTGACTTCAAATTCTTTAAAGTCCGGCTGATATAACTTTATAATTTTATCCACAATATCATCGACTACTTTTTTATTATAAGTATGCGATGTCAAATTGCGACTTTGAATCATCTCCATCCAGGAATCGCCCTGAGTGATCAAGTTTTTTTGAAAGGCTTCCCTTACGGCGTCCCTGGATCCATGAATGTCGCTGTTGCCTTGGTCTGCGAAAAAATCTTTCATCACATTCCAAGCCAGCTCATGGGTGAACTCGAAGACTTGTATCAGACCTTGTTTTTCTAAATCCGAAAGCAACCTTGATCGGCTGATATCAATACCTGCCGAGAGCTGTTTTAACGCCGCCTTAAAATTATCAAGTCTTTGAATCCATCGAATATCCAACAAAGCCCCTATTCTTCGCCTTCGTCGCCACCCACATCAGCAGCGGCTTTATGATCTTCTTCTGTCGGAGGCGCTTTTTTTGCGTACTCAGGATTGGCTTTTAGGAATTCTTTCACCTTCATCGCGTCCGGTGCCAAGATCAGGAATAATTGTTTTCCTTCCATTTTAGGATGGCTTTCAACAATGGAAAGATCGGCGACATAAGCGATCGCTTTTCTCATCATTTTTTGACCAAGCTCTTGATGGGCTAATTCGCGGCCTAAAAAGCGCATATTGATTTTTACTTTATCGCCGTGGATAAGAAATTTTCGGGCGTGGTTCATCTTGGTTTCGAAATCATGGTCATCGGTGCGTGGTCGCATTTGCACTTCTTTGACCGTCACAATCACTTGTTTTTTTCGAGCAGCGGCTTGTTTCTTTTTATTTTCGTATTTCCACTTGCCGTAATCCATAATTTTACAGGTCGGAGGAGTTGCCGTCGGCGCAATCTCGAGCAGGTCTAAGCCTTTTTCTTCGGCGATACGAACCGCTTCATTAACGGTCATCACACCTAGCATGGTTCCTTCGTCATCGATCACGCGAATCTGGGCGGCTCGAATTTCACGGTTGACGCGAAGTCCGCCGTCTTTTTCTTTTTTTCCACCGCGACTGAATGCACTGCCGCCACCCTTAAACTCTGGACCTTTATTAAACTGACTAATGGCTAACCTCCTTGAAGGTTGTAGTAAGTCTTCGTTCGCTGATATCGCGAAGAAGTTTAGTTATAAAATCATCGACTGGCATGGCTGCGATATTTGTGCCATCACTCAGACGTAAAGAAATTGTTTTGTCCTCAGCTTCCTTGTCACCAACGACAAGCATGTAAGGAATTTTTTGCAGCTGAGCTTCGCGGATTTTGAAATTCAGTTTTTCATTGCGAGCATCAAACTCGACTCGCACACCACGGGCCTGCAATTTTGCTTTTAAATCTTCACAGAAGGGATTCACTCGGTCTGTGACATTCAAAATAGAAACTTGGATCGGCGCCATAAAAGCTGGCAGATGTCCTGCCACATGCTCTAAATAAACGCCAATAAAGCGCTCTAAGGAACCTAAAATCGCTCGGTGAAGCATCACGGGCTGATGTTCCTTGTTATCTTCGCCTGTGTATTTTAGATCGAAAGCTTGGGGCATATTGAAATCCAGCTGCAAAGTCCCTAACTGCCACGGGCGTTTCAGGGCATCGACAAACATAATATCCAATTTTGGCCCGTAAAACGCACCATCACCGGGATTCACTTCATAGGGTAAGTTTAAATTTTTTAGAGCATTTTCTAAAGCCGATTCCGCTTTATCCCAAACTTCATCTCCACCCATGCGTTTTTCAGGCCGGGTTGATAAATAAATTTTGTAATTATCCATCCCTAAAGTTTTATAAATTTGCCCCAGCATCTCCATAAAGCTTTGGATCTCGGGCTGCAATTGATCAGCCCTAGCAAAAATATGAGCATCATCTTGGCAGAAAGTTCGAACTCGTGTCAGGCCGTGCATCGCGCCTGATTTTTCGTACCTGTGCAGCCTGCCAAAGTCAGCCATTCGCAAAGGAAGCTCACGGTAAGAATGTTTATCCGACGCAAAAATCAAACAGTGCGAGGGACAGTTCATCGGCTTTGAAGAAAAGTCGCGCTCGTCCACTCGTGTGAAATACATATTTTCTTTGTAGTTTGCATAGTGGCCCGAAGTTTTAAAAAGCTCGACATCAAAAATTTGCGGCGTGATCACTTCTTGATAATTATTTTCGCGATACTTATCGCGCATGAGTTTCAGAAGCTCGTTATAAATCACAGTTCCTTTAGGCAAGAAAAAGGGCGCCCCTGGGGACACTTCATGGAATATAAACAGTCCCATTTCTTTTCCCAGTTTTCTGTGATCGCGTTTTTTAGCTTCTTCTAAGTTATGAAGATGCTCTTCCAGTTCTTTTTTGTCTTTAAAAGCTGTTGCATAAATCCGCTGAAGCATCGGATTTTTTTCGTCCCCGCGCCAGTAAGCACCCGCCACGGATAAAAGTTTAAAAGCTTTGAGCTGTCCGGTTTTTTGAATATGCGGCCCACGACACAGGTCAAACCAATCGCCTTGATCGTAAATGCTGATCTGCCCGTCTTCTAAGGCTTCGATCAATTCGACCTTAAAGCGCTCGCCCATTTTTTTAAATGTTTCGACGGCTTCTTTTTTAGAAATCATTTTTTTTGTGATGGGAAAATCACAATCGACAATTTTCTTCATCTCTTTTTCAATTTTTTCAAAATGCTCTTCGGTAAAATGAAACGGAGAATCGAAATCGTAAAAGAATCCATTTTCAATCACAGGACCGATGGTGACTTTCACTTCAGGCCAAATTTTTTGCACCGCTTGCGCCATAATATGCGCTGCCGAATGCCTGATGACTTCGTTAGCATCTGCACTTTTGGTAGTGACAAGTTCAAGCTTAGTTCCATCTTTTAAGGGCAGACGCAAATCTTGAATATCTCTCGAGCCATTAATTTTCGCACCCAAAGTTTCTTTGGCTAAGCGCTCGCCAATCGTTTGCGCGACTTCCAAAGCAGAAGGTTCGTGGTCGAAAGTTTTGACCGAATTATCGGGTAATGAAATGCGGATTTCAGACATATGAAACCATTAAAATGAGGTGGTGGTCATTG
>JAYWEU010000326.1:0-2958 GCA_043779385.1 Pseudobdellovibrionaceae bacterium
CGAGGAGATTGTTGGTGAGCTGATAAAAAATGACAACGTAGCCGATGTTTTTGCTAGTTTTTTTAAAACGGCCGGTCAAGATTTTGGTGATCAGTACGAACAAGCCCTTCGCGTTTCTTCTTACGCCACCTTGTTTTCTGTCGTCTTAAAAATTGGGAAACCAGAAGACTTAGCCATCGCTGGTTTATTTCACCACGTAGGGCTTTTGTTCTGTCCTGAAAACTTGACTCATAAAGCTTGGTCGGAAATGACCCATGAAGAAAAGTCCGTTTACAGTCAGCATCCCGAGGATGGTTTACGCCTGATCAAAGAAAAGCGTATTATTCTTATTCCCGAAGTGCAGAATGCCATTCTACAGCATCACGAGCGGCCTGACGGAAAAGGCTACCCGAAGGGATTGCCCCAGCATAAAATTGCTCATGAGGCCTCCCTGTTATCGATGGCCACAGCCTTTGATGAAATGACATCGATGCAGGTCGGAAAGGCCCGATTAAGCATTTCAGAAGCATTAAACCACATCGCTGAGTCAGGAATTGCGCCTCAAGAAATTGTCATCCCACTCAAAAGGTACTTAGATAGTTTAAACGGAAAAGCGTCCTAAGCCTTAAGACTAGGATGCAGAGTTTAATCTTACACAATAGTAAATGAACATTTTATTTTGAAGGGGTAAGGTTTCCTACGAACCCAAAGGAGACCCCATGTTATATGAAGTGACGATTCCGCAATTTGCAAAGATGCTCCTCAATTTAAATATGATTTTAGATAAAGCGGCCAAGCACGCAGAAGCTAAAAAATTCGAGGTTGAAGTTTTATTAAATTCTCGCTTGGCTCCCGATCAATTTAATTTGATCCGGCAGATTCAGATTGCTTGTGATACGGCTAAACTTGCGGCCTCTAGGTTGACAGGAAAAGATGCACCGGTTCATGAAGATAATGAAAAGACTCTTTCAGATTTACGGGCCCGCATCCAGCAGACGGTGTCCTACTTGAATAACTTCACGGCCAAAGATTTTGAAGGCGCTGAAGAAAAAAGAATCACTCAGCCGCGCTGGGAAGGAAAATATCTTTTAGGATTCGAGTTCGCAAATCAGCATGCTTTGCCAAATTTATATTTTCACATCACAACAGCCTACGCCATTTTGCGCCACAACGGCGTCGATGTTGGTAAAAAAGATTTCTTAGGTGAAATGCCCTATAAAAAGTAAAAACTCTTTTCAGCTGGCTTGCTTTATAAGCCAGCGGATCTCTTTTTTGACAGATTTCCAGCATTTCTGACAATGGTTCCATTAACTAATTTTAGACTTCTCATGTTTAATCCCCTCATTGAAGCAATTCAATAAATCGCACTCATGCGACAACGAGGGAGAAAAGAATGAAAAAAGTAATTTTAAGTTTAGTGATGATCGTGATGTCTGCTGGAATGACCGGTCAGGCGGCCGAGACCCAAGAATTAAAGCAACCTTTGTTTGAGTGCGCTCTGACCTTTAAGGCTCAAGGCGGTGGATTTCAGTTGATCGTAGGTTCTTTTAAATTACAAGGTCCCGGTAAGATTCATTGCCGTGATATTGCCGGTAACGAGCAGGAAATGGATGTTAAAGTGACCTTGGGTGGATCGCCTGTGGCTCCTAATATTGCCTTTGGAACTTTTAAAGTGGCAGCTGTTGCAACGGGTATCGGTGTTGCCACTGGTCCAGAAGCCTTACTGGGAACTTACTATACAGCTGGGGGCCGCGCCGCTTTTATCATTGGTGCAGGAACAAACTTAGCTGTTCACGGCGGAGCTGAAGCATTAACTTTGAATTTGGGTCTAAGTCTTGAAAAAGGCTTGGGTCTGCAAGTCGGCCTTAACCGAATGAAAATCGAAGCGGCTCAATAAGAAAAATAATTGAAAGAAAAATAAAAGACTCTGGCTGCAGGGATGCGGCTCGGGTTTTTGTCGTGACAACGCCTTTATATTTAATAAACTTCCTTTTATGGCAAAGAAAAAATCTCAGAAATCAAAAGATGAAAACTACTGGGCCGTTTTTGAGGCGGTGATTCGGTTGGACTTTCAAAAAGGTCCGATGTCTTGGAAAATCTCTGACCTTGCCCGCACATCCAAAGTTTCAAGAACTTTGATTTATTATTATTTTGGAAATTCAAAAGAACACATCATGCAAACCGCCATTGATTTTTTGGGAGAAGAATATTTCGGCCTCAGTCACGAGCGCAAATCACTTTGGCAGAACGGTCTGATTTTTGAAAGTTTAATTGAAACCAGAAGACTTTGTCAGCGAGCCCCCTTTGTACACTTTTTTTATATGACCCGCAGGCATATGGATTCAAGCATTGGCAAACAACTCCAAGAATTTGAAAAGCGCTTCCGACAAAAAATTTCAAAAGCTTACCCAAAGGCTAAATCCGAAGAAATTGAAGCTTTAGCCGCGGTTATTTTTGGCCTTGTTGCATCGCCTGATCTCAGTGAGGCAGGATTGAAAGTGGCTTTGAATATCATTAAAAGAAATTTAGAAATCGAAACTATAAACAACACCCGCACTCAGCGCGGTTCCTAAAGCATCAGAAATCAAATCTCCGTCTGATGGCTTTTTGTCATAAGCATATTCTTTTGCGAAGCCCACTGACATCGTGACTAAGCTTCCATATAGGATGGATTCCAATTTAGAATATTGATGCTTTTCAAAAAGTAAGGTTGAGGTCATCGCTAAACCGTAACTGACAGCAAAATGAGCTTGCTGATCAAGTTTTCGTAAATCAAAGTCATCGTCAGCCGCATGTCCCAAAACAGGACTTAGAAGAAGAAGGCCCATCGCCAAAATTGCTTTCATTCGGCAAATATAGTCGAAAATAATAACATTACAAATAAGTGGTGAAACAACAGGGCTGATTTGGCCACCTAGACGCTCGACTCCAAGCCTTTGATATAACAATGGATTGAAAATTTGCTTTTATCAAAATCTG
>JAYWEU010000327.1:0-2952 GCA_043779385.1 Pseudobdellovibrionaceae bacterium
TTTCGCCCAATTCCACCAGCTTTGCTCGATCAATATCGACACTGGCCACTGAGCAATCCAAAGCTTCCACTTTTAAAAATGATTCTTTGATATTTTCTAGCATTTTTAATTCGCGTTGTTTTAAAACCGAGCAAATGACGGTCATTAAATCGGGATTTGATTCAAACAGAATTTTTCGGCGTTGGCCCTTTCCAGCGACGCGAATGACGTCGTATTTTAATAAATCTTTAATGGCTAAACTGACTAAGGCTTTTGAGACATTCAATCTTTGCACAAGGGTTGTTGCATCGACGGGCTCTTTCGCTAAAAAGATATAGCTCCAAATTTGTCCGTGGACTTTTTTAAAGCCCCAGTACTGGATAAACTGTCCTATTTGTAATGCGAGCTCGCGAAGCTCTTGAGGTGCCCTATTTGCCATATGTTCTTCATCATTGTAGCTACGGGGCCAGTTAATCAAGCGAAAACGTAGCTACGAATCCCTGGGCGGCGCCGGACGGAAAGCCTCTGCCAGATAACAGGCTATTTTTCGCTGGCAGCAAAAGCTTTAATCATTTGATCCCATAAAAGGGGATTTAAAACTTCAGAGCCAATCATCAAAATTGGCTCATGGTCCTTGGCTTTACTTTTACGAGCCTCCGTTGGAAGAAAGCCACTTCCGCCAAATGTTTTTAGCCATTCTTTGCGGATCGCTAATGAATTAGAGACCAGAATATGTTCGAAATCCTGAGGCTCCTTTCCTTTGGTGCGTCCATATTCAAAAGTGCTAAAAAGTGCGAACTTTTTATTGGTTTGGATTTTTTCAAGCTGTTGAAAGCCGATTTCTTCCATATGCCGAAATTTTTGCCGGCCCGGGACTTTGGAGGAAAAAATGATATCTAAATTTCCAGATAAAAAATTGGCCTCTAATTCATTCAAGTCATAAATATCCAAAGATATTTTTCTTACGCCCACATCTTCAAAGCAAATCTTGCAAGTTTTCAAAGCTAAATTTGATAAACCCTCGAGGGTGCCTAGATGAAGCTCGGCCACTTTTTGATTATTCGTGATCGTTGCTAACTCTGATTCCAGGCGCCGGGCTGACTTTTCAAAAATTTCTGCTAATTGAAAAGCCGCGGGTGTCCAACCTGATTTTCTTTTAGCCGAGCGGTCCAGTAACACAAACTTCATTTCTTCTTCAATACGCGCAATGATCCGCGATAATTGCGGCTGACTTAAGCCCACATGCAGTGCAGCTGCTGACAAATTTTTAAAGTGAATCGCTTTGGCAAGAACACTCATCTCGTAATACAGCTGCTGCATAAGATCCTATGGTTTTTTGATATAATTAAAAACGCCAATCACACCTAAGGCCGCTGCCATAGAATATAAAATAGAACTGGCGGTAGGTAATCCCCACAAGCCTTGTTCTGCATGGCTGGCTAAAATCATCGAGGCACTGATAATCAATGATGCGATAATGACGCCCAAAAATAAAAGATTAAACGAAACTTCGATAGATTTTTTAAGATCTTCAAAATCTTTAATATCAACTTTAAAAGCGTGATGGGGGCTGCTTAATTTTCGAATAAAAAAGTTCAGTTGCCGTGGCAAATTATTAATAAAGTTTTTCGATTCGCGCGCCACTTGGCTCATATCATTCATCATGCGATTTGGATCAAACTGTGTCTTGATCAGTTCTGAAGCAAATTCCAAAGAGTGATGAAGAAAATCAAAATCTTTATCAATTCGCCGGCCCATGCCTTCAATGGCGACAATGGATTTAAAAAATAACATGAGTTCAGTGGGAACCATCAGATGATGGCGGGCTGCAATCGAAGAAGAATTCATCAACAGCTTTCCCAAATTGACGTTCTTTAAAGTCAGGCCGTAATAGGGGGCAATGACCTGCCGAAGTTCCTTAGCAAAGAGGTCGATATTGACCTGATCAGAAAAAGGCGCAAGGTCGACATATTCATAAGCCAGGCGCTCATAATCTTCTTTACCTAAAGCCACTAGCATACTGGCAATGGCCGATTGAGTTTTCTGATTCAGTCTTCCGACCACTCCGAAATCAATCAGGCCGACATTATTATCTGGGATGACAAAAAAGTTTCCGGCATGCAGATCGCCATGAAATAAGCCGTCTTGGAAAACCATTTTTAAATAAGCTCGAAGGCCCAGGCGAATAATTTCTTGCGACTGGATGCCGGGCTGTTTTAAAGATTCATCCTGACTGAGGGGAATTCCAGGTAATGCTTCCATCACTAAAATTCGCTCGGTCGTTAATTCAAAATAAACTTTTGGAATTCGTATTTTTGGTTCGTCTTTGAAATTGGCTTGAAAACGCCGAATGTTATTGGCTTCAACCACAAAATTGGTTTCAAGCTCTAAGGTTTTAAAATACTCATCGACAATGGCTACGGGATTGTAAAGTCTGGTTTCAGGAACATATTTATGCAGAAGTTCGGCCAGCATAAAAAGAACGTTCAAATCGTCGTTAATTTTTTGAATCAAACCTGGTCGCTGAACTTTAATAACAACTTCTTCGCCCGTAAGAAGTGTCGCTTTGTGAACCTGGGCAATGCTGGCTGATCCGACCGGAGTTTTTTCGATGGATTTAAATTGGCGAAATAACTCTTCGCCTAAATCTTCTTTGATAACGGCTTCAATAGTTTCATAAGACAGGGGCTGTACGCGGTCGTGAAGTTTTTCAAATTCACGAACGTAATCTTCAGGAACCAAATCGGGACGGGTGGCAAGCAACTGGCCTAACTTTACAAAAGTGGGACCCAATTCTTCAAAGGACATCCGCACGCGTTCTGCGGCGGATAATTTTTCGATATCTCCAGAAAAAATTCTTTCAACGACAAAGCGACCGAGCTTAACCCTTTCGGCGACGTTGTGGAACCCGTGCTTTGCGAACACCGCCACGATCGTCCGGAGTCTCGCCGCGTTTTTCAGAGTCTTGCCGAT
>JAYWEU010000328.1:0-7812 GCA_043779385.1 Pseudobdellovibrionaceae bacterium
AGCGGCTAGCGCCATAAAGCCTCGACCGCCTGACATCTGTGGCGAGTAACTGGAAGCTAAAAATACGCTTAAGCTTGCGCCACCCCATGCAGCCAAGGCCCCAGCGGTTAAAACACTGAACCAGCGAATTTTCTTAGCGGAAATCCCGCTGGCGTTTAAACTTTCAGGATGCTCCCCAGCAAAAGTCAGCCATAGGCCCATATAAGTCGAGTGTAAAAATATTGAAATCAAAGCCACAACAGCAAAGGCCATAAGAATGGGTTCCATCGTAAATCGATTTTCTAAAGCCATTCCTGGAGTGGAGCCTGTCGAATTAAAAATAACTTTCGAAAGAAACGGAATCGCTCCAAAAATTAAGAGATTCATCGCCATCCCAGAAATGACTTGGTCAGATTTTTTTTGAATGATTAGCCACGCTAAAAGGCAGGATAAAATAATTCCAGAAAGACCAGCAAGGCCCCAGCCGATCCAGGCTGAATGAAAATAAAAGCCAGTGGCGGCGGCCACAAAAGCACCCAACAGCAGCAATCCTTCCAGCGCGATATTGATCACACCCGAGCGCTCACATAAAAGACCTGCCATCGTTGCAAAAATTAAAGGAGTGGCCATGCGCAAAATTGAGAGTAATATTTCAAGAAACATCTTTTCTCCTTTTGCGGATGCTTTCGCTGATCCAGGGAATGGCCACGCAAATAACAATCAAGCCTTGAATGATTTTAGAAAAATCCCTCGTGATCGTCGCTGTTTCTAAATCCAAATCAGAAGCGCCCTTATGAAGGGCCCCTAATAGAAAAGCCGAAAATAAAATTCCTAAAGGATGATTGCGAGCTAAAAGAGCAACGGCGATTCCCATAAATCCATAATCTGGGGAAAACCCCAATCGAAAATTTCCCGGACCTGCGACAATTTCAGAAACCCCAACAAGTCCCGCTAAAGCTCCGGCCAAGGACATCGTTAAAATCTGATAGCGCTTTTTTGAAATTCCCGCTCGAGCCGCCGCTTCAGGATTTGCACCCATGGCCCGCAGTTCAAAGCCCCATTTTGTTTTCCACAAGAAAACCCACACAGCCCCACAAGAAAAAATCGCTAGCAAAATAGAAATATTCAAGGGAGTGTTCGGAAAAGCTTTGGCTATAAAGTCGATGGATTTTAAAGAGTTTGAGCTTTGAATAAAACTGCTTTCTGGATTTTGAGAATCCAAACGCGGAATAATATTTAAGGTCATCCAGCTTGCAAAACCTGCGGCCATAAAGTTTAGCATGATTGTAATAATCACTTCATGGCTACCGCGATAGGCTTTAAGCCAACCAGGAATAAAACCCCAAACGCTGCCAAAAAAAATGGAAGCTACAATTAAAACAATAGGACCTAAGTGAAAAGGCAAATCCACGCAGTGCACGCCCACCCAAGTTGTTAAAATGGCGGCCAGGGTCAGTTGCCCTTCAGCGCCAATATTAAACATGCCGCCATGGAAGGCCACGGCGACGGATAAACCAGAAAAGATAAACGGCGCAACGTAGGATAAAGTTGTCCCAAAGTCATAATTGGAACCAAAGGCACTTTTAAAAAGAACGGCCGCAATATGAAAAGGATTTTCACCCGCAAAAGCGGTTAAAGAAAGGGCTAGAAGTAAACCGACAATAAAACCAATAGCTGTATTTTTCATAAAGCGACACCAGCCATGGCAGCACCCACTTGTTTTTCTTGAAACTGATCCCACCGAAATTCATTTTGAATTCGCCCTTTGTAAATCACATAAATGCGATCACACATTTGAAAAAGCTCATCCAAGTCTGATGAAATCAGCAGCACCGAACCTTCTTTAGCGACAGTTTTGATCTGCTGACGGATAAAGTCAGACGCTTTTAAATCAACTCCACGGGTCGGGTGAGCCGCAATTAAAAACTGAGGTGCTCTAAAAATTTCACGAGCAACAACAATCTTTTGTTGATTACCACCTGAAAAACTTTCTGGAGACAGATCTAAATTTAAAGGTCGCACATCAAAATCTTTAAAGGATTTTTCGGCCTGCTGCCGGGCCTTCTTCCAATTCATCCATCCCGAATGGGAAAAACTCTGCTGATGTCCTAAAACAAAATTTTCTAAACTAGATCGATGCGGCAAAATTCCAAAGCGCAAGCGATCTTCGGGTAAAGCGCGCAGACCCAAATTTAAAATTTCGGCCGTGGAAAGATTTAAAATATTTTGATCTGAAAGCTGTATTTGGCCAGACAGATTTTTTAAACTGGTCGGCGCAAGCAAGGCTTGAATTAATAAATCCTGCCCATTTCCTTCGACACCGGCCAGGCCAATGGTTTCGCCCTGAAGGCAAAACAGGGACTCGATCTCAAGAGATTGGCCTTTATTTTCCAAGCGCAAATTTGAAATTTCCAAAGTTTTTTTAGAACGAATATTTGAATCATTAAAAGTCGTAGTCACTGACTTGTGTCCCACCATCGCCGCCGCTAAATCTGCAAGAGACGCATCAGCGGTAGCAACAGAAGTGATATTTTCACCACGACGAAGGACATAAATGCGATCCGTCACAGAAAGAATCTCTTTTAGCTTATGGGTGATGATGACAACCGCTGTGCCACGAGCTTTGAATTTTTTTAAAGTGTCAAAAAGCTGATTAACTTCATACGGTGTTAAAACAGCGGTGGGCTCATCTAAAATTAATAAATCCGGCTGATGGAGCAAAGCTTTAAAAATTTCTAGCTGTTGTTGTTCGCCAACGGAAAGTTCGGAAACTTTCTTCTCCCAAGAAAAAGGCTTAAAGCCTAGCTGCCGCGCTTTTTCAGAAAGCTCATCGGACAATTGAACTGGGTTGATCCAGCTCCAGGGCTTAGCTTTGATCGAAACTAAAACATTTTCTAGCAATGTGTGTTGGGACGAAAGCATAAAATGTTGATGAACCATCCCGATACCAGCAGCCCGCGCATCAATGGGAGATGAAAAGTCGACCTTTTGACCCTTCCAGAAAATTTCGCCAGAGTCGGGTTTAAAAAGTCCATAGGTCGCATTCATCGCGGTCGATTTGCCAGCGCCATTTTCTCCGATCAAACCAATGATTTCTCCGGCACTGACTTTCATAGAAAAGTTTTTCAGAACTTGTTCAGCTCCAAAAAACTTATTGATCTGGCGTAACTCCAGAAGGGGTGAAGCCAAAGAACTCCCTATTTTGCGGTTCTAGTTTTGTAGTAGTCAGGGACTTTGATTTCGCCTTTGATGATTTTCATTTTGATATCGTCAGCTTTTTTTCTTATTTCTGCACTCAAAACATTTTTATTATTATCATCCAGAGCGTAATCAACGCCTTTGTCTTTGAGGCCATATCGAACAACACCACTTTTAAACTGCCCCGCTTTGAACTGCGAAATCGTTTCGAAAACGGCCAGATCCACACGCTTCAGCATACTGGTCAGGACAAAGCCGGGCTTCATCCAGTTCTGATTCGAATCAACGCCGATCGCAAATTTTTTCTTTTCTTCAGCCGCATCAAAAACTCCTGAGCCTGAAGCTCCGGCGGCGACAAAAATAACATCAAAATCTGAACCATACTGCGACAGCGCTAACTCTTTGGCTTTTGCGGGATTGTTCCAGGCTTCACCACTGACGCCGATAAAATTTTCGGACACAATCACTTTTGGGTTCACGTATTTTGCGCCGGCGGAGTAGCCCGTTGCAAATCGACGGATCAAGGGAATATCCATGCCGCCAATAAAGCCAACTTTACCAGTTTTAGATTTCATCGCAGCGATGGCACCAACTAAGAAAGAACCTTCGTGCTCTTCAAAAAGCAGTGATTTGACATTGCTAGATTGGACTTCGCCATCGACCACGGCAAATTTTGTATTTGGAAATTGGGACGCAATTTTTTTAATCGCATCCACTTGAGCAAAACCAATTCCGATGACCAGACCGTAGCCTTTGCCTGCTAAATTTCGATGCAAATTTTCAAGCGCATTTAAATCCGTCGCTTCAACATACTTTAACTCAATGCCCAGTTCTTTTTCGGCTCGCTTGGCGCCTTCAAAAGCCGCCGAATTGAACGACTTGTCGTCTTTCCCACCTTTGTCTAAAACCAGGCCGATTCGGACGGTCTCAGCCCAACTTAATGTAGTAATTATGTTAAAAGACACTAAAATGAGCCAGAAATGCTTCATCGAATCACCCCATAAAATACCGAATAGATGAGAGAAAATAATAACTTAGACGCAATATAGAAGAGCCGCACAATATCGTCAAAACAATTCAACTTGGGCCCACTAGATTTTTAGTTTACGATATCGTAAACTTGTTTTATGGAATTTGGCAAAAAAAAGGAGCCCCAAATGGAAAGATCAACTTTAATCAACGGTGGCCAAAATGCTTTTTTAAGCACCGGCGTACAATCTCCCTTTGTGATACAGCAAAGTGAAATGCCCTATGAAATTATCCAACTTAAAGAAGGCGACATCCTTTTTCGAGAAGGTGAAGTTCCACTCGGTTTGTACTACGTGCAAAGTGGTTGTGTGAAAATGGTTGTGAACCGACAACAAGCCCGCGGACGAACCACCTCTCCTGAATATGTCACGAAGCTTGTTTCCCCTGGTGAATACTTTGGCTACAAGGCCCTTGTGCGCAATGGGACAACAAACTCCACAGCAAAAGCCGTCAAAGGCAGCGTTGTGTGGATGTACCCTCGCGAAACAGTCTTGAGCGCACTGGCTCAAGCCACTCCGATGGTAAAGCTTTTGTTGCAACAGTCGGTCAGTGACATTGAGAACTACGAAACAACAACCCAGCTGCACTACTTAGCCTCTGTGCAAGAGCGCATCGCGTATCAACTTGTGATGCTCAGTGAAAAATTTGGTGTGGAAACGGCTCACGGTGTTTCTCTGAATTTAAAACTGACTCGCAATGAATTTGCCCAGCTAGCAAGTACGATCAATGAATCTTTATCCCGCCATTTGACCGAGTTTAAAACTGAAGGTCTGATTGAGATTAACGGCAAAGAAATTATTGTGAAAGACAAAGCGGGTTTAATGAAGCGCTCAGGAAATTTTAAGGGAAGTTAAAGAAGAAACGAAAAGGAAGCCGAACGCTTCCTTTTTTTAAACACGGTTGTTATTCAATAACGGTGTAATTTTGTTTGATCTCAGCGATATCAAGGGCATTAAAATGCCACCACTCGTTCATAATAGGTTTAAACCCACCGAACTCCATAGCGGCTCGCAAAATTTTTCGATTTTCTAGTCGCCTGGCCGTCAGACGTTTTTCTTGTAAAAACTTTTTTTCAAATCGGGGTTGCGCTAAATCAGTAAAGTCATCAAAGGGCGTTCCCATATCGACTTCATTTCCGTGTTTATCTGCCAAAGTTAAATCCACAGCGAAACCGTAATTATGAACAGAGCCTTTATCAGGATCTGCAACGTAACTTTCTTGGGGCGTGCCCTTCACTTTTGAAAACAAAACCCGTTGGACCGATCTGGGCCTTAAAGCATCTAAAACTAAAAAACAAAATTCAGGGTTTTTTTTCTGTAAAAACTGAGAGGCTTTTTTTAATTTTTCAAAAGCCACTTCATGCAAAAAAGCCTTACGAAAATTTCCGTAGAGGTTTTCACCTGTGAAATTATTTTCGCTGGCATAGCGTAAGTCGACTTGCAGACCGTGAATCTCTTCAAGGTCCATAAAATTTTTAGGAATATCACCACTGACAAACGAAGACCAAGATAACATTAGAACCCTAAAAAGCGCTGAGAGTTTTGCGGAAGAACGCAAGGTCCAGCATCCATCGGTCGTTGGAACACTTCAATGTCTTCTGCGCCCGTGATCATAAAACGAGATTGGGCTCGCAATCCATGAGAACTGGCCAAGATCACATCGTTATAGCTAGCGCGGCGAAGTTTTGAATCTAAAGTGACCGGATCATAGGGCGTCATCAATCGCAGGCCATAATTAGTTTCTACTAACTTTGCACCCCGAGCCATGATCGCCTGAACGTGCTCAGGTAAATTAGGAATAAAAACTTCGCTAAAACAAGTTCCAGATTTTGGTGTAAAGCCCAACTGATTCAAGCTTAAACCTACGGATCGCCAAGAAGTCGCAAAACTTATTTGTGATAGAAGATCAGGTCCAAAGAGATTTGGCTTAGCTGATTTTTCAAGAACCAGGGCGGCAGCAACTATGGCTGCCGAATTTGAACTTCCTCGAAACTCTTTTCCATCCTCAAAAATAATTGAAGATAAAGTCCAAATATCGGGTTTACCCATTTTCACAGAAATTCCTGTACGAGCACTGTCCCAGGCTCCCACGGTAATAACCCCTTTAAGATCTGCTGGATTTAAAAGGGACTCTTTCAGATCGCTTGAAGGCATTGAAATATTTTCGCCGTCAACAGTCACTCGCAGGCGATCACTGGCCACAAAGTTATCACTGCTTTTCTTAACTCGGATATAATATTGGCCAGGCTTAAGTTCTGCCGTAATAATTTCCCGAGGATAGCTAGTTTCTCCAAGGGCTAAATCTTGATGTGCTGTTTGCTTTAAACTGCTAGCCGCAACAACATTCAAAAGGTCATCGGTGATAGCTAAATCTAAATCTTTTGAAGTTCCGCCGTTGGCATCACTTGTAAAGTCATTCCAGCTTAAAACAATTTTAACGGGACATTTTTTTTCGGTGTTATCTTCACAGCGTAAAGACAAAGAATGATTTTGATCCGGGAGACTGACCCACTGATCTTGATAAGTTTGAATTGAAGAATTATACGTTGTTTGACCAAAGTTTCCAGCCGCATTCACCCAGATCACACCGGCATTGATGGCTTTTGAAACCTCGGCATCGATAAAGCCTTGTCCATCGAAGTTGTTACCGAACTCCCAAACCTCAGAATAAAGCACTAAATCAACTTTATCTTTAATGATGGCTGCGATGGCTGCTTGAAAATTACTAAAACCAAAAACATTGTAAAGGCAAAGCTCTTGAATGGCTGAATCTTGAGCGCCATTATTTGAACTTAAATCGTAAAGAATCTGCGCCATTCGAAGGCCGTGCTCAACCTTCACTTCGGCCGGAGCTGCGACAGGCCCTGCAAAATAGCGGGTATTTTTTGGCAAAGAATGGCCGATCTCTTTTTCATAACCTTCAAAACCTTTATCTAAAACCGCGACCTTTAAATGTTTGTTTGCGGTCTGAGAATAAAGGCTTCTAAAGTTATAAGTCTTCCTTAAGAAATCCATGTTCTTAAAGGGGGAAGCGGCCCCAGCGGATCCGCCCATCATCACAATTTGCAAAATGAATAAGATGAACGGATTGCGTAACATACGGATTACCACCAACGAGCAGAGTAGCCGTAGTAATAGTAAGAATAGTAAGAATAATTGTAAGAGTAGTACGGGTAGTAGTTGTAGCCACCGTAGTTCAAACAATTATTATAGTAGTAATTGTAAGGAGCGTAGAAATAGTACCAGCTAGAAGCGCCGGCTTCTGAGTCTAATTCCTTTTTTAATTTATCAGTGGGAACGGGTTGGAAATCGCCCTTTGAAAGAGTCAAAGCTTCAGCTTGATTGGTTAACGCTTTTTCAGATTGAACATACGAAACCGATTTATCCCGTTGATCGATTCGGATCACAACAGTTCCTGTGAAGCCGTGATTAGCCACAGTTCCATCATTATCTAATTCACCAGCGTGAGCTTGAAAACCAAGCACCAAAGCTAAAACAGAAAATAAACGAATCATAAATTCTCCTTTTGTTGATTAAATTGCTGACTAAATTTTGGGCTTTAAACCCCTTCGTGATCGGGGTCGTACTGCGGGGAGCCATAAGTTGT
>JAYWEU010000329.1:0-20302 GCA_043779385.1 Pseudobdellovibrionaceae bacterium
GCAGACATTGAGCTTGAACAAAATGAGATGATTAAAAAGCTTCAAAAGATTTCTCCTGAAATTAAAGTTCTTTATCAATACCGCCTTGTTTTGAATGCCCTGGCGATCGTTGCTCCTAAATCAGTCGAAGAGCAAATCGCCCAACTTCCCAATGTTGTGATCGAAAAGCCCAAAGGTTTTAGACGTCTTCTTGAAAAACCGAACTTAAAAGGTCCTTCCAAATTAGCTGAAGCCGGCGGAACCACTTCGGTCAGCTTTATCGGCGCTGATGCGGCTCATGCGGCTGGAATCACTGGAAAAGGAATCAAAGTGGGCGTGATCGATACAGGCATCGACTACACCCATGCGCTTTTAAAAGGGCCCGGCACCGAAGAGGCCTACAAGTCCATTGATCCAGCCCTGCCAACGCCCCTTTTTCCCAATGACAAAGTCGTTGGTGGAATTGATTTAGTGGGTACAAAATTTGATTCAGCCTCAGATGTTTTTGAAGATCGCATTCCAAAACCAGATGCCAATCCTTTAGATGAGGCCGGTCATGGCTCGCATGTGTCTGGGACCATTGCTGGCGTCGGCGATCAAATTGAAACTTATTCGGGTGTGGCTCCAGATGCTGTTCTTTATGGCATTAAAGTTTTCGGCGCCGAAGGATCCACCAGCGATGAAGTTGTTATTGCTGGGTTAGAGTACAGTGCAAACCCTCATGCCGACCTTAACTTAGAGGACCATCTAGATGTGGTTAACTTGTCGCTGGGAAGTTCGTATGGTTCTTCGCATACGATGTATGCGGAAGCGATCAAGAATCTTTCCGCCGCAGGAACTTTCGTTGTCGCCTCGGCGGGAAACGAAGGCCCCAATGACTTTATTACAGGTGCACCGGCCGCCGTTGATGGGGCGTTTTCCGTGGCGGCTTCGATTGATTCGATGAATTTTAACTGGCAGTTCGGAGCATCTAACTTTTCATTGCCAAATGGATCAAAAATTAAAACTGAGGCGGTTGAAGGCCCGGCTTCGCAGCCCTTGTCAGAAGTTATCAGCGCCGAGGGCGAGTTGGTTTTTATTGGTTTAGCTAAAGAAGATTTATCTGACGATTTGAAAGCCCAGCTAAAAGGCAAGATTGCCTTGATCGATCGTGGCGTGGTTCCGTTTGTTGAAAAAATCAAGCGTGCTGAAGCCGCTGGCGCGATCGGTGTTGTTGTTGTGAACAATCAGATTGGCGAAGCTTTTCCCATGGGCGGCGAAGGGGATCCTGCAAAAATTCCAGCCATTATGATTCGCCTGGAAATTGGACAACAAATCAAAGACGCGATGAAGCAGGGACCTGTGATCGCTCAAATGAAAACTGCCGAAAGAATTTTAAAACCAGAACTGATCGACACCTTGACTGACTTTTCCTCAAAAGGTCCGCGCAGCCTTGATGCCATTTTAAAACCTGAAATCTCAGCTCCTGGCCAAAATATTATCTCAGCAAAAATGGGCGGCGGCCGAGCCAGCGTCACCATGTCTGGAACTTCGATGTCAGGCCCTCATATCACAGGTGTGATGGCCTTGATGAAACAGCTTCATCCAAATCTGAGCAATAGTGACTTGCAATCTTTAGTGATGGAAACCGCAAAAATCATCAAAGACAAAGATGGAAAAATCTATCCATTAAGTCAGCAAGGGGCTGGACGCATCCAAATTGATAAAGCG
Organism: Pseudobdellovibrionaceae bacterium; assembly: GCA_043779385.1. Lineage (GTDB taxonomy): Bacteria > Bdellovibrionota > Bdellovibrionia > Bdellovibrionales > Bdellovibrionaceae > JAYWDA01. The sequence continues at coordinate 1,690 of JAYWEU010000329.1, forward strand.
ATTGAAGCTAATATTGCGACCAGTCCGTCGTCTTTATCTTTGGGGATTGTCCCCGTCGAAGGCTCTAAAACTATGCGACAGACTTTAACCATTAAAAATATTTCAAGCGCTGCTAAAACTCTGACCTTGCAACTGTCAGGCAGCCCGGCCCTAACTATGGCGCCGGTGACCCTTTCGGTCGCGCCCTTGTCTGAGCAAACAGTGACTTTGAAATTAAATTTAAACGCGGCTTCTTTAACAAAGACAGTTTCTGAAGTTGATGGCTTTATTTTAATTTCAGGCGACCAAGCCCAGATTTACAAAGTGGCTTTTTTGGCATTGGTCCAAAAAGTATCTAATATTAAAGTTCAATCAATGACGGTTAAAGCGACGTCTGCGGCTGATGCGGCCGGAAGTGTCGTTGAGTTAAAATTAAAAAATAGCAGTGGGCAATCCGGCGACGTTTTATTATTTAATAAAATTGATCTTGATGGTCGTAAACCGATGCCTCAGGGTTCAAAGCTAAGCCAAATTTGTGATCTTCAAGCCGCGGGCTACCGGATCATTGGATCTAAAGTCCAATTTGCCATTAAACTTTTTCAACCCGTCACCAGCTGGCATCTTTGTGATATCTCTGTTTTAACAGATTCAAATAACGATCAAATTCCAGAGCAAGAATTAGCTGGAATTGTGGGCGATCATCTGGAAGGGTTTGAAAAATTAAAAGATTTTAAGTCTTTATTATTGGATGCAACGAAAGCTCGCGAAATTCGCAAAAATTATGAGGCCTCATTGTCAAAACCAAAGGCTGAGCGACCAAAAATTGACTACGCCCCCGCTGTGATGGATATCGGCGCGATGATTGTTTATGCGGATTCAACAGTGGCCATCGTCGAAGTAGAAAAATCTTTGCTGGTCACGCGCCCCTCGGGGGAACTGGCCGTGAAGATTCTGACGACAGCTCAGGATGAAAGCAACACTGAAGCTGATGATTATCTGGGCAAGGAAACAGTATGGAAGACCGTGGATTTATCTGACAAAGCGCCTTCCTATTTAGATCTGCCGGCCGTTGTGACGATGTCTGGAAATAGCTCCCAGACGGTCGAATTCACAAAGGGTATCGGCCGTCAGGATTTATTAGTCTTGATGCCCCATAATTCAGATACTTTAGGTACTTTTTTGAATGATCAGCAATTAGCCCTCCCCAAGCCTGTCTTTAAAAATTAATCGCTTCTAGCAGCTGAACTGGAGCTTAAAAGGGTTCGTCTTCGACGAGCCCTTTTTTATGTCGGGGCTGTCTCAATTTGATATTTCCAGTTTTGAATCTTTTCAAACTGCAAAAAATCCTTCAAACTGGTGTTAGGGGGCTGAAAATGCGTCTATTTATATTTATTTTGAGCCTATCTTTTTTGTTCGGCTGCCAAACATCGCAAGTCCGCCAATTTTCCAAAGTCAAAACAGGAATGGAAAAACCCGAGGTTCTTGAAATCATGGGAACCCCTTGGACGACGACTCGGCTGCACGGCAAAGATCGCTGGATTTATATTATTTATGAAGATGGAATTCGTCACGAGCGCGAAGTTCATTTCTTAAATGGCGCCACCGTTTATGTTGGGGACGCTTGGAAACCCGAAGAGCCTAAAACAGCCCTAGTTGAAGACCAAAAAAATGAAGCCTTAGATAAGCAAATGGTCGAAGAAACCGCTAAAATCAAAAAAGAAAATAAAAACGCCTATAGTGATTACGAAAAAGAAGTCAAAGGCGAGGGCAAAAAAGTCATCTATATGCCCGACTACGAAGAAATAAAATAAAAATTTATTTTGAAAGCAGCTGGGGCTCTGTGACCGAATCCCTAGAGGGGTCTTTCTGTTTAGTTTTCGGGATAGACAAGTCTTCGCTTTGTACATCTTTAGAATTTTTAGACAGCGCTTTCTTTTCAGGGAATTGCTGTCGAACTCGTGCGAGGGTTTTTTTAATTTTTCCTTGCAATGAAAATTCTTTTTCCATTTCATCCAATGATTTAATTTCAATACGCTGGTATTTACGTTCTTTGATCAAACCTTTTTCAGGATAGCGGTAATTTAAAAGGGCAATTTGCTCGTCATAATCCTTGATCGCAGTTTGCATCTCTTTGTATTCAGATTTCATCTCATTAAAAATTTCTAAAGATTTTTTGTCGTCTTTAAGGCCTTGTTTTTCAGAGACCAGTCTTTTTAGAGTTTCTTTTTTAGCGGAAATCTTAGTTTTTAATCCCATCAGGCGCGCTTGCAGATCCAAAACTTCTTGCTGAGCCGTTGCCTTTTCATCTTTGATCGGGCCTGCCGCTTTGCCGGCTTCTGCAGGCTTCGCGCCCTCGGCGGGTGCGGGTGAACCTTCGCCTTCCTGGGCAAAAGCTGCTTCCATCGAAAGCAGGCAGAATAAACAGGTAAGAATGATTCGTTTCATTGGGATCACCTCAAGACAGAACGTTCTGATTCCACGATACTTCAATTGGCAGATATTTAATTCGATTAATTAAAACCACGGCTTTGGCAGGACTTAGGTCAAGCAAAGTCAGCGCCCCATTCTGAATTCGACCCATCACCTCTTCGGTATCCCAAGCGAAATGAGAGTCCGTCAGGGCTTCTTTAATTTTTTCGCGGGTGTCCGCGATATCAATTCCTTTAATAAAAATGGAATAGGTCAAAGGACCTTCCAATTGCGGACTATTGCCAAAATCCACAATGTCTTTAAAATCCGGAGTGGCATCAACATGCACGGCCGGCGGCGGCGCGATCGCTTCAGTTGCTAAATCCAAAGGCTGATCCCAAGCTGGAGCAGCTGTCAAAGAGTCGCTATTTCCATCGTTAGGATCGATTTCCTTTTGAAAATAATTTTCCTGGGGCAAGATTTTTTCGACGCCGACGTGAGGCTGCTCTGGAAGTCCATCCCATCCAACAAAATACACGGCCTGACAGGCGGGACACGTAAACAGTGTCCCGAAGTTTTGTTCCGGAATTTCAATCGAAGAATGGCACTGAGGACAATCTGCCAAATTTATCTTTTCCTTACGTCTTTTTCCATTTTACGGCGTTGCGCCCGATTCATTTGTCGATCATCCATATCACGCGGAGGTCCCATGGACATTCTTCCCCGTGCTGGCGCTTCAGGCTCAGAATTTTTAGCATGGCCTGAACCATTGCCATTGCCGTTGCTATGACTTTGAGCGGAAGATAAAAATCCCGACGGAGCATCTTCGCCGCCTTGATAATTTAAACCCTCTAGATCAGTGTCATCCGGACGAAATTGATTCGCCACTTGGCCCGCCTCATTGGCGACCAATTGCACTTTCATCAATTTTTCAACAGTGTCACCGCGGATGGCCGCGTGCAGATTTTCAAAAGCACTGAAGGCTTCTTTTTTATATTCAATCAAAGGATCTTTTTGCGCATAGCCGCGAAGATTGATGCCTTCTTTTAATTTATCAATCACTAACAAATGTTCTTTCCATCTTTGATCGATGGTTTGCAATAAAATCATCTTTAAAATCTGCTCAAAGAAATTTCCCATGGTGGCTTTTTGTTTTTCAAAAATATCCTTCACATGGGTCTTAATTTCGTCAGTGATCTTTTCAGATTGTAGCGGCAGAGCGCTGAAGTCCAACTTGAAACCAAAAAGCAACGCTAAGGAATTATTTAAACCTTCTGTATTCCAGCTTTCAGTTTTAGCTTTTTCTGGCACATAAGTGTCCAAAAGATTTGAAACCACATCGCTCAGCATGTCTCTGAATGTTTCTTGAACTTCTTTGCCTTCAAGAATTTCACGGCGCATTTGATAAATATTTTTACGCTGCTGATTCATGACATCGTCATATTCAATCAAGTTTTTACGGACATCAAAATGATGACCTTCGACTTTACGCTGAGCTTGTTCAATGGAATTTGTCACCCAACGATGAGTGATGGCTTCGTTCTCATCCATTTTTAACATATCCATTAATTTCTGCATGCGCTCACCGTTAAAGATGCGCATCAAATCATCTTCTAAAGATAAATAAAACTTAGAGGCGCCAGGGTCTCCCTGGCGACCGGCGCGACCTCGCAATTGATTATCGATCCGTCGCGATTCATGGCGCTCGGTTCCCATAATATAAAGGCCACCGGCGGCCACAACGTCATTTCGATCTTGTTCGCATTGTGTTTTAAACTTTGCAAGCAGCTCTGGGAAATCGGCAGACTCTTCGCCTTCAGCTCCTGCGGCTTTCTTTGCCATAATTTCAGCATTCCCACCAAGGACGATATCTGTTCCACGACCCGCCATATTTGTGGCAATTGTAATACCTGATTTACGACCCGCTTGAGCAACAATTTCTGCCTCACGCTCATGATGTTTTGCATTTAAAACGTCATGGCGGATGCCTTCTTTTTTAAGAAGTGCACTTAAAGTTTCAGATTTTTCGATGCTGACCGTTCCCACAAGAACGGGCTGCCCCTTGGCATGACATTCTTTGATATCTGTCACGATAGCGTTGTATTTCCCACGTACAGTTTTATAAACGACATCTTCATGATCAGCTCGCGCAATTTTTTTATTCGTTGGAATAACAACAACTTCAAGATTGTAGATTTTTTTAAACTCGACCGCTTCTGTGTCCGCGGTTCCTGTCATGCCCGACATTTTATTGTACATTCGGAAGAAATTCTGAAACGTAATGGTCGCTAAAGTTTGATTTTCATTTTTAACTTCTACCCCTTCTTTGGCCTCAATGGCTTGATGAAGCCCATCGCTCCATCGGCGGCCTGGCATCAAGCGACCTGTAAATTCATCGACGATAATCACTTCGCCGTCTTTTACCATGTACTCAACGTCACGGCGGTACAAATAGTGCGCTTTCAGAGCCTGGTAGACGTGATGCAGAAGCTCGATATTATGAGCATCGTACAAGTTATCCAGCTTTAAAAGCTTTTCGACCATCGCATTACCTTCTTCGGTTAATGACGCGGTTTTGGTTTTCTCTTCCATCGTGTAATGAACTTCTTTTTGGAGCGACGGTACAATTTTATTAATTGTTAAATATTTATCTGTTGAAGCTTCCGCAGGACCTGAAATAATTAAAGGCGTTCGCGCTTCATCAATTAAAATTGAATCACATTCGTCGACAATGGCAAAATTATGTTCACGCTGAACATATTCTTTCAGATCAAATTTCATATTGTCGCGCAAATAATCAAAACCTAATTCGTTATTAGTGGCGTAGGTGATGTCAGCGCCGTAAGCCGCTTTACGCTCTTCATCTGTCAATCCATGTACGATAATTCCAGTCGTTAAACCCAACCAACTGTACAAGCGTCCCATCCATTCGGAATCGCGGGTCGCCAAATAATCATTCACGGTCACAACGTGAACGCCTTTTTGTGACAAACCATTTAAATAAACAGGCAAAGTTGCGACCAAAGTTTTACCTTCACCGGTTCGCATCTCGGCGATGTTCCCTTTGTGAAGAACATATCCTCCAATGATCTGAACATCATAGTGGCGCATGCCTAAAACACGGTGCGAAGCTTCGCGACAAGTGGCAAAAGCTTCTGGCAGAATATCGTCTAAGGTTTCACCCTTGGCTAATCTTGCGCGAAGCAAAGGAGTTTGAGCTTGCAGCTGTACATCCGTCAGCGCTTTCATTTTTTGTTCTAAAGCATTCACTTGATCCACAATGGGCTGAATGCGTTTCATCTCGCGCTCGTGACTAGTACCGAATATTTTTGCTAAAAAATTTGTTGCCATAGAGGGGCAGAATATTATTGAGCCGGTAAAATCGCAACAAAGCTGAGTGATTCAGAGAATTTGACTCACGATAGCAATAATGCCCCACGACTTTAGACGGAGGCTTGCAGCTGACGGACACCTTCATAGGCAACAATCGCGACCGAAGTGGCCAAATTCAGACTGCGAGCCGGCCCCAAAAGTGGAATTGTCACGGCTTGCTGTGGATTTTGGTGAATCAGCTGAGGATCCAAGCCCTTGGTTTCTTTTCCAAACACCAACCAATCGCCTTTTTGAAATTGCACATCGGTGTAGTTTCTTTTCGCCTTGGTGGACAGATAAAACACTCTGGAAGGATCTTCCACCAAGGACCACCAGCTTTGAAAATCAGAGTGCATTTGCCAAGTTAAGTGGGGCCAATAATCTAAGCCGGCCCTTTTTAACTGGGAGTCATTGATTTCAAAACCAAGTGGTCCGACCAAATGCAATTCACACCGCGTGGCTACACAAGTGCGACCAATATTTCCGGTGTTTTGCGGAATTTCAGGCTCGATCAGGACAATTCGAAAAAGGTTTGAAATTTCTTTATCCAAGATAGCGATAAACTTCCTGCCCTAATTTTGAAAGGGCCAATCTGCGACCTTTATCAACAATCAGCTCAAGTCCCATCAATTCGCGATACAGGGCCATATCGTTGATCGGAATAATATCACGACCCGTCGCTGCGCCTAGTTTTTGAATATAAGCCCGCTGCCTCGGATTCAGTTTTTCGGTGAAAAGTGGCAGCGTCTTCATATCTAGCATCCAATTTCCACCAGCAATCACAATAGCAGTCGTTGGTAGTTTTTTGGGATTTAGATAATAGGCCCAGACCGTTTCGCTGGCGGCGCCCCCGTCGATGGCGGCTGTGGCTTCCTGCCTCAAATAAAGGCTTTTATCAGGAAACATCGGATTGTAACCGAAAAATTCATCCAGCATGGCTAATAAAATTTCGCTGGTTTTAAGCTCTAGGATCTGTCCTGGGATCAGATCCTCGCCCTGATTAACTACAACTGGATAGCCTACCTTTAATCGATAGGCCGTCCCCTGAATCCAACCTGGCTTATGGGTGTCTACAAAAGCAGCAATCCTGTCAAAGTGGATCATTCCCTCATAAATAGAACCATAAGCAAAAACTTTTGTCGTCATATTCCCCCTCGAGTACGGCGGCTCAATTTTTTTGCGCAAAAGGGAGTTATCAAAAAACCACAGGTTCCGCAATAGGTGTCGCTTTCATGACACAGAATTTTTGCCTTGATTTTAACATTTTGTTTTGCGTTAGGCCTGATTTTTATCTCAGATGCTGCTTGGAAGAAAAGCGTCTTTTTGCTATCTTCGCTTAAACCACGGGTCCATTAAAATAGTGAAAAAAGTCGAAGCCATTATAAAACCTTTTAAACTCGACGATGTCGTTGAAGCCCTCTCAGAGGCCGGCGTTGAAGGTGTCTCTGTCACAGAAATTCGTGGCTTTGGCCGACAAAAAGGCCGCACAGAAATCTATAAAGGCGCCGAATACGTTGTCGACTTTTTACCAAAAATTAAAATTGAAGTGGTCGTGCCCGCCAGTCTGGCTGCGGCAGTCGTCAATGCCATTGAAAAATCAGCTCGCACTGGAAAAATTGGCGATGGAAAAATCTTTGTGACAACGGTGGAAACAGCCGTTCGCATTCGCACCGGTGAGCGGGATGAAAGTGCTCTTTAAAAACTAAAATCGCCTAACGGCGGGGAGGACGACATGAAAGTACAAGAAGCAATGGCCTACGGAAAAGAAAAAGGCGCCAAGATGGTGGACTTCAAGTTTTGTGACTTGCTAGGCGCTTGGCAACATTTGACGATTCCCTTTTCAGAACTCTCTGCGGACACTTTCGAAAATGGCGTCGCTTTTGATGGCAGCTCGATGCGCGGATGGAAAGGCATCGAAGAATCTGACATGATTATTAAGCCTGATCCAGGCAGCGCTCGCATGGATCCATTTATGCAAGTGCCGACCTTGTCATTAACTTGTGATGTTTGTCTTCCTGAAACTCTTGAGCCTTATGAGCGTGATCCTCGGCAAATTGTAAAACGAGCGATTTCTTACCTTCAATCCACAGGCCTTGCCGACACAGCTTATTTCGGACCTGAAGCAGAATTCTTTATTTTCGATGATATCCGTTATGAACAAACCAACAACAGCGGCTTTTATATGATTGATTCTGCCGAAGGAACTTGGAATACAGGTCGTGATGAAGGCGGTTCTAACTTAGGCTATAAACCTCGGCACAAAGAGGGCTATTTTCCCGTTCTTCCAACGGATTCAATGCATGATCTGCGAACCGAAATGTGCCTAGAACTTGAGCGCTTAGGGATCACTGTTGAGCGCCATCATCATGAAGTCGCTTCTGCCGGCCAAATGGAAATCAATTTCCGCTTTGAAGATGCTTTGCACATGGGTGACACCATGATGTGGTTTAAGTATGTGGTTAAAAACGTGGCTCGTCGTCATGGAAAAACGGTCACATTTATGCCAAAACCTTTGTTCGGCGATAATGGCTCGGGCATGCATATGCACGTTTCATTATGGAAAGATGGGAAAAATCTTTTTGCAGGAAATAAATATGCAGGGCTTTCTGAGATGGCGCTTCATTATATTGGTGGCGTCTTAAAACATGCTCCAGCCCTTTGCGGACTGATCAATCCAACGACCAACTCTTACAAACGCTTAGTTCCTGGTTTCGAGGCTCCGATTAAATTGGCTTACAGCTTTAAAAACAGATCTGCGGCGATTCGGATTCCAAATTCAGGTCCAAATCCAAAAGCCAAACGGATCGAGTTCAGAACTCCAGATCCTTCGGCCAACATTTATTTAGCCGAAGCGGCTGTCCTCATGGCTGGGCTTGATGGAATCATTAATAAGATTCATCCAGGCGATCCACTGGACAAAGATATTTATGGCTTGCCTCCTCAAGAAGCGGCAAAAATCCCCTCGATTCCTGGAACTTTGGAAGAAAGCTTAATGGCTCTTCGCGAAGGGGGAAGCTTCCTTAAAAAAGGCAATGTGTTCAGCGAAGACCTCTTGGACACTTGGATCAACTATAAAATTGATAAAGAAATTCGCCCCGTCCAACAACGGCCTGTTCCTTACGAATTTCACCTTTATTACGATATCTAGAGCGCAAGCTTCACGTTTTTTCGACAAGGCGAGCCTTAACAGCTCGCCTTTTTTTTAGCTTTTACTTGCTGGCCATTTAAATCATAGTTAAAACTAAAGCCTTAGATTTTCGAGGAGTCCTTATGAGTGAATTGGCCGGCGAAGTTAGAAATTTCATGGGTTATATGTGGTACAAAAAAGAAAATGGCATTGTAACCATTGGAATCAATGAAACTGCCCTTGAAGATTTTGAAGAAATCCTATCGATCGACCTGCCTCCTGAAGGCGAAAAAATCGAATCAGACACGGTTCTTGGAACTATTGAAACCGATGACGGGCCTTTAGATATTTATTCTCCGGTGGATGGCGTTGTGACCGAAATCAATTCGCAAGTGATCGAGTCCCCTGAACTGATTCAAGATGATCCTATGGAAGAAGGCTGGCTGATCAAAATCGAAACATCTGACGATCTTGATGATGAAGATGATGAGGATGAAGACGACGAAGATGATGAGGACGACGACGACGAGGAAAAAGCTTACGAAGACGAGGATTGATCTACTTTTATATCTACTTTGTTCCCTGATCTGGGGATCTACTTGGCTTGCCATCAAATTTCAAATCGATTCGGTCTCTCCTTTAGTGGGTGTTTTTTATCGCTTTGTGCTGGCAAGTTCGATTTTATTTCTATTGCATTTATTTTTGCGAAAAACATTACGTTACAGAAAAGCCAATCACCAAATTTTCTTCTTCCAAGGTGTTTGCAATTTTTCTTTAAATTATATTCTGACCTATCAGGCTGAAAAGTATGCTACTTCGGCAGTGATTGCTTTGGTTTACACGACCATGATTCATTTTAATATTGTAGGCTTGTGGATTTTCTTCAGAAAAAAAATCCATCGGAATGTCATTTACGGCTCGTTTATTGGAATGCTGGGAGTCTTCTTTTTATTTTACGAAGATATTTCAAAGTTTAATGGTGATCCAAAAAGTTTAATGGGTGTTGGCGTTGGCTTAATTGCGGTGTTTTTTGCTTCGGCTGGGAATATGTTTTCCCATCAAAATCATGTGATGAAAGTTCCCGTCATGGCAGCCAATGCCTGGGGCATGCTCTACGGAACCATTTTCACTGGAATTCTTTGCTTAGTTTTTTCACAGACTTTTTCTCTGCCAAGCCACATTAGCTTTTGGGGCACTCTCATTTATTTAAGTCTTTTTGGAACGGTCATTGCTTTTGGAGCCTACAGCTATTTAGTTGGAAAAATCGGTGCCGAACGGGCTGTTTACACAACGTTAATTTCACCGGTGATTGCCGTTTTACTGTCATCTTTTTTCGAGAACTTAAAAGTGACGCCCTTTCTACTTTTGGGCATCACTCTTTGTTTATTAGGAAATATTCTGACTTTATTTTATAGCGGCAGGTCCGTGAAAACTTTGGAAGGCACGCTTTAAATTTGCATTGCAGTTCTTCAGTCCTATTTATTTAAGTGGAATTTTTCGAATTAAAACTAAATAGTCTTTTTCACCAATTTGATCCATCAAACCTAGATACTTTCCAGGATCCCATTTTTTTCTGTACAGGCCTCTAGATTTTGTTTGAATCAAGCAGCCCCAAGACGCTAAACCCGCAGAGTCTTCGGATCCGCTGGCGCAGGGATAAGGGGCCTCAGACTCTTCTTCGCGACTCAGGGTCGGCTCAGCCACTGAAAGGCTAAGGGGTAAAAATTCAGAATCTTGTGTGAGGCGATGAACAGGATTATCTGGAATGCTTTGGCTGGAATAAATGGAGGGAACTATGATGGCCACGCGAATTTTATTTTCTTGAGCCTTCTTCAGTCCCTGCTTAAATCGGTCCAAATCTTTTTGAAGATCCATTTCTTCATTGTAAGAAATAATATTTTTATCCTCTAGACCAGGCTCGATCAAAACTTGTGCATATTTTTGCTCGGCGGGCAGGACTTCTAAAAATCTTTTCCAAAGTTTTAAATGGTCGGGCTTGCCAGGTTCAACTCCTAATAAAATCAAATCGGCCTCTTTGATCTCTTGCCAAAGCCGCTGAGCAATGGCCTCTCCCATTCGTTCGGGATTTGCCAAAAGACTGTTTTTGATTTTGGGCAGGGATCGGGGCTGTAAACCAAAATAAAGCGTAATGGCCACGCCAGCCGCCACCAGAAGACCTAGAAAAGTCCAATTTAAATACTTCATGGGCCTCATTAACATGCTTACAGGGCCCCTGCAACGGCTCTTGCTTTCTTGTCTGAATTTGATAAATTAGGACTTAAGGCGTTGATCTGATCAATGAATTTTGGACAGCGACCTTTTTAATGATTTTTTGTTTCAACATTTTTTAACGAGGACTTGATCCCAAAAGGACAGGTACCACAGATGAAAATTTTATTGATTGGCTCCGGCCGACTTTTTCGACATCTCCAATTTTACTTTCAGCAAAAAAATATTTCAGTAATGACCTGGAATCGCTCACAAGACTTAGAGCTTCTTCAAAAATTGGTCTGTGAAGCTAGCAATATTTTATTGGCCATCAGTGATGCCGCCCTTGAGCCCTTTATAAATCAACATCTTAAGTCTTATTCAAAAAAAATAGTTCATTTTTCTGGAGCCTCAAATATTCCCAGAGCTTTTTCAGCCCACCCTTTGATGAGTTTTGGTCCTGAACTTTACGAACTTGAAACCTATGAAAAAATTCATTTCGTGATCACTGCGCCTGCCTCTTTGGCCGAATTAATTCCAGGATTAAAAAATAATTTCACAAATATACCTGCTGAAAAAAAGGCCTTGTACCATGCTCTTTGTGTCTTAGGCGGAAATTTTCCCATTCTTCTTTGGATGAAAATGAGTGAAGGCTTCAAAGAGTTAGGCCTGCCGCCCGAAGCCGCTCAAATTTATTTGGAAAAGATTGTTGAAAACTTTAATCGTCAAGGTCGTAGGGCATTGACCGGGCCCCTTGTCAGGAAAGACCTTGCGACGATTCAAGCCAATTTAAACGCCTTAAACGACGACCCTTTTCAAAAAGTCTATTCAGCCTTTGTGGAGGCCTACCAATGAACATTCTAGAATTCCAAGAAATGAAAACGAAAAAGAAAAAAATCTCGGTTCTGACTTGTTATGATTTTAGTTTCGCCCAAATCTTAAATGAAACTAATATCGATGCTTTGTTGGTTGGCGATTCTTCGGCCATGGTCATGCATGGCTTTCCGACAACCTTAAAGGCCAGTGTGAATATGATGGCCTTGCATACAGCCGCCGTGGTCCGCGGCGCTCCACAGAAATTAGTCATCGCGGATCTGCCTTTTTTAAGTTATCGAAAAGATTTAAATTCAAATATGAACGCGGTGGAAAAGCTTATGAAAGCCGGTGCTCAGGCTGTGAAGCTTGAAGGAGCCGATGGAAATTTAGAATTGGTCAGACACTTAGTGGATTCGGGCGTTCCCGTCATGGGACATTTAGGACTAACGCCGCAATCGGTTCATCAATTGGGGGGCTACAAAGTTCAAGGCCGTCATAAAAAAGCCCAAGATAAAATTCGCAAGCAGGCCATGGATTTACAGGATGCCGGTTGTTTTTCAGTCGTGCTTGAATGTGTTCCGTCAATATTAGGTTCTTTGATCACTCAAGATTTAGAAATTCCAACCATTGGAATTGGCGCTGGATCAGATATGGATGGCCAGGTTTTAGTCCTACAAGACTTGTTAGGTTTTCAAAAACAATTTAAGCCAAAATTTGTTCGCAGGTATTTTGACGCCAACCAAACATTTAAAGATCTATTCAATCAGTTTGATCAAGATGTTAAGAGAGAAAACTTTCCTAAAACTGATGAGGCATACTCATGAAACTGATCCAGACGCCCCAAGAAATGAAACAATGGAGAAAATCCCTCGCAAAGGATGTTGATAACTCTGTGGGTTTCGTCCCTACCATGGGCGCTTTGCATGCTGGACATGAAGAGCTTCTTAAAACATCCCGTCTTGCGAACGCCATTTCTGTATTAAGTATTTTTGTTAACCCGACCCAGTTCAACGATTCCAAAGATTTTGAAAAGTACCCTGTGACTTGGGAACAAGATCTAGAGATCGCTCGTAAAAACAAGGTCGACGTAGTTTTTGCACCGACCAAAGATCTTATGTATCCAGATGGCTTTACATTTAAATTAATTGAAAATGATCTTTCAAAATCTTTGTGCGGAAAAGATCGTCCCGGCCATTTTGATGGGGTTTTATCGATCGTCATGAAGCTGTTTCAAGTGATTGAACCATCCCAGGCCTATTTCGGTGAAAAAGATTATCAGCAATTTCAGCTGATCCAGGGCATGGCTGCGGCTTTTTTTATGAACGTCAATGTGATCCCCGTTCCGACAGTTCGAGAAAAAAGTGGCTTAGCCATGAGTTCACGAAATTTAAGACTGTCAGAAAAAGATCGCCGGGATGTGGCACCCTTAATTTACAAAAGAATTATTGAATGCAAATCAGCTTCAGAGGCCACGGAAAAACTAAGCGCCGACGGCTTCAAAATTGATTATGTCGAAGACCGAAATGGCCGACGGTATGTAGCTGTGCAATTAAATGATGTGAGGTTAATTGATAATGTTGCGCTCTAAAATTCTTTTTATCATGAGTGGGTCGATTGCTTGTTATAAGGCTTGCCAAGTTGTTTCGCGACTTTCGCAGAAGGGTCACGATGTTCAAGTTGTAGCGACATCGTCAGCGCTGAAGTTTATTGGCAATGCAACCATCGAAGGACTGACAGGAAAGCCGGTCATCAGCGATCTTTTTTCGGCCGGCAATGTCATGGATCATATTCATCTTGCTCGGTGGGCTGATTTAGTGATCGTGGCTCCGGCGACCGCAGATTTTATCAATAAAATGGCCTCAGGAATTTCGTCGGATTTAGCATCCAGTTTATTTCTAGCCCATGATTTTTCAAAACCATTTCTTGTGGCTCCGGCGATGAACACGGCCATGTATCAACATCCGGCCACACAATATTACGTTAAAAATTTAAATAAGATGGGCTTGCAAATTCTTGAGAGTGCTTCGGGCATTTTAGCGTGCGGCGAAACCGGTTATGGACGACTTCTTGATCCCGACCTGATTCTGCAGGCGATCAATCGGCACTTTCCATTAAAATCTACTTATTCGTCAGAAGTTGCCCCACGGCCACCCGGCCCAGGGACACCCATCAAAATTTTAGTCACGGCCGGAGGAACACAAGAACCTATCGACGATGTTCGCTTTCTGTCTAATTCTAGTACAGGGCAGACAGGCTATCGATTAGCACGTAACTTGTTTGAAGCGGGCTACGATGTTGAACTTTTAAAAGCCCATCAGACTGTGATTCCCACTCCGTGTGATTTTCCAGTGACCACATTTACAGACTATATAAGTATTGATCAAAATTTACAGAAGCTTCTGAAGGAAAAAAATTTCACCCATGTCTTTCATGCTGCGGCCGTTGCCGATTTTTCAATCGCCTCTGTCACCTGCAACGGGAAAACCATCACCGCATTAGGAAAATTAGATTCAAGCCAAGATGTCAGCCTGCAGCTAAAGGTCAATCCTAAGTTAATTTCAAAACTGAAATCCTATTCTTCGAATCCTAATCTGAAAGTGATTGGCTTTAAACTGACCAGCCGCGCGACAAAGGCAGAAGCTGATCAAAAAATAGAAAAATTAATGAAAGATGCTGATTTTATTGTTCACAATGATTTGCAGAGCATTGATCTATCAAAAGGTCTTCATCCTTTCACATTATGGGGTTTTAAGGATTCTATAAAATTTGAAAATATTGATCAGCTGTCACTGGGTTTAATTCAAGCGATCTTAAACGAGGTAAATTTATGATTTTAACATTAGATGTCGGTAACAGTCAGATTTATGGTGGCGTTTTTGATAATAATAAAATGCGAATTAGTTTTCGTCGCAGCTCAAAAACGGGGTCCTCTTCAGATCAAATGGGGATCTTTTTAAGAAACGTCTTGCGCGAAAATGACATTGATCCCAAAAAGGTTAAAAAAATCGCGATTTGTTCCGTTGTACCAGATGTAATTTACTCATTAAAAGGGGCTTGTAAAAAATATTTTAACGTCGAGCCCTTTGTTTTACAAGCCGGCGTTAAGACGGGTCTTAAAATTAAATATCTAAGCCCCGTTGAAGTCGGTGCTGATCGAATTGCAAACTCTATAGCTGGATTGCAGATGTTTCCTAAAAAGAATCTTGTTATTGTTGATCTAGGCACGGCCACAACCTTTTGTGCGATCTCTAAAGAGAAAGATTATTTAGGGGGCGCAATCAGTGCGGGCTTAAAATTATGTATGGAATCCTTAGAAAATCGAACTGCAAAACTGCCGACCGTCGAAATTGTTGAAATGAATAAAGCCTTAGGGCGCGCCACTGTTGAAAGTATTCAGTCCGGTCTTTATTATGGACATGTCGGTATGATCCGCGAACTTTGTGGGCGATTGGCATCAGAATGCTTTGCCACTGAAAAATCTTTTATCATTGGCACTGGCGGCTTTGCGTATTTATTTGAAAAAGAAAAAGTCTTTGATGCCATTATACCAGATCTAGTTCTAAAGGGTTTAGTCGCGGCCATCAAAATGAATGAAGTCAAAGATATGAAAGAGAGCCATCTATGAATATCAGTCTGCTAAGAGCAAAAATTCATCGCGCCACAGTCACAGAGGCTGATCTTAATTACGAAGGCTCAGTTTCAATTTGTCCTGACCTTATAAAAGCCTCTGGCCTGCTCCTTCATGAAAGAGTGGATATTTATAATTGTAATAATGGCGCTCGTTTTTCGACCTATGTCATCAAAGGCAAAAAGGGCCAAATCTGCTTGAACGGAGCGGCTGCTCGACACGTTCAAAAAGGCGATCTGGTGATCATCTGTGCTTACTGCGGGCTGACTTTGGAAGAAGGTCCCAAGCACAAGCCCACCGTTGTCTTTGTCGATAGCAAGAATCAACTAAAAGACATTCGCTTAGAAAAAAATGGGCGCAAGGCTTAGGCTCTTCTACCGGCCACCGACTAGGCACGACGTAATGCACTTGACTGCATTATACTCATGAGTATAATGCAGTTGTATGCATAAAAAAGACAGGTATTTGAGTCCCTTTATTGTTGAATTTCTGGCTGAAAGAATGGTTTTTTTGGGGGGACCTCGACAGGTTGGAAAAACAACCCTTTGTCTCAATTTTTTAAATCCAAGTCATCGAACCAATCCAAATTATTTGAATTGGGATGATTTGACGTCGAAGGCAAAACTTAAAAAGGGAGAGATCCCAAGTTCTTCGCTGATTGTAATTGATGAGGTCCATAAATATAAAGGTTGGCGAAATTTGGTGAAGGGCTTCTACGATAAGCGGCCGGAGGATCAAAACTTTCTTATCACTGGGTCGGCACGCCTGGACTATTACAGGCGTGGCGGAGATTCACTCCTTGGTCGCTATCGATACCTTCGGCTCCATCCCTTTAGTTACAATGAGCTTAAACTTCTGAAAAATAAATCTGATCTTAAAGAACTATTAAAAATGGGCGGCTTTCCAGAGCCCTTGTTCTCAGGCACTGAGCGAAGACTCAAGTTATGGCACCGAGAGCGCCTTCATCGATTGGTTGATGATGATATTCGCGATTTGGAATCTATTCGCGAGTTTGATTTGATCGAAAGTTTAGCCGAATCTTTGCCAGACCGAGTGGGTTCAATTTTATCCGTTAAGTCTTTGTCTGAAGACTTGCAGGTTAGTCCTCACACCGTCAGCCACTGGTTAGAAATTTTAGAAAAAGTTTATTATTGTTATCGAATAGCGCCGTTTGGATCGACAAAAATTCGGGCAGTCAAAAAAGAAAAGAAATTATATCTTTGGGATTGGAGCGCTATTGAAAGTGCAGGAGCACGTTTCGAAAACTTAGTCGCATCACACTTGCTTAAGTTTTGTCATTTCCACGAAGACACAGAGGGCGATGTCATGGAGCTGCGGTATATCAAGGATACTGACAACCGAGAAATAGATTTTGTTGTTATAAAAAATAAGCGGCCTCTTTTTTCAGTTGAATGTAAAACTGGCGAAGGCAGCCTATCAAAGCATATTAAATATTTTAAAGAACGCACAAATATTCCTATGTTTTATCAAGTTCATCTTGGGACCAAGGACTATATTGCAGATAAAAACTGCCGGGTTTTACCCTTTGCAAGTTTTTGCGAAGAAGTTGGTTTAGTTTAGATCACTGTTGATCTTTTAAAATCGGAACCACTGGATGGCTTGGATCTGTGCCTTGGGTCGGTAGGCATCCACGCCTTTTTCCCACAGAAGCTCTTGCCAACCTAAGGTTTGCAAGATGGGACTGTTAACGTCTCTGTTTTGCATCAGCGCAACAATATTGGTTTTTGGTGGGATCTCATCGCTTTTAATCATCAGCGAAGGCATATGAAATTGGACAAAGGAAATGCCTTTATTATTTCGAGCAAAACCTTCGGCTCCCTCTTCAAGATAGGCTTGAATTTGTTGCGGAGATTTCTTTTTACAAGAATCAATGACTAAAAGTTTATCGACTGTGGGCGCATAGCCTGTCACAAAAGCAAAATCGAAGGGTCCACATTTTTCAACGATGCGCTGGTGGGAGCGGATTTGAACAAAAAGCCCGCGCTCTAAAGAATCATTGGATGGCAAAAACCAAATGTGTTTTGGATCCACTAAAGCAATTTGCAGGTCTTTATTGTTTTCGCTGACTTTTTGTAATTGCTTAAACAATGGCGAACTTTTATCAACCAATTGGTCAGCCTCATAAATAAAGTCAAAAAAGACTTCAGAAGACGCATCTTGAAATCCCTTCTTTCTTAAATTTTCAGTAAAATGAGAAACCAATAACTTATAACTAGCATGGGACTGAGTTTCTGAGGCTCGAAACATGTACTCTTGAATTTCCTTAAGGACTTCGCGGCTCATTAAAATGGGCGAAGGATGGGATTCCCACAAAGCCCCGATGATATTTAATGGTGGCTTCCTTTCAGAGGACACAAAGGCAGAAAAATTTTGGATCATTTCATTTTTTCCGAAAAAAGACAGTTGTTGGTACGAATCAATCAACGCCGACGTCACCAAAGGCCTCAGAGAAAGCTCCATTAAATTCTCAGATAAAGCGTCGTCATTATTTTTAGCAAATAAGCAAGCCTGATAATGCTCAGAAGTTTTCCACGGAGATTCACAATATGAGGCAGGCGTTTTAATGACTTGTGGCCAGCGAACAGCATTTGTTTTTGTTCGATAGCCTTTCATACGGTCTTCAATATTGATCTCAGATTTTGCTAGATAAAGAAGAAGATCGGTGATCGACTCTTCCGCCAACTGTGAATAGGCAAAAGTAGAGGACTCACGCTCACGGTACCAAACCTTGAAGATTGCTTTTTCAAGGTGACCTTCTGATAAAAAAAGTTTTTCACCTAAAACGATCGAATGGTCATTCACTGCAAAAATCCATGGCTGAGCCAGGCTAATTTCTAAGCGGACGGGCTTGTGCAAAGGACCAATCCCTTTAAGGGTGATTTCCGCATCTTGTAAGCGCTCTTTAATGATTGGCAACATTTCATTTAAATAGGGGCTGAAAGGAACTGATCTTCGAGCCCCACAAGCGTAGGCGATTTCTGAACCCCTGCTGGTTATGATGTCAATTTTATCAACAAGCTTGGAATCAATACATAGGGGCCGACGACTGGCCA
>JAYWEU010000330.1:0-7747 GCA_043779385.1 Pseudobdellovibrionaceae bacterium
GTTTCAAAACCAGGGGTCCAGTTTGCACCCAGTCAGCTAATCCGACCCGATTTAAAACTTCTAAAAGGTTTGAGTCCGCCTTTTTTTTCCAGGGGTCCAGATTATCTCTTAACGATCCCTGAAATAAAACAGGTTCCTGAGCAATCAGGGCCATTGATTGTCGGTACAATCCAAGGTCGGGACCAGAGCCTGACTCTTTTAGTTTTGGGGATAAGCCATTAATACTGATTTCGCCTTTTTCAATGGCGTAAAGATGAAAAAGCGCCTGAATCAAACTTGATTTCCCGCTCCCAGTGCGACCAATCACGCCAAGGCGTTCGCCGGGCTTCACATCGAAACTCAGATTTTTTAAAACCCATGGCAGTTCTGGATCATATCTAAACCATACGTTATTGACTTCGATGGTTGCCTGATTTTTTTCAGTCAACCGGCGCGAAAATAAATATTTCTCTAAGGTTTCAGAGTAGACGGGATGGGCTGTTTTAAATTGCGCTGAAGCCGGCAAGAAACTTCCTGGTTCCAGTTTACGATGCAAATAATGATCTAAACGTTCCACGCCAATCAGTGCTTCTTCGGATTGAGCCAACCACTCAAAAAACATTTGGACCGTGTTGCCAGATAAAACAATAAAACTAAAGGCCACGCCCACCGAGCCAATCGACAAAATCCCATTTTGTAATAAGTAATACGAAGAAACTCCTGTGAGCAATAATAGCATCGATGATAAACTGTTCATCTGAAATGAAAAACCCACTAAGTTCTTAGCAGTCCTTTTCTTTTGGTCCAAAAAATAACGATCAAGCCTTGTGAAACGTGTTTTAAAAGAAGCTTGCCGTAAAAAAGATCGGATCGTGCTTGCTCCTTGAGTTGTTTCTGCAAAATGAGCGATAGAAGGTGAGCGACTGGCTGAAAGTTCGCGACGAATTTTTCGAAGGCGATCGCGATTCAATCTGTAGACTGTAAAATTCATCAAAATAATAAAAACGACAAAAATTAAAAAAATTGGACTGGCAAGTCCAATCAAAAGAACCATTAAAAAAAGGTCCATAATAATTGAAATAAACTCTGCCAGCGGGCCTCCGAAGTAGCGAAAGACATTTCCATAATCACTAGAGAATCGGGTGATGATACGTCCCGCAGGTGTGGTGTCGAAAAAACGCATTGCGTACCGTGAAGTTCTTAGGATCACTTCATCATGAATGATCGAGACCGCCTGGGCCGAGGTTCTAGAAAAAACAGTTCTAAAAACCAAAGTCATGACAAACCCCAAGGTCGTCATCGAGGCTAACAAAAGAACATAATCACGATCGCTGAAGCCTTGCAAAAAAGTTGGAATGGGACGACAAATCTGGGGCGCCTTGCAGTTGGAATCGATCCAATAACCGATGATATTCGTGTTTCCAAGCAGAAGACTTCGACCGACCAGTCCCAGCAGAAGTGAGGAAACAATTTTTACCAAAAATGGCCTGTAAGCCATATTTAAAGTTTGATAAACGGACTGCTTAAATGAGCCTTTTTCAGTGGGTTCACCCTGGTTCATGAGACCCCGCTTGTTCAATAGTCTTAGTATAATTTCTAAATTGAGCATTCGATTTTAGCAGTTCTTGATAGGTGCCTGCTTGTAAAATTTTTCCATGTGACATAAAAAAGACCCGGTCGACATGCTTTAAGACAGAAAGTCGATGGGTGACTAGGATTCGTGTTTTATCTTTCCAGGCCCCTTTCAGTAAACTGTCTAAAATCTTTTCTTCAGTATTAACATCTAAAGCGCTCAAGCAATCATCAAGAAGTAAAATAGAGGTTTTTAAAAAGTTCACCCGCGCTAAGCTAACCCTTTGTTTTTGTCCTCCGGATAAATTAACTCCGCGTTCACCGATCTCAGTTTCAAGGCCATGAAAGATATCTTCATCTTTTAATTCAAATTGTGCCAAGCGAAGGGAATCAATAATTCCAGGATCTTCGTCTGTCGGAGTGTCGTACAAAAAGGCCACATTTTCACGCAAAGTTGCGCTCATGATAAAACCTTCCTGCGGTACAAACGAAAACTTTTTTCGAGTTTGATCAGCCGTGGATTGCAAAGCATCATTTCCAAAAATTCGATATTTTTTAAAGTGAGCGGCAGTTTCTCTGATTAATGAAAGAAGCAGCATTGATTTGCCAGACCCAACTTCACCCACAATAGCGACAAATTCGCCGGCGTTTAAAGTGAAGTTGATGTCATGAAGGATGGGCTTATTATTAATCAATAAATGAAGGCCTTTGATTTCCATCGCAAGTTCAGAGGCCTCAGAGGGCTGGTGTATTTGGCTGCTTGGTAAAACTTTTTCTTCGCCTTGAGTTTCTAAAAACTGACTGAGTCTTTTTAACGAAGTCCATGAATCAAAAGCAAAAGTAAAGAACCATGGCATTTGACGAAAGGGCCGGGTTAAAAAAACTGTCAAAATCCACAGCAGAGCCATCATTTCGCCAGAGGTCAGTTTTTCGGTCGAAAAAAAGACCAAGGATCCCAATGTGACGACATTCAGGGCAAAGGTCACAGTGGATGAAATGGCATTCATAATTTGACCATTGGTCACCATTTTAATTCGATTGGTCGTTTCTGTTCGGCGCACCATAAAAATTTGATTTTCAAAATAAGGAAGCCAGCTTAAAATTCGAATCGTGCGAATATTCTGCACCCATTCATTCACTAAGCCGATTCTTTCAGCCGCCAGTTTTTTAAAATTAAAAAAGAATGTCGATTGACGAAAGGCCATCGCCGTATTGATCGCTGTTACTAAGATCATCACGGAAATGGTGGGCCAAAGGGGAATATCAAAAACCAGAGCAATCGCAAAAGGAGCTAGAAGCAATGGAAATACTGTGGACGCCCCCGTCGGCAGAGTTTGCTCTAAAAAAACGGTGGCTCCAGGAATATCGGTGGCGTAAATCGATACGACCTCACCGACTGGCCGCTGACTCATGGTATCGATTCGAAGACTGAGCATTTTATTATAAAGTCGATCGGCTAAGATCCTCTGCATGATTAAGGCTTCTCGGTAACCTAAATAGTTGGTCAGCTGAATGAAAGCTTGGGCCGTCAGCAAGCAAACAAAAGCTGCAAAGATCAACCAAAGAGGCCGGTCCATTGGCAGGAGATGAGCCACATGGCTGATTTTTTGTCCCGTGATGGAATCAATAAATTCCTTTTGAAAATAGGGCGCCATCAAGCCAAAAAAAGAAGCTACCAATGAAACGAAAAGGATTAAAATTCTTGCCCAAAGCCGAGTTCGAATGACCTCAATTAAAAGTTGAAAAGGTTTGGACATGCCTTACAACGCATCACTCCTGAACCATCCTGTCAAGCTTCGTCGCGGTCCCTGGCTGGGCAAAACTTCGTGCGGAAAAAGATCACTGCGAAAAAGCACCAATCGTCCACCGAAGGGGGCTATTTTTTCTAAGATACTTTTGGAATCAGGCGCATATAAAACAAGCTCTCCACCATTATTTTTTGGCCAATTAGAATTTAAATACAAAACTAAGGAAATCTTTCGGCAGGGGTTGCCGGCCGCTTGATCCCAATGTTTTTGGTAGCCAAGGCCCGCCGGGTAGTAGGCTAAATGGGCTTCGAATTCAGTCACACCACAATAAAAGGTTTCTTTCAAAAAAGGCGACCATTCTTTGAGTTCGGTCCATATTTTTCGAAAAGCTAATGGGCTCTTTTGATCCAGCCAAAACGTCCAATCACCCCGCGTTTGTTCTTTGTACAATTGATTTGCAATCTGTGCTTTTGAAAAGGCCTCTTGCGTGAGCAGCGACTCAAACTCTTGATTGAGCCCTTGCATTTCAGACGGCGTCAAAGCGTCGTCAACGATGATATAGCCTTGGTCAGCAAAAATATTGATCTGAGAGGGCGTTAAAAAAATCATAAGGGATATTTACATCGACGGCGGTCTAGTGGACAATCTTTAAATGACTTCAGGAAAGATCTCTCGTCGGCGATTTATGCAGTCTTCTGTAGCCGCTGGTGTTGGTGCCAGCCTGCTGCCTAGTTGCGCAATGATGGACCGTTTCTTTGGCTTAGAAAAATCAAAATTAGATCAAGAAGTTTTAGTGATTGGGGCTGGAGCCGCTGGTTTGATGGCGGCCTATGAATTAAAAAAAGCTGGGATTCCTTTTCGTTTGTTTGAGGGCAGTGGACGCATTGGCGGACGGGTTTATACCTTAGAAAATTTTGATTCGGAAGGGCATGTTGCTGAACTGGGCGCCGAATATTTTGAAGAGGACCACAAATTAATTTTTGATCTATGCAAGGAATTAAATCTTCCGATCGATGAAGTGAAGTGGGATCGTGGACTTGAAAAACAACTGACTTTTAGCCGTGGAAAGATATTAACCACAAAAGAGACGAATTCACGTCTTCAGAAGCTTTCTAACGAATTGATCCGTATTAAACTTCACCTTGTGGGCGATCGAAATGAAATCATCACACCCTTTAATGTGAAGGATTTTCCGCAGGCGCCGGCCTTTGATCAATTGTCCGTCATGGATCTGCTACAAAGTCTGAAAGACACCGTCGACGCTGACACCTTATCAATATTTGAGACCTCTTGTGTCGCCCAGTTTGGAAGATCTTTGAATCGAGTTTCATCGATGCATTTGTTAAACGCATTGGATCTTGAAGCGAAAGGGCAAAAGACATTGTTTCGAGTGCGGTATGGAAACCAAAGGCTGCTGCGAACTTTGTACGACCGTGTCGCCAGTGTGATGCCAGATTTTTTTGTGCGTCTTGATTCACCATTAATCGAAATCCAAGAAAAGCCCAACAGCTTTCAATGTTTTTTTAAAAGCCCTAGCGGAAATAAAAAATTTGAAGCCCGCCAGGTTATTTTGGCATTGCCTGTAAACCAATATAAAAACATTGAAGGCTTTCAAAAACTTCAGATCAGCGACGCCAAAAAAGAATCCGTCACAAAAGTCGAGCTAGGGTCCCACACAAAAGTAGTTCTGGGTTATAAACAAAAGTTTTGGCTGAAAAGGCAGGATCTAATACTTGCCAGCCGTGGATCTTTTTTTAAAGAAAATCTTCCGATGATCACTTGGGATGGCAGTCTGGCTCAAGGTGGAACAAAGGGAGTTTTAGCGGCTCTTATTGGCGGGGAGGCCTGCCAATCCTTGGGATCAGGTTATGCTGAACAAATCATTAAAGAACTTCAGGTTTTCAGTCGTTCGTTTAAAAATGAATTCGAGAATAACAGCCATTTGATGGATTGGAAAAAGAAACCCTTTTCGGAAGGATCTTATGTCATCTATGGTCCTGGGGATTTTTTGAAATACCATGGTCTTTGGAGTGAGAGTGATTATGGTGGACGACTTGCCTATGCCGGAGAACATTGCCACCTGACCCGATTCGGAACCTTAAGTGGGGCTTTGGAAAGCGGACGTCAGGCCGCCGCAAATATGATTGAATCTAGAAAAGGTCAATCACCTAAGTCGTAAGTTTATTTTGCGATACCTGCAGTAGAAATCACCCAGGGGAAAAAAGTCGCTGTTGGAAAAGCTAAAACATAAGCGTCAAGCTGTGCGGCTTTATGAAAACTTGAGGTACTGATTTCATAAATTTTAGAATCCGTCACGCCATCAGGAAAAGTCCCATCTGCATTTTTCCAGGAAAAATTAGGGTAATGAGAAATAACAACGACGACGATATCGTAAGCCCCACGGAATCCATCTTTATCAATTTGCACAGCTGGAAATTGGACGGTATCTCCGTTGACGGGGCGAGTTTGAGTCATACGAACACTTGAAAGGGCAATCACACTAGCATCAGCTTGAATGATCGTGGTTTTTTCAAAGCCATAATAAATCGTCGCATATTGACCTAAAAAATTACCTGTTTTTTGCAGTTGAATCGCCGGCACCCTGACCGTTCGTCCCGCTAATGCCGGAACAGAGTGAAACAATGAAACTAAAATTCCACTTAAAATTGCGAAGGTGAATGTGATATTTTTCATAACGATTTCCTATCTGAAGTGGGCCGAGGTGTATCAGAGCTAGGCCGGAAATTCAAATACATTACTAAGTGCCCTCGGGGATCAAAGCTTAATTTTTGAAGGTCTAATTTTTGACCCAGGATGGGCGGAGGTAAATCCATCTTCCCATCTAAAACTTCTCTTTGCGTCTTCCAGGTTGCAGAAGAGGCTTTTAATTTGTCTTTAATTCCAGTCATCACTTTCCCAGGAAAAAACGAACCAATAAACGACATGTATTTTTTATCCATCTGAACACTATTCAAATCAATACTGTGAAGGACGATCGCCATCTCCTGGCTAGGCTGGGAAGGAACTAGTTTCGCGATAATATCGAAATCGAGGACGATCGTTTTAGCGAGGGCTATCGAGTTAGGGTCAGTCGCTGTTTTCACATGAATTTTAATAAACGTTTCTAAAGGCCCGACTTTTTCTCCCGCCGGAGTTGGCGCATAATCTAAACTGGGGACGCCCTGAAGTTTAAGCTTGGTGTCGCCTTGGGCTAGGTCACTGAAGTAGCCGCGCATAAAGCTGAGTTGTAAAACACGGTTCAAAACACCACGATCAATGCTCATCACTAAATCGTGAGGGATCGCTTCATGATCCAAGTCCGGAGCTCCTCGAGAGCCAAAGCTAGGGTTTAAACCAATATTTTGTCGACTGGAGGGATCTTCAATGTAGGCATTAAACCCAATATATAAGTTATTCTGAAGCTTGAGCTTCTTTAGTTTTAAGCCCCACAAATAATCGCTGCTTTGATCGCCGTCAGGTTTACCGGCCGCCGACAGTCTTTGGACTTCTTCGATTTGCCCTTTCAGTTTTGTTTCAGCCATCTGATTAAGTTTCGCTGGCAGATCCTTTTTAGCAAAATCTTTAACGTATTCACGCGCTTTAGACAGCAGAGTTGGGATCTGATCCTGAACATATTTTTCAAGACGCGAGTTATTGAGGGGATATTTGTGGCCATTCATTTCAACTAATAATTGGGGAATGATCAGCCCCTCATATTTGATATCTACTGCCATCCGATCCAAATTTTGATCAAAAGAAAGGACTTCGAATCGCAACTCATCCTGTGGGTTGAGGGCGACATAAACAGGCAGACGAATATACAATGGACTCTGCTGAGAATTTCCCAGTGTCACTGAAACATTTTTTAATCCCAGTTCCCCTAGTTGTAAATTTTGGGCGTCCCAAACTTTCAAGACATCAACTTGAGCTGTGATTTTCTTTACTTCCAGTTCAATCACAAGGACAGCGCCATCCCGTCGATTGAGTTGAGTCATTAAGACCTGATCTGTAATGACGGCCATGCGACTGATTTCGGCGGCATATTCTGAAGCGCCAATTTGAAAGGCGGGTCTATGGTCCCTTAAGGTAAATCCGACCAACCATTCAGTCAGTAAAGTCCGAACTTCTTTGACCACTTTAATTGGTTCTGGAAACTTCTTTTCAAGTTCATCCAAGTTGACGGTCGTTGGTGAGACCACGGTCTGCTCGCTAAAGTAGCCCTCTGAAAGGTTAAAGCCCAAATTTGTAATGATTTGGCCCAGGTGTTTCTCAAAAAACTTCTGTCCTGAAGGAGAAATAGACAAACTGATGGCGCCAGGAATTTCATGTTTGATCGGTAAAATAGGTGTTAAATCAGCCTGGCTGTAGGGCGCCACTAAGAAAGTCAGAATAAGTGCGGCCGACGGAAGTATATTTAAACCTAAAAGTTTCATGAAAGTCCCCTTCTC
>JAYWEU010000331.1:0-20166 GCA_043779385.1 Pseudobdellovibrionaceae bacterium
AAAAAGATTTTTGCTAAGAACGTATTTCCAGCGTTCTGTGGTTCCGTCCTGCGTATTAATCAGCGACACAATATTGGCTTCAAGATAGTTTTTATTGGGATTTTTCATAAAGGCATTAATTAGGGCAAGTTCAGACTCAGATAGGTTCGAGGTCATTTCCTCGAGCTGATTTTTTTCGATTTCCCAGATGTGTCTCGTATTCGGCGATGGTCTTGTCATATTTCTCTTGGCCGAACTCCAAAATGAACTTCTCTTTATTTTTAATGATAAAATCACGAGCTTCGGATGCCGAGATCGATTTTAGCGGTTTATTAAGAGAAGAGTTTTTCTTTTGCTTCATGGCCTAAGACTATCACAGGTTATGCCAATTTTAAATCTACAGTTGGGGCTTTGCTTGATAACTTTTGGTGGCTCCGGGGAGAATCGAACTCCCACGTCCTTGCGGACACTGGATTTTGAGTCCAGCGCGTCTACCAATTCCACCACAGAGCCATCTGTAAATTTGAAGAAAATTGGAGCTCTGTTTCTAACTTATAGACAGCTCTTCACTCAAGAAGTTTTTTCATGGCTTGTCACGGTTCTGGTCACATTTGCTGTCAGTGGTGTCATTTAAACCCTGGCAACCACATTAGAAAGCTCAAACATATTGAAGCGTTACAAGGGCGACCAAATCGGGGTGCTCGTGGCATAGGCATTGCTTAGGTAGCATGCAGATCAAAGTAATGAGTTTTGACTAACGAGGAGATGATATGAAAAAACGCGTCTTATTGACGGCTGTTTTAAGTTTGATGACCGCACCGGGTTTTGCCGCGCGATCGCAAGCTGTGGACAGCGAGGTCGATGCAGAAATCGATCAGATGTATAGTAGCAGAGCGGCGCCTTCCAGCACCTCAACGGGCACGATTGCTCCGCAGGGTTCTGGCCAAGGTCAACCGATCTATATATTGAACCAAGCGACACCAACGGCGAATGCACAAGCTTCGAATCAAGCGTTGGCGCAGCAGTCGCAGGTTCAAAAACAACCAACGACCTATATCGAAGCTTCGCCATTAAAGAAGTCTCGTGCAGATCAGATTCGTGAAGCTAGACAGCAAGTCGAAGCTGATACAGAGTCTAAAATCGTTGAAAAGTTAGAAGTGTCTCGGATGGATGACGAGAAACGAAGAGCCGACGTGCTATTTGGTGAAAAGTTTAACCAAATGGGACAAGCTCAGCCGCAGCAACAACAGCAGCAAGAACAATCTGTTGTGATTGCGCCGGCACCCGTTGCGCCTGTCGCAGTAGCACCGATCGCCATTGTCGCTCCAGCGCCAGCAGCGCCTGTGCAAACAGCGGCTGTCAGTCAAGAAGACTCACGCGATATCGTCCGTGAAGAAGTAAGAACAGCTTTAGATGCTGAAAAAAAAGCGGTTGTCGCTCCTACAACGCAGAAATATTTTTCTGCCCTTGCCGGTGTCGGTGAGTATCCAGATGTCCAAAATGTTCGGGGGAACTATATTTTGGGAGCTTCATTTGGAACGAAGTTTGAGGATGCCTACGCCGTGGAGGGTTCATTCATCTACTCTAACTACACAGTCGCAAAAGTCGATGGTGCTAGTTACTATTATGGAAATCAGTACGCGCCCACTTTAGTGGACGTACAGCAGTATGGTTTTGCAGTGGCTATGAAGTATTATCTTTTAAATGGTATGGTTCGCCCCATTCTTGGTGGCGCGGCTCAGTACTCTTACCGAACATTTGCTTGGTCGGCTGAGAATTACGGTGGCAGCTCGCAACAAGGTGGAAGCGATGCCAACTCGCAAGCGATTGACTTAGGTGTTGTGACCGGAGCTGATTTTGAATTCTCGCCACGATTTACTTTGGGTGCAGATTTCAGATACATGTTTAATCTGAGCAGCCGGGTTTCCCAGGGTAATGGTGGGTTTTTGGACTCCCAGGCTTATGGAACTCCGATTGAAAAATTACAGTATTGGAATATGTCTTTAGCGGCTCGAGTGAGCTTCTAAAGCAAAGGCCTTTTGAATTAAAAATTTGATCTTCGTTAGTCATCATGAATGACGTAGGAACCCAGACCATCAAAAGTCTGGGTTCTTTTTTTTAGCAGCCGCGACTTTCTATCTGGCCTAAAATATGAAACATTGAAAGCATGTTATTTCTTTTTTTTGCATTTAGTTGGGCTGCGACCATCACGCAATCGGCTGGGAATGTCGGGCAGGAGGTCATCACAAGTCGCGAAGTCCAGATCGCCGCCGTGATTGATAAAATTTTAAACGAACCCAACTCCAATAAAGCCACAAGCCTTTATGAAGTTCAGATCAAAGATACAAAATTTCCTGAGCTGACCACGACCTATTTATTAGAGCGGGCGGCGGTACTTGAGGGCGAAAGTTTTTCAGTCGGGCAGGTCAAGGACGCCGAATTGAAAGACGCCATTAATCAAGTTGAAAAAGTCACTGGTTCAAAATCATACTGGCAGGGGCTTGAGGCCGACCCAGCAACCGTCAAAAAAATTATTCTGATCAAGCTGATCTCAAGAAATTTTATAAAGATCAAATCAGAGTCTATGTCCGGCATTATCACTGATGCCGAGGCCCAAACTTACTTCGAAAGAAACCGCCTTAAGTTTGGCTCATCAACGTTAGATAACTTTAAAGAAAACATTAAGGTTTATTTAGCTCAGCAGCAAAAAGAAGAAAAACTGCGATCTTGGTTTGAGCTTCTAAAAAAGAAATATAAAATTCGAAATCTGCTGATCGAGAGTATGAAGGCGCCTCAATAGTTCCTAGACATAGGTATGAACTTTCAATGCGTATCTGACAGGCCCCTTCATTAGGTATATATTTTAATCCATGCCAATTGATATTAAAGAAACATCCAATGCCAATGAGACCAAGCTTGAACTGGTAGGGACCATCGATGAAAAAGCACTGATGCCTCTTCATGCAGGCGCCACTATTTTAAGAATCGATTTAGGCCGAGTGACTAATATTAATTCCATCGGCGTTCGAAATTTTTTATTATGGGGCGAAAAACATGCCATGGTTAAATCCATTCGACTGGAAAACTGTCCGGCTATTTTTGTTAAGAACTTTGGAAATATTAGCGGGTTCTTAAAGCCGAACATGACGGTGATGTCTTTTTTTGTTCCATTTTACAGTGAAGCCACGCAAGAAACGATCGAAATTCACTTGGTCAAAGGGCGGGATTTTAACCCCGAAGGTATGTTGAATCTGCCGCCAGTAAAGGATTCAAAAGGAAATACAATGGAGATGGATGTGACGGATTCGTTTTTTTCCTTTTTCAAAAAATGAGAAGTCTTTTTGATGAATTTTCAAAACTTTGGCCGCCCTCTCGCCAGCACGCCATTGGCAATCTGCTAAGAAATATACGTGTGATCAGGATCCCTTCGGACTTGGGCCTTGTCGGACAAGGGGAAAAAGAATCAACCATTATTGTGATTGATCCCGAGGGCGAGGACTGCAACCCGATGGAGTTCCTTCTTAAAGGTTATGAGCATGTCCTGTACTCTTCGCGAAAAGACTTTGGTGCGCAGTTGTTTGCCTCTTGCTTGATGAGTAAGCGCCCGGATAGTTTTACTGAAAATCCCATTCCCTATTTTTTTCAAGGTTTTGCGCCCACTCCCGAGGATGCGACGAAAGATACGAATTTTATAAGGAACTTTAATAGCAGTGAAGAGAAACCCTTTCTGATCAATGAGCTTGGAGTTTTTTTTAAACAAGAGCGCGCCCTTCGCAGCATTGAAGATATCTGTTTGCAGGCGGCCGATGAAATGATCAGCAACGCCCTTTATAATGCACCCATCGGGTTCAACGGAGATCGCCTTTTCCAAAAAGTTCCACGCGAAGTTGATATCACGCTTCCGCAAGGTAAAAAGGTTAAACTTTTTTCTTGTTATTCACCTCAGAAGGTCGTGATCGGCTGTGAAGATCCTTTCGGATCAATAGAACGTCAGGTCATTTTAAATCGCCTGGTAGAGATTTTTTCGCAAAAACAATCGTCGCCCATGATGTCGACGGCCGGGGCCGGTATGGGAATGAAATTTATGATCGAAAATTGTGCTAATTTTTATATGTTTGGTGAAAAAAGAAAACGATCCATTGTTGCTTGTACTTTTTTATTGGAAGGTCGCCGAAAAAATATTGGTCGAGCCAATCATCTTCATATTAGCATTCGCTAAAGTTAAAGTTCTAGATAGTGCTCAGGAACAGCATCAATTTCCATTTTTCCGCTGCAGACGGTGCACGGAATAGAAACGATCTGATTCATTAAATCCTTCTGTTTTAAAAATAATTTTTCACAAGAGTGATCACATGTTGGACAGAAAAACGGGACAAAAAAAGAATTCACTGTCGAACCGGGCGGTAAGAAACCTTGAATCGATGCGACCTGTTTAACAAAGGCCGCAGGAAAATTTTCAAACTGAAAAGTCGCCTCGGGAAGAATTTCTTTAGCCTGCGCCATCCATAAAATCCAATTTCGCACGCCGCCTGAATTGATATATTTAAGACCCGCTAGATCAATCAGCATTTTGCGAGCTTTCATGCCCTTAATGATAGGAAGTTGGCTTTGCCCGGTCACTTCACCTGTCATTGTGATCACCAAATTTTCACCATTTAAATTTGCTGCGAATTTGGACTCCATAAATATCAACCCCTGCTTTCTAAAACTTAAAAGTAAATATGCAAATTTTTCGGCACCAAGTGTCTTTGTCGTGCTGCCATATTCAATGGAAAGACGCAGCAAAGTGTTGTCGATTTATTGGCATCTACGGCGACATAAAGACTGACGCACGAATCAAAGATCATAAACGATCCAATGCCAGCACCGCCCGGCCCGTAATTGATTTGTTGTCCTGGATTATTCTGATAACAAAGCTGGATCCGTGCAATTAGTTTTCTTACATTTAAACGCCCGTAATAATCTTTGCAGCCAAAAACAAATCTTTGTGTATCTTTTCCGACGAAAGAATAAGGCTTTTTGTTGGGGTCAATCATGACTTTACCCTTGTCGCGAGTCGGCCCTGAAAAAGAATTTTCCATATCAACAAAGGGGGCATTAAAGACAGAATTAGTAATCACCTCATCAGCGACGGCACGGACATCTAAGGACATTGATTTGGGTGATGCATACTGTTGCACGTAATCTTCGAGCATATCTAAGTATTCGGTTTTTTGATCTACATCTGAAATATAAAAAGAATATTGAGCCAGCGAATTTTCTAGGGCTTGATCTGGATTTTCATGACCAAAAATCGTCGCCAGTGGAAAATCAATAAACTGTTGCGGAGCGAGCAGCATGGTGGATGCCGCTTTAATTTCGGTTTCGGAGCATAGATTTGATTTTTGAATAATATGTTTTACATTTCTGTTGGTGTACAAAGACAAAACTGTGGAGGCTGGGAACTGATCCCCAATCACGATATCGGCCGTTGAATTAAAATTTTCAGCCGTCTCGACATCTGGGATTTCGAGAAGCTTCACGGTTTGCTTCATTGCATAAATATATAAAATCTCAGGCAATTTGGGGACCCTTGGAGGGTGAATCTAGACTATTTATTTTTATTGATCAAAGTTTGAACAAAGCTTCTGTTCATCAGCAGTTTGAAAAATTGATTCCCCAGGACCTTTGTGCCCAGTTGCCAAGGCCCCCGACACCATGGGATTTTGAGGTATGAAAACGCCACAGATATTTCGTTTGCAAGAGGTCCACGTTCCAGAGCTTCTGACTTTGATAGAGACCTTTGAAAAAAGTCCGGGGTTTAATTGGTCCCCGGCGCAAGTGCAGAGTGAACTTAAAATGTCTGAAGCCTGGGGCCTGCGGTTGGATTCAGCCTTACGAGCCTTCGTATTATGGCGCGAGGGACCGGACGCCTACGAAGTGATGGCCCTGGGAACCGATCCCTCTTTGCGTCGGGAGGGTGCTATGCGAGAGCTTTTAAGCAACCTTATTGCGGGCTGTCAAAAAAGTATTTGGTTGGAGGTCCATGAGCTCAACCATTCGGCCTTAAAGCTTTATCATGACCTGGGTTTTAAGCCGACAGGGCTCCGCAAAAATTACTATTCTGACGGCGCCTCGGCGGTGCTGATGAGTTTTCTCAGAAAAGATTTCTAAGTCCTTGCTTCGGCTCATCATTTTTGCTAGCTTCGGGCTGTTAGAAATGGGCCTTGAAGGGCCCATTTTTATTTTGAGGGTCAGTGTGGAACCGAAACAAGTTTGGGCCACCAAAAGAACGGTTTTGAACGCCGTCAAATTTTAGTTAAGGGTGTTGATGATTGAATCGCCGCAATGGTTAGAAAAAGTCGAGCAGATGGCAGGCGAAGTTTGTCATCGGGGCGGCTGTTTTCTTTACGACCTTGAGTTCCTCGGAACAGGCTTGGGTCGAACGCTTCGTGTTTACGTTGATAAAGAAGGGGGCGCGGGGATCGATGACTGCTCCACCGTTTCGAGGGAATTAAATTCTCTGTTGGACACGGACGATGTCATTCCAGGCGGGCCCTACCACTTGGAAGTTTCAACTCCCGGAGTGGATCGACCCTTAAAAAAATCGTGGCATTTTGAAAAAGTCATCGGCAAAAAGATTGCCGTTCGCACCACAGAGCCCATGCAGTCGTTCGGGGTTCAGGTCGAGCGTTTAAAGAATTCTCGCAACGTCGAGGAAGTTCTGACGGGCTTTGAAGATCAAAATTTGGTTTTTGATTCCACTGAGGGAAATTTCAAAATTCCTTTGTCGGCGGTCGAAAAATCAAAAGTTGTTTTTGAATTTAAAGAAGTGATTGATGAATCTAAGAAGGCAGCAAAAGAAGCTAAGCAATTAGTGAAAGAAGCAAAACAATTGGCTCGAGAAGCAAAGAAAGCAGCTCGAAAACCTAAGAAAAAATAAAGAGGGTCCAATGGCAGACAATGTATTTTCAGATCTAAGTCGCGTGATTGAGCAAGTGGGCAAAGACAAAGGCATCGATAAAGCGATCGTCATTGAAGCTGTCACTCAAGGAATGTTAGTGGCTGCCCGTAAAAAATATGGCACCTATCGTGAAATTGAAGCTTCCTACAATGAAGATTCTGGCGAGGTTGAACTTTTTGAATTCAAAGAGGTCGTCACTCGTGAAGCTTATATCGACGAAGAAGTTGAAATTCCTTTGGATGACGCTTTGAAATTAGATCCTGCTGCGCAATTGGCGGACTCTTTAGGGATTAAAATGGACACCTCTGAGCTGGGTCGTATTGCGGCTCAAACAGCCAAACAAATTATTATGCAAAAAGTTCGCGATGCAGAACGCGATATTATTTTTAACGAATTTGAACAGCGTAAAGGTGAGATCGCTTCAGGCATTGCCCGTCGTGTTGAAAAAGGTGCCATCGTTGTCGACTTAGGCCGCACGGAAGCTTTTATTCCCATGCGCGAACAAATCCCTGGTGAGCAGTACAAACCCGGTGATCGCATTCAAGGTTTTCTGTTGGAAGTTCGGCAAACAACTCGGGGTCCTCAGATCATTATGTCGCGGGCCTCTGAACAATATTTAATGAAACTTTTTGAAATGGAAGTGCCCGAGATTTATGACGGCATTGTTGAAATTATGGCGGCCGCCCGTGAACCTGGAGCCCGTGCTAAAATTGCTGTGCGATCAAAAGATTCTTCGGTGGATCCTGTCGGCGCTTGCGTCGGAATGAAAGGCAGCCGAGTTCAAAATATTGTGCAAGAGCTGCGGGGTGAAAAAATTGATATCGTTCCTTGGGATGAGGACGTGACTCGCTTTGCTTGTAATGCTTTGGCACCCGCTGAAATTTCTAGAGTGTTTGTCGACGAGCAAAATAAAGAGATGGAAATTGTTGTGCCAGACTCGCAATTAAGCTTAGCGATTGGTAAAAAAGGTCAGAATGTCCGATTGGCTGCCAAGTTAACGACCTGGAAAATTGATATCATGTCAGAGTCTTCAGCTTCGAATCGCACAGCGGAAGCCATTTTTAACTTGATGCTCATTCCAAATATGACTGAGACCATGGCGCAAAATATTTTTCAATCAGGTTTTGGATCTTTCCAGGCTGTCGCAAATGCCTCATTGGATGATATCAACAGCATTCCTGGCTATGAAGAAGGCGAAAAAGCGGAAAAGCTAATTCAAGATGCTAAGGAACTGATTGCGAAGTACGAGAGCGAAGGAACGCCAATTCCTGTGGCCCCATCGGCTGCAAAAGAGAGCAAACCGACAACTTCAGGGTCTGCGAAACAACAAGCAGATCAGCGTTTAAAACAAGAATTACAAAAACTAGAAGCTCAAGAAGATGGCGATGCCAAAGTGGAAACGACGGAATCTTAGGTTTGAAGTTGGGTTTACTATTTTTAGATTTTAGTTTTGAGAATTAAAAGGAGATTGAGTGAGTAATCCGAAAGTATTTGAATTTGCAAAAGAAGTTGGTTTGACGCCCTTGGCGCTGATGGACAAAATCAGAGAGTGGCAATTGCCAGTGAAAAGCCATATGGCTGAACTGGAGCCGGACCTTCTTGAGCAAATTAAAGTGCGACTGAATTCGTCGGGGAAATCTGAAGCTCCAAAGAAAAAGGCCGTGGCTAAAAAAGCGCCCGCTAAAAAAGCTGAAACTAAAAAAGCAGAACCCGCCGCGGCGGCTGTAGCAGCAAAATCGAAAGTCGTACGTCGTAAGCCCACAGCCGCTGAAGAAGCCGCTGAAGAAGTGATACCCATGGCGGCCTCTGTTGAGCCCGAAGAAGAAATCGTTCCTGAACCCACTGGATCTGCAGCTGCTGCTAAAAAAGTGGTTCGTAGAAAACCAGAAGAAGGCATTTCGCAAGAATCAGCTCCGCCAACAGCTGGACAAGATGGAACCGTCGGGCACAAGGCGGCTGAAGAAGTCGCAGAAATTATCCCCAGTGCTGCGGCTCAGTCTGTAGAACTTGAAGCGGCGGCTGAAGTGGAAGAAAAACAACCCGAAGTGATTGTCAGAACTAGTATCGTTAGTAGCCCTGCTCGTAAGAAAGAAGTTTCTATTGGCGGCAGTGGCGTGGCCAGCTCTTCGACGCCAGCCACACAAGTGGGACGAAAAAATATTATTGGTCGAATGGATTTAGGCCGCGTGCAAAATCCAGGGGGACCAACGCCGAATGGAGCAGGCGGTGGCGGCGGAAGTCGTCCTCAACCGAGTGGAGGACCTGGAGGTCCGTCTCGTCCGGGGGGCTTTAGTGGTCCTTCGCGCAGTGGCCCGAATCGAAGTCTTCGTCCTGGATTTGTGTCAGCTTCGACAACTCCTGAAATGCCACCCCAATTGGATGAGCACGGGAAAGCTAAAAAAGGTATTTTCGATAAGCGTAAACGAATGGATGCTGTTCCAGCCCCAGCTCCAGCTCGTGAAAAAGAAGAAGTGGTTTCGACCTTTAATCCGGTCGAATTTCGTAAACGAGAAATGGTTTTTCAACCTAAAAAACGAAAAGAATTTTTAAATCGTCAGGCTTTAAAAACTGAAATTACAAAATCAAAAGCCTCGAAGCGTATTGTGAAAGTTTTTGGCACCATGAAAGTCGCAGATCTTGGCCAAGAAATTGGCATTAAAGCAGGGCAATTAACCAAAGCTTTAATGCAAAATGGAGTGACCGCTAATATCAACACAGAACTTGATTTCGATAC
This sequence comes from Pseudobdellovibrionaceae bacterium, assembly GCA_043779385.1. GTDB lineage: Bacteria > Bdellovibrionota > Bdellovibrionia > Bdellovibrionales > Bdellovibrionaceae > JAYWDA01. The sequence goes on from JAYWEU010000331.1 coordinate 9,657, forward strand.
GATTGCTTTGATTGTTCCAGAATTTGGTTGGGAAGCCCAGAACGTGCAGCGATCGGCAGAACAGCTGATCACTGATTTAGCTGTTGTTGTTGAAGCTGATACCGCCGACACGATCATTCGTCCGCCGGTTGTAACCATCATGGGTCACGTCGATCATGGTAAAACAAGTTTGCTCGATGCGATTCGAAAAACTGATGTTGCCGGTCGCGAAGCGGGTGGAATCACTCAGCATATTGGGGCCTACAGCGTAAAACTTGAAGACGGCAGCCTGATCACTTTCCTAGATACTCCGGGCCATGAGGCTTTTACAGCCATGCGAGCTCGTGGTGCAAACGCAACGGATGTGGCTGTGATCGTTGTTGCTGCCGATGATGGAATGATGCCACAAACGGCGGAAGCAGTGTCGCATGCTAAAGCGGCTGGTGTTCCAATTATCGTTGCAATCAATAAAATGGATAAACCTGGAGCCAATCCAGAAAAAGTAAAACAGCAATTAACAGAGTTTGAACTGGTCCCTGAAGAGTGGGGCGGTACAACCATTTATTGTCCAGTGTCTGCTATGAAAAAAACCGGTTTGAAAGAGCTTTTAGAGCAAATTAAATTGGTCGCTGAAATTGCAGAACTGAAAGCCAATCCTAAAAAGCCTGGAACTGGAATCGTCATTGAATCCAAAGTGGAAAAAGGCAAAGGCCCTGTGGCAACGATCCTTGTGAAAGATGGTTCGGTTCGCATTGGACAAAATATCGTCGCGGGCATGGCGATGGGTAAAATTAAGTCTTTAATGAATGATAAAGGCGAGCGAGTCAAAGAAGTCGGTCCAGGAATGCCGGTCGAGATCCAAGGTCTTGATGAAGTTCCACAAGCCGGCGATCGTTTTGATATCGTTCAAAATGAAGCGGCTGGAGACCAAGTTGTAGCAATTCGTCGGGAACAACTTCGCGTTGCCTCAGAAACCAAAAAGCTTTCGCTTGAAGATATCTTTGCCAAAGTCACAAAAGGCGATGTCAAAGAACTTGCTATTGTCCTTAAAGCTGACGTGCATGGTTCGGTGGAAGCCATTCGTGGCATGTTAGAAAAAGTCGCGACCAAAGAAGTAAAAACAAAATTAATTTATTCGGCAGTCGGTGGAATTTCTGAATCAGACGTTCTTTTAGCCCATACGGCGAAGGGAATTATTCTTGGATTCAATGTTCGTCCGGACACGGGAGCGCAAGCTAAGGCCAAACAAATTGGCGTTAACGTTAGAACTTACTCGATTGTTTACGAAATGATGGATGATATTAGAAAAGCCATGGCGGGATTGCTGACTCCTGATGTGATTGAAAAAGTCATGGGTCGCGCTGAAGTTCGAAATACTTTCAACGTGCCAAAATTGGGTATGATTGCCGGTTGTTTTGTGGCGGATGGAAAAATTCAGCGATCAAATATGGTTCGCTTGCTTCGTGACGGAAAAATCGTTTACGAAGGGAAGCTTGCGTCTTTAAAGCGATTTAAAGATGATGCGAAAGAAGTCGCTTCAGGTTTTGAATGTGGTATAGGCATTGAAAACTTTAACGATATTAAAGTCGGCGATCAAATCGAAGCTTTTATTAAAGAAGAAGTGGCTCGCGAGCTGACTCCTTTGGAAGCATCGACATAATATGAAGCCAAAAGACGGAACGGGCGCAAGCTCTGACGGGCGCAGGGTCGCCCGGGCAGAAAAAGAAGTTCAAATGGCAGTCGCGCAATATATATTGCACGGCCTGAATGAACGCCTGCCTGGAATCGTGACTGTTTCGCATGTTAAAATGCCAGCGGATTTAAGATCAGCGAAAGTTTTTATCAGTGTGCTTGGCAGCGAAAATGAACGCGATCAAGTGATGGAAATCTTGCAAGATAAATCGAGGTTTATTCAAACCCATTTGGGCGAACATCTGCGTATGCGCTATTGCCCAAAGCTTAGTTTTTTTCCTGACACCACCACTGAAAGTGTCCTCAAGGTTGAGCGCATTCTAAAAGAGCTGCAAGATCAAAAAGTGATCGGCTCTAAAGATGAGACCAGCCTCGATGAAGAATAATAATCCCTTGTTTCACGGTTTGGCTTTAGTGAAAAAGCCTGCCGGAATGACCAGTCATGATGTTGTCGCGCGGGCCCGACGAGTTTTTGGAACTTCCAGCGTTGGACACTGTGGCACTCTGGATCCCTTAGCCACAGGTTTGCTTATTTTACTGGTTGGTGAGGCCACCAAAATCAGTCAGTATATTTTAGAAGGCGATAAGAGTTATCGCGTCGGAGTTTTATTCGGTCAGGAAACGGATACTTTAGATGTCACGGGGACAGTCACAAAAACGACCGAGATTCCTACTTCGTCTGTCGCCATTAAGAATGGCGGAACCGATTTAAAAGGCGCTTTTGATTGGCCGATTCCAAGATACTCAGCAAAAAAAATCGATGGAAAAAAACTTTATGAATATGCCCGCGAAGGCATCGCTGTCGAAATTCCCACAAAAGAAATGAAATTTTGGGATGTGAATTATCTGGACTCTGATCAAGAGGGTCGCAGAGCCTCGTTTCACTTATCGTGCTCAAAAGGCAGCTTTATTCGGACTTGGGTCGATCAATTAGGAAAAAGTTTAGGCAGTTCAGCCACTATGGAAACATTGGAGCGAACAAGTTCAATGCCGTTTTCGATTGAACAAGCCGCAACTCTTGAAGAGATCGGCCAAAAACTGAGCAGTGATGAATCCTGCTCGGCACTGGTCAGATTAGAACATGCGTTATCAGCAAGTAAGCGCGTGCAAGTGAAAGGCTTAGATGCCAGGCTTTTTCAAAATGGACAGATCAGTTTCGATTTAAGATCGCGATTGATTCAAGGTTTTGATCCGAAAAAAGACCAGTATGTGTTTATCCTTTCAGGTGAAACCCAGAGGCCGATGGGCTTTGTTGGAATTGAGCCCGGCAAGGGATTTACGATTCGTCGTGTGTTCAACTGCTGATGACCACGCAAATTTTTAAGATTTATAGTCGTGCGATTATATCCAACAATGAAAATAAAATTTTAATGGTTCACAAAAAGCCAGATCAAAAAATTGCCGGTGGATTATGGATTCTGCCAGGCGGTACGCTGGAATTTGGAGAAAGTCCTGAAACTGGGCTTATCAGAGAGCTTTCTGAAGAAATTTGTTTTACTCCAACTGAGCTACAGCTCATTGGTGTCGATACGCGAATCATCGGAAATACCCACTGGCTAGGGATTTTCTTTAAAGCTAAGGGCGATATCAAATCGATTAAAAATAATGAACCCGACAAGCATCAGGCGGTGCAGTGGTGTGATAGGGATTTTATTAAAAAGCACTTGTCCGCGAATGAAGCCTCGTTTGCGATGAATAACCATTCAGATTCCTAAACTTTTAAATTGGGGCTCCACTTCGGGTGGGATTTGGCAATGGGTTTCAAAAATTGTTTTTCCCTCCTTTTTATTACACTTCAGTTGGTTTTCAAATTGCATGATACCGTTCCGAATGTTGTAGGATTTTAATTTTCCACGGTCACCTCTAAAAACGATAATTTAATGTTTCCATCGGTCCAAAGGGAAAAATAAAAACAAGAAAGCCGTGAGATAGCTTTCAAATTACAAACCGGTGGCGGAATAAAATCAAAAAAAATCGCTGTCGAACTTCTAGTCAGTGACTTTTAGCGTATTAAGACGAGATGCTTCGACACTCTATTCTCGACCAGCTCCCATTAAATCAATTTATACACCGGCATGGCTTTCGCTATCTTAAGCCTCGAAACGTCGTTCTTGTTTGAATAAAGGGAAATTAATCCCACAAACTTTGAAACGATATCAATTGCATTTCTTAGACTCAAGGAGTTTCTATGACTGGTTTAAAACTGATATCTACATTCACTTTTGCAGTAATTTCTTTTGGTATTGTTAATCAATCCGCACTGGCCTTAACAAAGGATATGGCTCAAGCTTGTATGCAGGAAGATTTAAATAGACTGAACACGGCCAGCTACCTCGGTATTGAGCGGGCTATCTCTGGATTACAGTTTAAATCTGAAATTTTTTATCAACTGACAAGAAATAGACTGGCGATTCTTGATAGTGAATTATTTCAAGATTATCTCAATAAAGATGAAGAGCAGGAGAAAAGAGAGGACGCTGCTTACGGAGTGCCTGCGGGAAAAACACCAGAAGAGCAATATGAAAGACTTAAAAATATAGAAGAAGTGCTTAAGGGTAGAAAAACAGTATTAGAGAAAAAAAAGACTAACGCAAAGTCTTCGATTGAAGAGATCGAAAGCAATTTTAAGTTTTTGGCGCCTACCAATGAAACAGCTGCATATCGTTTAGAGGATTTTTTAAAAGCCAAGTCCCTCGGGGACCGATTGATCGACATGGCGAAAAAAGCCACGAGTTGCGATGATCTTCATTCGAAATACGTGGCTTTACTTAAAAAGAACTCTCTGAAGAATGAATTTGATATCGATGATTATCTCTATGGCCTTTCAGGTATAACAGATTTTAGATCCCTAAAGCCCGATAAAAATTCAACCAAGATTACTGAAACTGTTCGAGAGCTTCTTAAAATGAATGGTTACAGAAGAGCGGCATCTGAATATACATATAATAAGAACTCAAGCTTAGGATATTTAATCTGGAAAGAAACTTTTGGCGAAACGATTGCTACTGTTAAAAAAGAATATCGTCATCAATTGAAATTGGGACCGAAAGATAGTAGCGCCGAGCAAATTGAAAAATTAATAAATGATCGTAGCCGGCCTGAAGTAATCAAAAGGCATACGACTGCGATGAAGACGAGCCTTCAATTTATTGATTAAAAAATTATAAATGAAAAATAAAAAAGCTAACTTTGGTGGACTTATTTGTAGAAGCGGTTATAAAAGGGAGCACTCATGAAAAAAATTGTTTTTTATTTAATTTTTATGAATCTCGTAACTGCATTCGCCCAAATGGCCCCGCCGCCGCAAAATCTGCCAAGCAGTTTGGCAGGGTTAAGAGTTGGACCAAGTGCTTTTCCGTTTGAAAAGGGTCTTTTAAGACCTTTTAGATCTGAGGGATGTTCTTTAAGTCCCGGTTCAGTTCCTGGGACGAAAATCAGCTGGGCAACATGTTGTGTACAACATGATCTGGCTTATTGGCTTGGAGGGACTGAAAAAGAGCGCCTGACTGCTGATGAAAACTTGAAGAGTTGTATCCAACAAAAAGCCAACTCCATCATTGGCGAAATTTACTTTTCTGCCGTCCGAATGGGAGGACGGCCCCACACTTGGGCTGGATTTCGTTGGGGTTATGGATGGAACTATGTAAGGCCCTATTCGATTCTATCAGATGACGAACGGGCGCAGGCTCAATCCATGTACGGCCAAAAATTAGAGGGTTTAGCTCAAGCAATCGACTTAAAAATTATCGCGTCCAATTCCAAGTTGAAGTTTTTTGATCACTCTGTTCAACCCATTCAAACCGGTGAGCCCGAGATTTATAATTATTTGAAGAACACTTTAAGGGGTTCGACTTCTGTGGTGGGTGCCAACTTCATGGATCTTAGCTCTGATGTAAGGCAGTTCCGGCTTGTTCTAGAGAGTTGTCCTGGGTCTGAGATTATCTTTGAAATCACTCGTTCTTCATCTGAAATCAAAAGGATTACAGATGAGCACTCCTGTCTGTCAAAGGTCGGCGAAAATGGCGAAGAAACGCCCCATTCCATTGCATTTTGATCCGCTGCCATTTTAATGCCTCTTGACCCAATGCGGGCTAGAAGGTATTAAAAAGACTCAATTTTCCTAGCTCCTTTTTCGACAGCCATGACGATCTTGGGGCGGGCACTGAAATCAATCTGAATTCAGTGATTTTAGGACGGCAACGTCCATTTTTAGGAGGCTTTAATGGCAGTCACGAAGGAACTTTCTCAGAACATCATTAAGCATTTTCAGCGTGCTGACTTGGATACTGGTTCTCCAGAAGTACAAGTCGCTCTTTTAACCGCTCGAATTAATCTTTTAATGCCGCATTTTTCTATGCACAAAAAAGATCATCATGGCCGTCGCGGTCTGGTTCGTGTTGTTAACCGACGTCGTAAATTATTGGATTACTTAAAACGCGTTGACGTTAAAAAGTATGAGTCTTTGATCAAAGAATTAGAAATCCGTAAGTAATAATCCCAAGGCCTGTGAAAACAGGCCTTTTTAATTTCCTCTCAATAAAAAAATTCTGTAAGAACGAAGGAGTGTAGATGAAAACGACCGTTACAACATCTGTTGGTGGCCGACAAATTACGATCGAAACTGGTCGGATGGCAAAGCAAGCAGACGGGTCTGTGTTAGTCAGCTGTGGAAGCAACTTGGTTTTAGTCACTGCGGTGTCTGCCAAAGAAGAAAAAGATTTAGATTTTTTCCCACTGACTGTTGAATACATCGAAAAGTTTTATGCAGCTGGAAAAATTCCGGGCGGTTACTTTAAGCGGGAAGGCAAGCCTTCAACGGATCAAGTTTTAAATGCACGATTGATTGATCGTCCTTTGCGCCCAAGCTTTCCAGACGGATACAGATTTGAAACGCAAGTCGTAGCAACAGTTCTGAGCGCTGATGGAACTTTTCCTTTGGAAATTTTAGCCAGTCTTGGGGCTTCGGCGGCATTGCATATTTCTGATATTCCATTCAATGGCCCAACAGGTGCCATTCAAATTGGCCGGATTGATGGTCAATTGGTGGCAAATCCAGCTCCGCAGCAACTTGAAAAATCAGATTTGAATATCATCATTGCAGGAACTCGTAATGGTTTGTTGATGGTTGAAGGTGAAGCGAAATTTATGACCGAAGCGGACGCGATGGCGGCGCTTAAGTTTGGTCACCAGGCTTTACTTCCACTTTTAAATATTCAAGATGAACTTCGTGAAAAATTTGGTTCTAAGCAAAAGCGGGCTTTCAAGCCAGCGCAGATGGACGAAACTTTCAGAGCAGCTGCTGAAGCGATGTTAACTCCGCAAATTGCAGCAGCTTTTAAGATCAAAGAAAAACAAGAGCGTTATGCTGCGGTTGATAAAGCAAAATCTGCGGCCGCTGAAAAGTTTGTTGCAACGGCGGGCGATAAGGATGCTCAAAAAGCTCGTAAAAAAGAACTTAATACGGTTGTTGAAGACGTGAAGTACAAAGCCGCTCGTGCCATGATTTTAGATAATGCCATTCGTTTGGATGGACGGGATGTGAAAACAATTCGTCCGATCAGTTGTGAAGTTGGAATTTTGCCACGGGCGCATGGTTCTAGCTTATTCACTCGCGGTGAAACTCAAGCATTAGGGGCTGTCACACTAGGAACGGGCGATGATGAACAAATGATTGATTCATTGTTTGCTTATGAAAAGCGTCGCTTGATGTTGCATTATAATTTCCCTCCTTATTCTGTCGGTGAAGTCGGCCGTTTCGGATTCCAAGGTCGCCGTGAATTAGGTCATGGAAACTTGGCTGAACGAGCGATCAAAGCTGTTATTCCTGATTACGATAAATTTCCGTATGTTTTGCGAATTGTGTCTGAAGTTCTTGAATCTAATGGTTCAAGTTCAATGGCGACAGTTTGTGCAGCATCGCTTGGGTGTTTAGATGCCGGTGTTCCTTTGAAAGCTAATGTCGCCGGAATTGCGATGGGTCTGATTAAAGAAGGCGAACGCTTTGCGGTTCTTTCTGACATCTTGGGTGATGAAGATCATTTGGGTGATATGGACTTTAAAGTGGCAGGAACTCGTGAAGGAATCACGGCATTACAAATGGATATCAAAATTGATTCTGTTTCGTTCCAGGTGATCGAAACGGCTTTAGCACAAGCTAAAGAAGGTCGATTTCATATCTTAGGTGAAATGGAAAAAGTGATTTCTGTGGCTCGTGGTCAGATTTCTGAATACGCGCCAAGAATTGAAACCATCAAAATTAAGCCTGAAAAAATTCGTGAAGTGATTGGCGCTGGCGGAAAAGTCATTCGCGGTATCACTGAAGCAACCGGCGTAAAAATTGACATCGAAGATGATGGAACAATTCATGTGGCTTCAGCTGATCCAAAAGCAACGAAAGAAGCTTTGCGCATGATCATGGACATTTGTGCGGAAGCGGAATTGGGTAAGACTTATTCTGGACGTGTTGTGAAAATTGCTGAATTCGGCGCGTTTGTTGAAATTTTGCCGAACACTCAAGGCTTGCTGCATATTTCTGAAATTGCTCATGATCGCATCCGAAGCGTTTCTGAAGTGTTAAAAGAAGGCGATACGATTGACGTAAAAGTTCTTGAAGTTGACAGAGCCGGACGCATTAAGTTGTCCAGGAAAGCTTTGTTACAACCGAACTAAATTGCCTTGACAGCCGGACAGGGGTGGGGACAAACCCGCACCTGGGCTTCAGACTTTGAGGAGTCGCGATTGGTTCACTTTAAAAAAACAGATCTTAAAAATGGCATCCGCGTCGTCAGTGAAATGCATCCGGCGGCGCGAGCTGTTTCCATTGGTGTGTGGGTTTTAACGGGCACTCGCGATGAGCCTGAATCCCATATCGGAATCTCTCATTTTCTTGAACATATGGTCTTTAAAGCCACGAAAACCAGGTCAGCTTACCAAATTGCAAAATCCTTGGAAGCGCTGGGTGGCGAGCTGAATGCCTATACGACCAAAGAATACACTTGCTATCACGCCCTGGTTTTAAAGGATCACTGGCGCAAAGCCACTGAAATTTTAGCCGACCTTGTTTGTAATATGAAAATGTCGCGCAAAGATTTTCAGTTAGAAAAAGGCGTGATTCTGCAAGAGCTTGCCATGGGTGACGATAACCATGAAGAGTGGATTTATGACATTTTCTTTGAAGAAGTTTATGGCCAGCATCCTTTGGGTCGCCCTATTTTAGGCACCATGAAAAGCATCACGGGCATGAATCAAAAAGAAGTGGTGGATTATTATAAGACCACGTATTCGGGGCAAAATATTATTGTCAGTGCGGCGGGCGATTTGGATCATCAAGATCTGGTCCTTGAACTTGAGAAACAATTAAAAAGTAAAAAGAAAACCCGTTTTCTCCAAAATCGAAAACCGGCGCGATGGAAACCGTGTCGCAAGATTGTGGAAAAAAATAGCGAACAGGTTCATATCCTTTTGGGTTTTCCAACCGGTGGCTTTAAAGATAAATTTCGTTTCGAGTCCTTTATTGTGAACACACTTTTGGGCGGCGGGATGACCTCTAAGTTGTACCAAAGTGTGCGTGAGCGTAAGGGTTTAGTTTATACGATTTATAGCGCTTTGAATACGTTCGTCGATACAGGCCATATTTCTATTTATGCAGGCGCCGATCAAGAAAATGTCAAAGAGCTTGTCGAGATTGTTTCGAAAGAAATTCATAAAATTAAAAAATCGGGTGTGACAAAATCGGAAGTGGAACTTTATAAAAAGCAAGTCATTGGCAGCTTGCTATTAGGTTCAGATGATATTGAAAATCGTATGACGTCATTGGGTGTGAATGAAATGGTATTTGGTAAATACAGAGCGGTTGAATCTGTGGTCGATGAGATCAATGAAGTGACGGTGAAATCTGTGAATGACTTTATTGATCAAAAAATAAATCCCGAGCAAATGGCTGGCGTTTTATTGGGACCTGGGCTGAAATCATTAAGTTCATGGTGGGAAGATTGGCAGTTTTAAAGAACGGCGCATCGGAGGTATTTAAAATGCAAAAAATTAGTGTAAAGATCCAAAAGTTAAATCATTTTAAAGGAGAACTTCCCAGTTATCAGTCGGCAGGCGCCAGCGGGTTTGATGTCCGAGCGCAAGTAGAACAGACAATGATTTTAAAGCCTGGCGAGCGCGCCATGGTGCCCACCGGACTAAGTTTTGAAATCCCCTTAGGCTTTGAAATTCAGTGTCGTCCTCGGAGTGGCTGGGCGGCCAAAGCGGGGCTGACGGTGTTGAATACGCCGGGGACAATTGATGCTGATTATCGCGGCGAAGTGAAAGTTATTTTAGTCAATTTAGGCCAAGAGCCCATTGAAGTGAAAGATCAAGAACGGATCGCGCAGATGGTTTTATGTCCCGTGTTCCAGGCGCAGTTTGAAATTGCTTCGGAACTGTCATCGACCGAGCGAGGTGCCGGGGGATTCGGGTCCACGGGACGATCTTAAAGCGTTAAATCGATGGGCTCAGAATTGCCGGTCGTGCTTAAACGAGCATTGTGAATTTGGCCTGTCGCCCAGACTGAAAAAATGAGAACAAGCAAAACGCTGACTAAACGAATGGAACTTTTTCTAGGCATTTGAAAATTCTCAGTCAGACCGACCACCAAAAGTATTCCCGTAAAAATCATTCCTAAAATATCAAAAAATATCAAAAGACCTGCGATTGAATGAAAAAGGTAAAAAACAGTTGTCGATAAAAAAACAACGATAGCTAGTTTAATAAAAGAAACCGTGCGCTTTTCAAAAACTTGAAAATAGTAATAGAAAAAACTAGCTAAAACTAGGCCCGTTAAGGTTGAGATGAA
>JAYWEU010000332.1:0-7659 GCA_043779385.1 Pseudobdellovibrionaceae bacterium
CGGAGCCATCATAGCCTTTTCTTCAACATCACCACTATATCTAGTGCTGTCGTCTAAGAGCCTCATCAATAAGGCGGATCTAATCTTGAAACTAGTGTGCTGAACTCTTTTCGAGGATGCAAATTTTTTTTATTAATTTGGACCATAATTTTATATCGCTGCACATCAATTAAGCATGAAATCAGATTTGATTGACAGCTTGGTCCTGCTTTCTGAACCAGCATCGATGCCTAATTTCTACAGGGGGAAGCTGGTCTAGTTCCCGCAAACCCTTGTCAGATAAGGACAAATTTTAAAAACTCTGAAACATTTCTTAAACGAACTTAAATGTGTGGGATCACAAGCCCGAGAAAGGCTGTGAGTTTAAAAAGAAATTTTTCTGTCCAAGCTGTTCTTCAGCAGTGACGGCCTTAAAGTGACGTCCCTGATAACTGCCCTGCGACCTCAGGTGATCAATAATATACTGATGAGTCCCCATTTTATCAGAGGTCCAAGTGGGTGCGACCAATTCATTCCTTCGCGGCGCTAGAGCCGCCAGTCTGTGCAGGAAAAAACGCGGGGAAAGATGCTCTAAGAATAACTGCACACGATGGGCATACAAAGGTCTTTCAATCGGCTTGAAATGACCCTCTAAAAACATTTTCTCCAGCGGCGTGTTGGTTAAAACATGCAAATTATGAAGCTTGATATTAGTGATGGGTAGGGTGTTCACAAGCTCTGCTGTCTGGATGATTTGTTGATCTGTTTCGCCGGGCTGACCAAACATCAAATGAATTCCTAAATCAACATTGGTGCTCAAAGAAATTTTTGCGATCGCATCCAATGATTGCTGAGCGGAGTGACCCCGGCGCATAAACTGCAGCTGATCATCAAAAAAGCTTTGCACACCCAGCTCGACGGAAACAAAAGATTTTTCATGATACTCTTGCCATAAATTTAAAACGGCCGGAGATAAACAATCGGGGCGGGTGCCCACGACAAAGCCTTTAACAAATGGAAAAGCTAAAGAAGTTTCAAAGTTATTTTTTAATGACGAAATTTTAGTGAACGAGTTTGTATAAGCCTGAAAGTACACCAGGAAATTTTTGGCGTGATAGCGATCCCCTAAATGCTTGCCAAAGTCAGAGATCTGTTTTGAAAGCTCCATGTCTTGCGCTTCTGATCGCGCGGCCGATCCCCAAACATCGCAAAACACACAAGTTTGCATGCCCTTAAGGCCCCGCCGATTCGGACAATCATCCACAACGGAAACAGGAATCTTATAGATTTTCTCTCCAAAACGCTGCTGGTAGAAACTTGAGATTGTGTTATACGGTAATCCGCGCCAGCCTTTTTCCATAGGTTGGTGATGATGAATTAAAACTGGTCTGTCAACTTGTTCGGAGATCCAAGCTTGAAATCATGGTCAGAGATCGGTTTTAGCCTTGAAAAAACGAAGGATGGCAGTCCCACCCTTCGTCGACCGACGCCCACAAGGCCCGATTTTGAAACCGGCCAGTCGATGCATCATTCAGGGGGCGCTTGGGAAGAAACACTCTATATCTATAAACCAGTCACCGATTGGGTGAAAGAACAAGATCTACCAGAATCTCGGTTTCTGAGTGTCGGACTGGGGCTCGGTTATGTCGAGCTTCTGGTGGCGCGCGAATTTATGGATCTAAGCCAAAACCGATCCTTACAACTACAAAGTTTTGAGATCGTCCCCGAGTTGACAGAGTATTTTATTTCGTGGATTTTTGATCGACCCCTTCATCCAGAAGTTAAAGAGACCTATGACCAAATAGGAAATTTTGTTTTTAATTCAAATTTTGAAAACCTAAAACGGGGCCAACAATTTTTGGCAGATCTGTATGAAAAGAAAATCTGGCGTGTGGAGGGGGCTCTTGAGCACAGCCAAACATCGACACCTCATTTCCATGGTCTGATGTATGATGCCTTTAGCCGGGCGGTCAGTCCTGATTTATGGACGCCCGAATTTTTAACAAACTTTCTTCATCAATGGGCCAGTCCGCAAGTTTGTTTAGGGACTTTTTCCTGCACGGGGGATTTAAAAAGAACCTTAAAGAAAGAGGGATTTGATCTTCAAATTCGGATGGGTTTTCAAAGTAAACGCAATTGTACTTTAGCCTTCCGCAAGGGAATCGCCTAAATATTTCCTCCTATTTATTTACGCAAATCTTTGAACTTATTAATATAGGTAACGATGGTGCTTCGGGATTCCGCCGGAAGATTTAAAAACCTTAAGCCCGCATAGCCCTCGGTCCCAACATACATCACTTCAATCATGCAGTTGAGTGTTGTATATAAATTTGAACTGGTTAGCGTTGCTTTATATTTTTCTCCGATTTTTAACTGACTGGCTTCGCTCGCTCCCAGTCCGCCTTCGCTAATAGAAATAATTTTTGTTGTGACAGCTCCTCGGGGTGTTTCGCAGACCAATGTAGCCATGATCGGAACTCGGGGGTGAACTCGGCGCGAAATACCCAGTTCATCGCAAATTTTGGCGACCAAATACAACTCTTGCCATTCTTTTTGGACTTCATTGTAGACAACAAATTGTTCAAAGTCCGAATAGGATTTTAGAATCTCCATCATGGCTTTAAAAGTCATCGGGCCAAATTCTTTTCCTTCATGCCGATACCGCCACTCAGGTTCATCGGATGAAGCTTGCGTATTTATAGCCGGGTCTTTTAAGGCTTGAATCCAATCTTGCGGCGGCAGCCATTCGCTCAGGCCCCGGCCCCAGATCAAAGAATTTTTTGCATTGGGCATCAAGGCTTCAACTTCAGAGGTTTGGTAAGGGCCATTCACTTGATTATTTTCAAGTACAAACCAACGTCGACCTGTCTCCATAAATCCCCCTCATACTATTAAAGGCATCGTTTGAAACTTTGTCAATGGGGTGCGACATAGACATAAACGCTTAGGCAGGTTACATTTTCAAAGTGCAATCAACGACGGCCTCTCATGACGATTCAAAATCCAGTATTTGGGCCTTAGCACTAGGTGCTTTGGGAATTGTCTTTGGTGATATCGGCACCAGTCCGCTTTATGCCCTCAGGGAATGTTTTGGCGGTGAACACAGCCTTCCCGTGATCAATGAAAATGTTTTAGGAATTCTGTCCCTGATTTTTTGGACTTTAGTGATCGTGATATGCATTAAATACATGCTCTTTGTCTTGCGCGCCGACAATCGCGGAGAGGGAGGAATTTTATCCCTGATGGCTCTTAGCCTTGGGACGATCCCTGGGCGCGAAGCTCCTTTGTTAAGGGCTAGTGTTATTGTTTGTGGACTTTTTGGCGCCGCTCTTTTGTACGGAGACGGTGTGATCACGCCTGCGATCTCAGTCCTTTCTGCTGTTGAAGGTTTGAAGTTTGTGACGCCGGTCTTTGAACCTTATGTGATTCCATTAACGATCTTTATTATGAATGCGCTTTTTTTAATGCAAAGATTTGGAACGGGTCGAATCGGATTATTTTTTGGACCTGTTTTACTTGTTTGGTTTTTTGTCCTTGCCGCATTAGGGGTTTATGGAATTTCTTTAAACCCAGATGTTTTAAGTGGCCTGAATCCGGTTTGGGCTTTGCAGTTTTTTATCAATAACGGAACCATTGGATTTTTAGTTTTAGGATCTGTCTTTTTGGTGGTGACAGGCGGAGAAGCCTTGTACGCCGATATGGGACACTTCGGTCGCGCTCCGATCCGTCGGGCTTGGTTTTTTGTCGTATTTCCTTCTTTAATTTTAAATTATTTCGGTCAAGGGGCGCTATTAATTAAAAACCCGGAAGCCATTTCAAACCCGTTTTTTATGTTGGCTCCAAGCTGGGGTTTGTTGCCGCTTGTGATCTTGTCCACATTAGCGACAGTGATTGCCTCTCAGGCTCTTATTTCAGGGGTTTTTTCAATCACTCGTCAGGCCATCCAATTGGGTTTCTGGCCCAGACTTTCGATCATCCACACGTCCAGCCGTGAGATTGGCCAAATTTATATTCCCTTTATGAATTGGGCGCTGTTTTTTGGAGTGATCTGGTTGGTTCTAACATTTAAAACTTCTAGCAACTTAGCGGCCGCCTATGGAATCGCTGTGACCGGAACAATGGTCATCACAACATTTTTGGCGTTGATTGTAGCCCAGCGAAAATGGAAGTGGAGTTGGGCCCAGTCAGTGCCGATTTTCAGTTTTTTTGCGATCCTCGATATTGCTTTTTTTGGCTCCAACATTATCAAAGTTGAACATGGTGGATGGGTGCCACTTCTTATTGGGGCCATGATTTACCTTTTGATGACAACTTGGAATAAAGGTCGAAAAATTCTTTATCATCGATTGAAAGAGCGTTCATTATCCATTGAAGAGTTTTGCGCAAAACTGTTGCGCAGTCCTCCGCTCAGGGTTTCAGGGACGGCGATGTACTTGTCAGGGGATCCATGGGGTGTTCCTGTTCCCTTACTTCATAATTTAAAACACAACAAAGTTTTGCATGAACGGGTCGCCATTTTAACGATCATCACCAAAGAAGTCCCATCGGTTCATAAAGAGAAGCGAGTTTCCATTCAGGAAATCATCCCCAATTTTTATCGGATCATGGTTTATTACGGATTTATGGAAATTCCAAAAATGAAACATATTCTTGAGGCCTGTCGCAATCAAGACATCCACTTCAATGTCAATGAAACGACGTTTGTCTTGGGCCGAGAAACAATTTTGCCAAGCAATACTCCGGGGATGTGGATCTGGCGTGAACGGCTTTTTGCTCTGATGTCACGAAACGCCCAAAGACCAACCGCTTTTTTTAGAATTCCTCCCAATCAGGTGATTGAAGTCGGCATTCAAATCGAAATCTAAGCTTGTCCTGAACTGATTTTTTCTCGGGTGTAAAACTGAAGAATTTGTTCGCGCTGTTTCATAGCGTCTTGAAAACCTAGATCTATCAGCTGACTGCAGTAAGACGGTTCGAACAATAAATAACTAACAATTTCGCTGGCTTCTTCCAAAGTCCCCAAGCCCTTAATTAAATATCGAATCACGCGGGGAAGTTTGGCAGATTTTCTAGCGGCGATTTCACCCAGATCCGCCGATGGAGAAATCCAAAGATAATCGACGGGCTTGTAATTCAAATGCCCTTGATGGGGGCTTGGAACCTTTCGAATAAATTCATTCACGCGCTCCAGGCGTTCGACGTCCAGCTCAATACCATCTAAAAGAACAGCATTTAAGATGACATTAATAACCCTTGCGACACTGGGGGCTTTATCGTTTTGCAAAAGGCTTTCTTCATAAACAGAATTGCCTTGTTTGCGAACTCCAATGACCATTAATTTCTCAGCGCCCAGGTAAATGCTAGGGGCGCACGGATGAGTGTTTCGCACGCAACCATCACCGAACCACCTTCGATCCACTTTGACGGGCGGAAACAGCAGGGGAATGGCCGCCGAAGCCATAATATGATCGGCTGTAATATTAGCTTTTTCACTGATCTTTCGAACTTTGTTCCAAGTTGGAAGGTCATCATGACCTTGAACAAAAGTGATCGAATTAGAGGTCTGGTAATCCACCGAGGTGATGGCTAGGGCTGAATAATGTTTTTCTTTAAGATTCTTTTCGATCGATGCGTAATTCAGATTCTTTTCTAAGAGTATTTTTAATGGTTCGGTGTCAAGCAAGGCCCGCCCCGGAGTCGAACCCGTCAGTCCACCCAAAGACAATTCACCCATCCATTTTAAGCCAATTTTCCCAAGGTTCACGGCATCGGTATAAAAAACATCTTCACTGCGCAGGCGGCTCCAAAGCTCGACAAGTTTTCGACAGCCCTCATGCAGGTCATGACTTTCAGCCGCTAACGCCGAGGCATTAATAGCCCCAGCACTCACACCTGAAAAAATATCTATTTTAAACTCAAGGCTGGCCTTTTGTAAAATCTCGGACATCGCAGACATCACACCAACTTGGTAGGCTCCGCGCGCGCCGCCTCCTGATAAAACAAGGCCTAATTTTTTTTTCTGCATAGTTAGCACAAAGTCTAAACACCCTTACGGATTGTGTAAAGTCAGACTTAGCTGGTCTTGATCTTTTTCATAAGAATCTAGATACTGACACGCTCTTAACCAAAAAAAGGAGTTCACATGAAAGTTTTTGCACTTATGTTTCTTTTCACTGCCAGCGCGCAGGCAGGAATTTACAAACTAGACCCAGCCCATTCGCAGGTCGGATTTTCTGTTAAGCATTTGATGGTCAGCAATGTCAAAGGAGACTTTAAAAAATTCGATGGTAAGTTCAATTATGATTCTGCAAAAAAAGAGGTCAAAGATATCGATGTCACAATTGAGACAGACTCGGTTGAAACGGGTGTTGCAGATCGTGATAATCATCTTAAAGGAAACGATTTTTTCGACGCAAAAAAATATCCTAAAATGATTTTTAAAAGTCAAAAGGCAGAATTGGCTCCGGATGGTAAGATGACCAAGATCAAAGGCATGCTGACCATGCGAGATAAAACTTTACCTGTAGTTTTAGACGTGACCAATAACGGTGAAGTCGAATTTATGGGCGTCAAAAAAGTCGGTTTTTCAGCCTCAACAAAAGTGAATCGAAAAGACTGGGGCCTGGCTTGGAACAAGGCATTGGATAAAGGCGGCGTCGCTGTTAGTGACGAAGTAACCATCAGTATCGAAGGCGAAGCCAATTTAGACGACGGCAAACCTGCAAAAAAATAATGATGATCCGATCCCAGAGACCTTGTCGTAAAAGCTCTGGGATTCTTTTGGCGGCCCGACTGTTGATTTTTTAATCACCCGCTATCAGGATTTGGCTCAAACTTGCGAGCCTTACCTAATCCGTCTTAATAAAACTGTCTCAACCTGAGATTCATCCGCAATAACATGTATTTACGACTCATTACGAAGTGGCCGAGGCTTTGCAATAACCTCTATTGTATTTAACCAGGAGGCTTTGTGAAGACCTATAAGAGTATGATGATTTCATCCCTGATCGCCGCGGCCCTGTTAATCTCAGCCTGCGGTCAAAAAGAGGAAGAAACCCACACCCGTATTCGTGGTGGCGGTATTGCTGGAGTTGCTGCTGATGGGGCGACAAAGCAAGCTCAAGACCAATTGGACGCCCAAGGTGTCGCTATGGCGATCTCAAATATATCTAAACTTTCTGATACTTCCAGCGGCTACCTTTATATCAAGACAAGCTTATCAATAGGCTCAACACCAGGTGAAATTCGCACCGGTCACCCTTTGAATCAAACCGGCCAAGATCATTTCGGCGGCACTGTTGCCGGTATGCCAGTTGATGTGACGGGTTACTGCGCTGACACAAAATGTGACTGGTACTACTTAAATATCGATGTGTTCCAAGGGACTACTTTCCTTTATCAAGTCGGAGTTTTGCGGGACTTTATTCATGGACAAGATCTTTATAAAGTGAATCTTCCGGCGGCTCGAATGAATGCCAGCAATATGTTTCAAGCCTTATATAACAGCTACTAAAATAAAAAATTAATAGAACCCCTTAAAGCCCGGCTGGACCCCGAACCCCACAGCTGGGTTTTTTCTTGCCAAAAAACGAAGCCTCCCGCTAGCCTCAATTATGAATCAAATCCTAGATATTTTTCTTCATCTTGATACGCATCTGGCTCAAATCACCTTGCAATATG
>JAYWEU010000333.1:0-43954 GCA_043779385.1 Pseudobdellovibrionaceae bacterium
GATTAAGTCCTTAAAACCAGTTTGCGACCGATTCGTTTCCAGTTTGAATTTAAATTAAGCTGTCTGACATCTTTCGACTTCCGATCGTTATAGGCAGAAATAGCAGCGGCAATCAGAAAAACGGGATCTTCAATTTCTTTAAAAAGTTGTGGCTCGATGACTTCAAAGTTTTTTTCGATAAACTGGGTCGTGTAGCTGCCATCTTTAAACTTAGGATGATCTAAAATTGTTTTGTGAAGAACGATGTTTGTTTTAATTCCTGTTAAAATGAATTCAGTCAAAGCCCGTTGCATTCGATCAATCGCTTCTTCACGGGTTTCGCCCCAGGTAATCACTTTTGCAATCATCGGGTCATAATAAATGGGAACTTCGTAGCCCGGGTAGGCATAGGAGTCGACTCGCAAAAATGGCCCCTGAGGATGCCGACAAGCCCGGATTTTTCCTGGAGACGGTTGATAAGTCACCGGGTCTTCCGCACAGATTCGCGCTTCGATCGCATGCCCTTTTTGTTTTACGTCGTCTTGTTTGAAGCTTAAAGGAAAACCAGCGGCGACATTGATCTGTTCTTTGACTAAATCCAAATTAGTTGTCAGCTCGGTGATGGGATGCTCTACCTGCAAACGAGTGTTCATTTCCATAAAAAAGAATTCTTTTGTTTTATTATCAAAAATAAACTCAATGGTCCCAGCGCCAATGTAGTCAATTTGTTTTGCAGCTCTGACGGCGGCATCGCCCATTTTTTTGCGAACTTCCGGGGGCACAGAAGGGCTTGGAGCCTCTTCAATAATTTTTTGATGTCGGCGTTGCACAGAGCATTCGCGTTCGAAAAGATGAACGACATTACCGTGGGTGTCGCCAAAAACTTGAATTTCAATATGTTTGGGATCGTTAATAAATTTTTCGATGTAAACGATCGGATTTCCAAAATAATTCTGACCCTCGGACCGGCAAGCTCGGAAAGCACTTTCTAATTCTGAATCTTGCCGAACAATCCGCATTCCTTTGCCGCCACCCCCAGCCGAAGCTTTAATAATGATCGGGTAGCCAATTTTATTTGCAACCGCTTGAGCAACTTCTAAATCTTCGACGCCGCCAGCACTGCCAGGCACAATTGGAACGCCCGCTTTTTGCATCAAAGCTTTAGCCGAGAGCTTATCGCCCATCGCATCGATATTTTCCGGTGTAGGTCCTATAAATTTAATTCCGGCTTCAGCGCAGGCGCGGACAAAAATCGCATTTTCAGATAAAAAGCCGTAACCGGGATGAATAGCGTCGCAGCCCGAAGCCAGAGCGACTTCAATAATTTTTCTATAATTCAAATAGGATTCCCGCGAAGGCGCAGGCCCAATATTATAGGCTTGATCGGCTAAAAAGACATGCAAGCTATCGCGATCAGCATCGCTAAAAACTGCGACGGAAGAAATTCCAAGTTCACGACAGCAACGAGTGACTCGAATGGCGATCTCGCCCCGATTAGCGATAAGAATTTTTTTAAACAACTTTTTTCCCTTAAAATCCTGAGCCATCTTTTTCTCCTACAGAGGGATGTTGCCGTGCTTTTTCGGAGGAATCATATCGCGCTTATTCTTTAGCATTTCTAAAGAATCAATAATGCGCTTTCTTGTGACCGCAGGCTCGATCACTTCGTCCGTATAGCCTAATTCTGCAGACACATAGGGATTACTAAATTTTTGTTCGTAATCAGCAATCAAGCGGGCCCGCTCGGCTACCGGATCTTTCGCTTTAGCAATTTCTTCTCTTGAAATAATACTGACAGCACCATCGGCGCCCATCACTGCAATTTCAGCGGAAGGGAACGCAAGGTTAACATCAGATCGCAAAAGCTTCGAACCCATCACAATGTAAGCTCCGCCATAGGCTTTGCGGGTGATTAAGGTGATTTTAGGAACCGTGGCTTCAGCATAAGCATAAAGAAGCTTTGCTCCGTGGGTGATAATTCCATTCCATTCCTGATCTTTTCCTGGCAAAAAGCCCGGCACGTCCACAAAGCTAACGATCGGAATATTAAAAGCATCGCAGAAGCGAATAAATCGAGCCGCTTTACGAGAGGCCTCAATATTTAAACATCCGGCCAAGATATTGGGCTGATTGGCAACAATCCCTACCGGGCGGCCATTAAACCGAGCAAAGCCGACAATTATATTTTGTGCGAAATATTTATGAACTTCTAAAAAGTAACCTTCGTCGACACACTCTGTGATCACACTCAGCATATCATAAGGTTTTTTAGGATTGTCAGGAATTAAGGCTGCTAAATTTTCCACTAAACGGTCAGGACGATCTTCTGTCGGAAGCACCGGCGCATCGTCAACATTATTAGCAGGTAAAAAACTTAAAAGTTCGCGGATCAAAAGCAGGCAGTGCTTATCATCTTCAGCTGCAAAATGGGCAACACCCGATTTTTGCGAATGGGTGACAGCTCCGCCAAGGTCCTCTTTGGTGACGTCTTCGTGAGTGACCGTTTTAATGACATCTGGCCCCGTCACAAACATGTAACTAGTTTTTTTCACCATAAAAACAAAATCAGTAATACTTGGCGAATACACCGCGCCACCAGCACAGGGTCCCATGATCGCTGTGATCTGCGGAACCACACCTGAAGCTAAAGTATTACGACTAAAAATATCGGCATAGCCTCCCAGGGATTCAATGCCTTCTTGGATGCGAGCACCGCCCGAATCATTCAAGCTGATAAACGGCGAACCATTTTTCACAGCCAGGTCCATGACCTTACAAATTTTATTCGCTTGAGTCCGAGACATTGATCCGCCAACAACTGTAAAGTCTTGGCTTGAAACATAAATAACTTTTCCATTCACGCGACCGTAGCCCGTGACAACACCATCACCAGGAATTTTTACATCAGCCATTCCGAAATCAATACAGCGATGAGCCACAAAGCGGTCCATCTCTACAAAGCTTCCAGGATCTAACAAAACATCTAAACGCTCACGCGCTGTTAGGCGGCCACCTTGTTTATGCTTAGCAAGCCTTGCTTCGCCCCCACCTTGCATCGCCTGTTCATTGCGGCGCTCAAGTTCTTTGAGGCGTTGGTCAAAAATTGAATCCGTCGTCGACATAAATCTCCTTAAACATTCATCAAGGGTAACTTCGTCCATACAATCGTGGAAATGTGATTGTTTCGCGAATGTGTGGAAGTCCACAAATCCAAGCGACCGCTCTTTCAACCCCTAAGCCAAATCCGCTATGGGGGAAAGATCCGAACCGCCGCAGATCTAAATACCACTGAAAATCTTTTTCGTTCAGATTGTGTTCTTTAATTTTCGTTAAAAGCTTTTCAATACTTTCTTCGCGCTGACCGCCGCCAATAATTTCACCGTAACCCTCGGTGGCTAGCAGATCACAACCCATGGCGTAACCGGGCTCTTTGGGATCTTCCTTCATGTAGAAAGCTTTGATTGCCTGCGGATAGTGATGCACAAAAACCGGCTTATCATATTTTGAAGAAATAATTGTTTCATCAGGCGCACCGAAATCATCACCAATATTAAATTCTGGATTTTCTTTTTTAATAATTTCACAAGCCTCTTTATAATGAAGCCGCGGAAAAGATCCTTTAATGATTTCAAGCTTTGTTAAATCTCGTTCCAAAACTTTTAATTCTTCAGGCCGATTTTTCAAAGTTCTTTGCACGATATATTCAATAAACTGTTCGGCTAATTCCATATTGTCATACATATCATTAAAGGCGACCTCAGGCTCGACCATCCAAAATTCGATCAAGTGCCTGCGAGTTTTTGATTTTTCTGCTCTGAATGTAGGACCAAAACAATAAACTTTCCCAAGGGCTGCGGCCGTGGCTTCCATATACAGCTGGCCAGATTGCGACAAATACATACTTTCATCAAAGTACTTTGTTTCAAAAAGATTAGACGTGCCCTCACAAGCACTGGGGGTAAAAATGGGAGCGTCGGTGAGCGTAAACCCACGACCATCAAAAAAATCTCTGATGGCGTGAATAATTTCATGTCGGACACGAAGAATGGCGTGCTGTCGTTTTGAACGAATCCACAAATGACGATTTTCCATTAAAAAATCAGTGCCGTGATCTTTGAGTGAAATGGGATAATTTTCAGACGGAGCTAAAATTTCAAGACTTTTTGCGCCCAGCTCAAAAACATTTTCGTGCTTTGGATGTTTGCGAACGGTGCCGCGAATTTTTACGGTGCATTCTTGGGTGACCTTCTCAAAAACTTCAAGAGCTTGCTCATCGCACTCGCCGTTAAAGAAAACGCAGGGAACGATTCCAGTTCCATCGCGAATTTCCAAAAACTTCACTTTTCCGGAAGAACGAGAATTGTAAGTCCAACCTTTAAGCTCAACTTCTTCGCCCACATGGTTTTTCAAATCAGCAATATAAAGTCTCATCATTTCACCCTGGTAGAAGAGGATATTCTGTACCATGGGTGATCAACAAATCACTGAAAATTAAAGAGCTTAGATATGCCGCAACAGGGAACTAAGCCCTGCGCGTCATTTATGGAATCGTAGTTTTGATCTCGGCAATGGCGCGTTGGATATTTAAGCGACCCTTCGTCACTAAAGGTAAAACATCGCTGGTATCCACCGACTTAAGTAAAGCATTCCGAACTTGTTGCATCGTTGCTTGGGGTCTAGCACTCCAAACCAAAGCCGCAGCTCCGGTGACAAAGGGTGCTGCCATACTAGTTCCCGACATACTGGCAATTCCATTGGGGTAAGCCATAACAGGAACCGTACTAAAAATATTTTCTCCTGGAGCCGTTAGGTGCGTCAGCAAAGTGCTGTAGTTTGAAAAAGTCGTCAGCAAATCGTAAGGAGTGTTTGCGGCCACTGTGATCTGATTAAAAATGTTAAACGAAGCTGGTGATTCCAACACTTGACCAATATCAACATGATCATTTCCGGCCGCAACGACCATCAAAATTCCAGCATTCGCAACCTCTTGAAATTTATCGTACATAATTTTACTACAATCAGGTCCACCCCAGCTGGCATTAATAATTTTCACATGCCTTGCCATCATGTAATCGAGGGCTCTGGAGGCATCAGAAAAGCTTCCGCTGCCTTGGCTATTTAAAAAAGCAGCTTCGATAATTTTTGCATTGTAAGCTAAACCTTTAATAGAACCCGCGGCTGGATCCGCAGCAATAATTCCGGAAACATGCGTCCCGTGTAGAGGAATGGGATTTTTTTGGCCCGGCGGCGGAGTGGCTTCTGTGTAAAATGCGCCCCCATAATAATCATCAATGTAGCCATTGTTATCATCGTCGATGCCATTATCGGGAATTTCTCCGGTATTCACTGCAAATTGATTTTTTAATTGTGGATGCGAAGGATCAACCCACGTGTCAACAACTCCGACTGTGATTCCTTGGCCCGTGATTCCAGCACTCCAAGCGGCATCAGCAGAAATACTTTTTTGTCCCCAGTCTTGGCTAAATCCTGCAACACTTGTCGATGAGGTGTCCGGCTGTGACAAATGGATCACGCGGTCAAATTCGACTCTTTTTAATTGATCTAAATTAGGTTCAACAAAATCTGTTTTAAAGCTCTCGTAATCCGAGGCAGTCATGGCCTCAACAGTTCCGTCTTTCCACTGCACTAGGAATTTATTTTCAATTCTTTGCTCGGCACAAGGCTTTTCACTTAATGAGAACTGTTTGCTTTCAAGAACATTATCGACAGGCCGATTTTTTTGACAAGATGAAATGACTAAAAACAGCGCCGCAAATAAAGCTGGCTTTCGTACATCCATGCACTCTCCCTAAAGTTAAACCGTGGGGGCGGGACATCCTAGTCCCTACAATGATGACACTGTAGAAATCCCCTCGGTTAACTTCTCGGAATGGGACAAAGCCTTGCGGAGTCTGGAAGGCAAAACTAGACCATGGACCTGAAATTTCATGAATTGAGTGTGATGGCCTTTTAATTTTTGTTAGGGCTTTTCGTAGCTCACCCAATCAAAACTTGGATGAGTCACGTTGTTCTTATAAATGATTCCTTTTGGATTATAATAAATTCCAGTTTTATGTTTTTGTGAACTGATATTGATTCCGATAATTCCTAGACTCTTTAAGCTATAAATTTCATCTGGTGTACTGAGTCCGTCTTGATTCTTATCTTGCCAAACAAAAATCCCATTTAATTCTGCGCCTCTTAAAATTCCATCTTGATTGTCATCCAAAGCAGCCAGTGCTTCATAGCCATTATTCCAAAATATCCAAAAAGTGATATTACCAAATAATTGTCGACCTGATTTGACAGCATTAAATTTATTATTCCCTAAATAAACAAGAAATCCCGTACCAGGCTGAACCCACTGCCAAAACTTTTTACCTTGACCATCTAAATCAAAACTCACGTATTTATCAAATGCGACAAGTTCATTTAAATCTGCATCAGGGTTGCTTAAGGAAAAAATGATGGGGCTTTGTGCGCCCGCGGCTCTCATGCTCTCATGAACAGTTAACTGTTCAAACTTCATATTGAAT
The DNA here is from genome assembly GCA_043779385.1 of Pseudobdellovibrionaceae bacterium. GTDB lineage: Bacteria > Bdellovibrionota > Bdellovibrionia > Bdellovibrionales > Bdellovibrionaceae > JAYWDA01. The sequence goes on from JAYWEU010000333.1 coordinate 6,516, forward strand.
GATGCCATTTTCTTGTCAATTTCATTTATTTCCAGCTGATCCTTTTTTTTATCCAGAACCTCCTTAAGATATTGTAAGGATTCATTAACAAGCCCATAAAGGTAGATCTCATTAAAACGTTGATTTAGAGCTATTTCTGAACTCAGAGCTACTTTTAATTTGTTTAATTTTTTTTCATGAAACTTATCAAACTCAGATAAGTAATGATCAAAAACTAATCTGAGATCTTTTTTTGCAGAAACATTTTTTTTGAGCATTTTGTAAACCCATCCTCTGCCCAAATACATTTTTTTTTCTGATGGATTCAGTTTGATGGCGGCATCATAATTTTTGAGCGCAAGATTCATATAATTGATACGACTTGGAATTAAATTTGCATTTCGAGCAACGTCAGGGATCGAGCTATCTTTTACTACATCAGCTTGAGTCGCAGCAATAGAATAGGCTCTGGCTAGTTCCCAATACATATCGGCAGTCATAACCTTATTCTTAAAATCTTTTTCTAAATTTGTGATGATTCGCTCACTGGGGACCGTCTCTATTGCCACCTGAGCAAACTCAGCGAATCCATTTTGATTTAAAAAAATGACACACATTATTAGCAAATATTTTATTCTCATGGCAGCAACTTCCTTTTTTAAATGACCTGCCTCATAAAACAGAGGGCTATTTTTTTTGCGGAACTTTTTGAAGCTTTGTGACGTCGTAGCCCAAGCTTTTTACTTTTGCGACAAGCTTGTTGTAAACAACCGGTGACAAATTAGGCTTACGCGCCATAATCCAAACATGTTTTTTATTTGGAACGCCGACAATCGTACCTGAGTAATCCTTTGCGATAAATAATATAAGGTAGGCGGATTTAAAAGGCCAAAAAAGCTGAATGCGCCATTCAGCTTTGGTTTTATGATCGTAGATAGTGGCTTTCTGTGGAATTCTAATCAGCCGTCCATTTGGCGCACCCTGATTGAACCGAAAATCCACTTCAATCAGTTCTTTCTTGGCATTCCAGCGATAGGACTCGGTCGCATTATGCGCGCCAATTTCAAGAAAAGTTGGAATATTCGAAATGACATACCATTTACCCATAAACTTTGGGAGTTCGATTTTAGGAATAAAAATCTCCTATAGACGAAGGATAAACTCTTTTAAAAAAGTGGTGAACTTTTCCTCAACCCGCTTCGCGGTATCCGTGACTTCTTGATGAGAAAGTTTTTTCTGTGAAATTCCAGAGGCTAAATTAGTGATACAACTAACAGCGCCAACTCTTAAGCCAAGATGATTGGCAGCAATCGCTTCGGGCACAGTGCTCATTCCCACAGCTTTCCCGCCAATCATTTTTAAATATCGAACTTCAGCCGGCGTTTCATAAGTGGGACCACTGACCCCGCAATAAACACCCTTGTGATAACGCGTGTTCTGAGTTTTTAAAACATCTTCCATCGTTTGAATCATGGATTTGTCGTAGGCTTCCGTCATATCTGGAAAACGGGGACCAAGTTCTTTAATGTTCGGGCCCATCAGGGGATTGATTCCCATCAAGTTGATATGATCTTCTAAAATCATAAAATCGCCGGGCTGCATGGTATCTCCAAAGCCGCCCGCAGAGTTGGTCAGAATCAGGATTTCAATTCCCATCAACGCCAATGTTCGTGTTGGAAAAACCACCATGTCCATACTGTGACCTTCGTAGTAATGATTGCGACCTTGTAAAATCGCGACATCATTACTGCCGACTTTTCCAAATATTAAATTTCCCGAATGGCCTTCGACCGTGGGGGGAAGAAAATGCGGTATTTCATTAAACGAAAGCGTTGTTTCAACTTGCACGTCTCGGACAAACGCCCCAAGGCCTGAGCCCAAAATAATTCCAATCCGGGGTTTCGCCGCCGTTTTGGTGCGAATATAGCTAACGGTCTCTTGCAACTTTTGAATCACCATGACTGTATTCTCCAACGCTGCTAGCGCAGAGTCTTAAGTATCAAACTCGTTCCAGGTGGCTTTTGCAAGGAAATTGTAAATTGGCTTTTGAGCCACAAAGCCGCTTTTTCAAGGCGATCCTTTTCATTGCCGTGAACTGTAAAAATCGTATCACCAACACTGACTTTGTTGCCGATTTTTAAATGGAATTCGATGCCAGAAGTAAGATCTAAGCTGTCAGAGATTTTTTCACGACCAGCGCGCAGAATAATTCCAGCTAAGCCAATATTTTCAGTCTGAAATGACGACACAAATCCGGCGCTCTCGGCCAAAACGTCTGTTCTTAAAGAGGCTTTGGAAATTTGATTTGGATTTCCGCTCTGGGCGCGGCACATTTCTAAAAACTTTTGATAGGCCTTTCCTGAATCCAAGGCTTGCTTGCAGATTTGATAGGCTTGATCTTCCGAGCTGGCAAGACCACTGAGTAAAATCATGTGAGCCGAAAGCCAAAGACTGAGCTCGCGGGTGTCAGCATAAAGATCCAAACCTTGGGAATTAAAATGACATTCACCTTTCATAATGGCGATGCACTCTTCAATTTCTAATGAATTTCCGGCAAAGCGACCCAGCGGTTGATCCATATTTGTTAGAAGACCCACCACTTTTTTGTGATAAGTTTTGGCAATCGCTATCAGCGACTGGGCTAAGGCCTCTGCGTCTTCGACTTTTTTCATAAATGCGCCGCTACCAAATTTCACATCTACAACCAACCCGTCAATGCCCTCGGCCAACTTTTTTGACATGATACTGGCCGAAATCAAGGGCAAGCTTTCAACCGTCGCGGTGACATCGCGAAGAGCATACATTTTTTTATCAGCCGGGCAAATTTCTTTTGTTTGTCCGATAAAACAAATTTGATGCTCGCGCACTTTTTTAACAAAATCCGCCAAAGAAAGATTGATATTAAATCCAGGGATACTTTCTAATTTATCTAAGGTCCCTCCGGTGTGTCCCAAGCCCCGGCCTGAAATCATCGGTACAGGAACTCCAAGGCTTGCGACAAGCGGTCCCAGAATCAAAGAAGTTTTATCACCGACACCACCGGTTGAATGTTTATCAACCTTAAACCCAGTCACCGAAGACAGATCGACTGTCGTTCCCGAATGCAACATGCAACGAGTGAGTTCAGCCGTTTCCTCAGTCGTCATTCCTTTAAAATAAACCGCCATCAGAAAAGCCGCCATTTGATAATCGGGGATTTGTCCACTGGTATAGTTTTCAATCAGGAAACGAATTTCTTCGGTGCTTAAAGAAAGACCGTTTCTTTTCTTTTTAATAATTTCTGCAGGAATCAGGGTCATCAGTAACCCCCTTGAATATTTTGGCCGGTGATCAGCAAAACGCCTGAGCTGGTTCCTAAGCGTGTTGCCCCCGCTGCGATCATTTTGTTGGCCGTCGCCAGATCTTTGATACCACCACTGGCTTTTAATTCAGCTCGAGCGCCAACAACTTTTTTCATCAAAACCAGATCTTCAACAGTTGCACCACCGCCATTAAAGCCCGTCGAAGTTTTCACAAAATGAGCCCCGGCTTCAAGACAAGCTTGGCAGGCTTTAATTTTTTCGTCGTCAGTCAACAAGGCCGTTTCAATGATGACTTTTAAAACTGAATTGGGAATGGCGCGAACAACTTGCAAAATATCATCTTGGACTGATCGCCACTCGTTTTCTTTGATAGCTCCAAGCGAAATGACCATGTCGATTTCATCAGCGCCATCACGGACCGCCGTGATGGCTTCATGGACTTTCGTACTGGTTGTGCACGCGCCCAAAGGGAAGCCAACAACGCTTGCGATCTTCACAGAGCTTCCTTGCAGCGCCGACTTGCAGGCCTGGACAAAACGCGAGTTGACGCAAACTGCATAAAAATTGTATTCGATGGCCTCTTTACAAAGTTTTTCAATTTGGCCTCTGGAAGTTTCCGGCTTAAGCAGGGTATGATCTATATATGATGCTAATGGATGAGGCTTCACGGGGATTTCCTTGTCGATGGCTAAAAGTAACCGCGCGCCAGGAGATTGTCAAAATCATGAGCGACAAGGCTTTAAAGATTCGAGTTCGCGGCCAGGTGCAAGGCGTAGGTTACCGCCGTTACGCGCAACGTGCGGCCGAAGGATGCCAAGTTTTTGGATGGGCCCGAAATCTACGAAATGGTGAGGTCGAGATTCTAGCCCTAGGAAATGAATCCGCATTGGAAAATTATTTAACACTTCTTCGCAAGGGGCCTCCGTTTGGCCACGTCGAAGAAGTCATCACACATGAAACTGAGTTTCAATCAATCAGTCACTTTTCGATTTTACCCGATGGAGCGTCCGAATGAAGACATGGATATTTTTAGTATTAGCAGGGACATTAAGTTTACAAATCTTGACGCCGGAATTGGCTCAAGCCCAAATGGAAGTTCGATCTCAAACAACGAATTGGCGGCGCAGCACAGCCATGGTGCTTTTTTCGGGTATCGGTGGAGGATTATTGGGCCTTAGTACGCTTAGTTTTTATGGAGATCCCAAAGAACACACGGGCAATATTACTTGGGGCGCTTTGATCGGCTTAGTGGCAGGCGCCAGTTATGTGGCTTATGAAAATATGCCGCCCCTGGAAAAAAAGCGACGAACGAATGACTATTACGGACTTTTTGAACCTCTTGAGCTGCAAAAAAAAGGACCGACTTTGTCGTCGGTCCCGCATTTTGAATTTGAATTTACTTTTTAAGCCAAAGATTTTCTTATCCAGCTTTGGTTGTCGAATTACTAATCTTGGTTGTTGCGTCACTGTCTTTACCAAGAAATGTTTTCGCATCAGCTTGGGAAACTTTTCCTTTGCGAACCAAGTCCTCAATGTATTTTTCAAACAAGATCATCCCGCTACTTGACGAAGTTTGCATCGCCGAAGGAATTTGATGAATCTTACCTTCCCGAATTAAATTCTGAATGGCTTTTGTATTTCTCATGATTTCATAGGCCGCGACTCGGCCTTGCCCATCCGCTCTGGAGAACAGAGTTTGAGCGACAACGCCGCGCAAGCTTTCTGCAAGCATCGTGCGAATTTGTTGCTGTTGACCTGACGGGAAGACGTCGATGATTCGATCAATTGTCTTTGCCGCGCTATTTGTGTGTAAAGTTCCAAATACAACGTGACCCGTTTCCGCAGCAGTCAGGGCCAGCGCAATCGTTTCAAGGTCACGCATCTCTCCAACCAACATGATATCTGGATCTTCTCGTAAGGCCGACTTCAGCGCACTTGCAAAAGACTTCGTATGACTGCCGACTTCTCGTTGATTGATCAATGATTTAATATTTTGATGGACAAATTCGATGGGATCTTCAACGGTTAAAATATGGGCGTCTCGGGTCATATTAATTTGATGAATTAAGGCCGCCAGAGTCGTTGATTTTCCCGAACCTGTTGGGCCTGTGACAAGAATTAAACCACGATCACAGTCGATCATATCCATCAGTGCGGGTGGTAAATTTAACTCTTGAGCGGTCTTAATTTTTTCTGGAATGATTCGAAAAACAGCCGCTAAGCCTTTTCGTTGCATAAAGATATTACAACGAAATCGCCCGATGCCAGCGATGGTGTAGGCGCAATCCAGCTCCCATTTTTCAACGAATTGTTTTTTTTGCTTTTCCGAAAGAATTTCAAATAAAAGTCCTTGCACATCTTGGCTGCTCAGCTCTTTGTAATTTAGGGGGAGCATGTTGCCATGCACCCGCAAATAGGGCGGAGCGCCACTCGTGATATGTAAATCCGAGGCACCTTGTTCGACCATCAACTTAAAAAGCTCGTCAATTGTAGCCATGAGGGCTCCTATCCTGAATTCTATCGGATTATTAAGGGGACTTCTGAATGCTGCGCCCTGTATCCTAGACCAAACAAATTTACCGTGCTAGTCCTTCAGGCAGGAGTGTTCATGTCTGCAGAAATCCTGATCAACGTTCGCCCGCAAGAAACACGAGTTGCCTACGTCGAGGCCGGAGTTCTTGCGGATCTAAAAATTGAACGCAAAACATCCCCGACTTTAGTGGGATCTGTGCATCGCGGAAATGTCATTCGGGTTTTGCCCGGCATGCAAGCCGCCTTTGTGGATATTGGTCTGGATAAAGCGGCTTTTCTTTACGTCGGTGATATTCGTGAAGACGCAGAATCCGGCGTTTATCCTTTTTCTGATTTAGATCGCGATGAGCCCTTGTCTGAGTCTGATGAACATGAAGAAAAGTTTTCTCATTCTAGCAATAAAACGCCCATTCAAGATTTGCTGAAAGAAGGCCAAGCCATATTGGTGCAAGTCGCAAAAGATCCCCTTGGCACCAAAGGCGCACGGCTGACGACGCACATTTCTTTACCGGGTCGCTTTATTGTCTATCTTCCAACCGTCAGGCATCTGGGAATATCTCGTCGGATTGAAAATGAGGCTGAGCGCGACCGACTTCGACAGCTGGTGCAAACCATGTCGCCGCAAGGCGGAGTGATCGTCAGAACCGCCGGCGAAGGGGCTTCGGCTGAACAGCTAAGAACTGACATCGATTACTTAGACCGCATCGCCAAAGACATTTTTAAAAACTATGAAAAGAAAAAATCTCCGGGGCAAGTTCATCAAGAGCCCGATGTTGAGCTGCGCGCCTTGCGTGACCTGATGAGCGAAGAAGTGGGTGCCGTCTGGGTGGATGATTTTGAAATTCACAAAAAAGTTTCGAAATTTGTATCGCAGCTCATGCCGAAATTTAAACAAAACGTGATTTTTTATGAAGAAAAAAAACCACTCTTTGATTTATATGATATCGATATGGAAATTTCGCGCTCGCTGGATCGAAAAATATGGTTAAAATCTGGCGGCTATATTGTGATCGACGAAGCTGAAGCCTTAGTTGTGATTGATATCAATACTGGCCGATTTGTTGGAAAAAAAGATCTTGAAGACACGATTCTAAAAACAAATCTTGAAGCTATCCGCGAGATCGCCCATCAATTAAGAATCAGAAATTGCGGCGGAATCATCATTATTGATTTTATTGACATGGAAAAAGACTCTCACCGAGAAAAAGTCATGGATGCTTTGCGTGAAGAGCTTGTTAAGGACCGCGCTCGTACGAACGTGATTTCAATGTCCCAACTGGGTCTTGTCGAGATGACAAGAAAAAGAATTCGGCCAAGTTTGATCAAAACCCTCTGCGAGCCTTGCAGTTATTGCGATGGCAAAGGTTATATCAAAACAAAGGCCACAGTTTCCAATGAAATTTTTCGCGAACTAGAAAGAGATTTGCCAACTTTTGAAAATAAAAAACATAACATCGTCATTCATTGTCACGCTCAAGTCGTCGACTGGATTTATGAAGTGGAAGGCGAAACCCTTGAGCATATTGAAAGAAAAATTGGTCGCTCGATGGCTTTTAAAATTGAACCAAACTATCACCTTGAACAGTATGAAATATTTTTTATCTAAAACCTGAAGGAGGATTCATGAAAAAATTAATGATGGTTATATGTGCGATAGGCTCGGTGGCCGGAGCACAGACGTCCCCTGATACTTTGCTGGGCCCTGTGGTCGCTGTCCAGCGACATATCACAGAGGCTGAGTCGAAGTGCTTAAATCATTTAACCGGGCAAACCGATCAGCCGTCGTATGTTTTCTCATGCCGAATCGAGCTGCCCCTAGATCTTGCCAAAGAAACTGTGGTCAATCCCATTCAATCGTTTTTTCTGGAAGACGCCTGCTCGGTGGAAATAAACTATTTGCGCGGTGGAGTTGTGATCTTTTTTGGCAACCCAAAAGCTCCAGCGACTTTTGATGAAGCCAAGGTTTGCTTAAATAAAGGGCTTTCTAAAAGCCAAAATAAAATTGAGGTTTTGGTCTTTAAAGTTCAATGACGGGTTGCCCTTGCCAACAAAGCGGCGGCTTGGATTAAGTTAAGTGCATGAAAAGACGCTGTTTAATAGGGTCGGCTTTGATCTTTCGAATTGTTTTTTGCGACCAGGCAAGTTCGTCGCAAAAACCTGTTGCGGGATTAAAAATAAAAGAACATTCTAAATTCCCTTTAAATCAGCATTTTAATTGACAAAACCTGGTGCGAGGTGGCATTTACCATTGGCTTATTCCTAAGTGGAGGTTTTCATGTACGCCGTTATAAGAACCGGTGGGAAGCAATACACAGTTAAACCTGGTGACAAGATCCAAGTTGAAAAACTTGATCAAAAACTTGGAGCTGAATTTGATATCAGCGAAGTGTTACTGGTTGGTGGTGATGCAACTCATTTGGGTCAGCCGTTGGTTAAAAATGCAAAAGTCACTTGTGTTGTGACCAAACAGGCCAAAACTCGCAAAGTGATCGTTTTCAAAAAGAAACGTCGTCACTCATTCCGTAAATTCAAAACTCACCGACAAGAGTTCACAGAGATTTTCGTGAAATCGATCACAACTCCAGATGGAAAAGTGACAAAGACCGAAGACACTCCAAACGTGATGGATATGGCCGCTGTTCGCATTGCGCGAATTGAGTCCAAAAAGACCGCTCGTAAAGAAGCTCTGGCGCATTCAAAATCTGGATCTACTGAAGAAAAGCCAGCTGCCAAAAAAGCCGCTTCTAAAAAGAAAGTTGCTAAAAAAGCAGCTCCTAAAAAGAAGTCAGCAGGAGCCGCTAAGAAAAAAGCCGGCGCTAAAAAAACTGTTAAAAAAACAAGTAAGAAAGCTTAAGACGGGGGCAAACGATGGCATCGAAAAAAGCGGGTGGTAGTACCAAGAATGGTCGTGACTCTCAGAGTAAACGATTGGGCGTTAAACGATTTGGCGGCGAAACTGTTAAGTCGGGAACAATCATTGTTCGTCAGCGTGGCACCAAGTTTCATGTTGGCAACAACGTAAAAATCGGCCGCGATCACACGATTTATGCAGTTGTGGAAGGAATCGTAAAATTTGAGCGTGAGAACAAAGAGCGTTTCAAAATCAGCGTTTATCCGAAAGGCAGCCCTTTTTTAGCTGCAAAAGCTGGATAGGTATTGTTCTAAATTCAAAAAATGTGAAAGAGGGAGCCAAAGGGCTCCCTCTTTGTTATTAAAGGACCTATGAAATTTATTGATGAAGTTGAAATACAAATTGCTTCTGGCCATGGTGGCGCGGGCGCAATCACTTTCCGCAGGGAAGCAATGACCCCACGCGGGGGGCCCGATGGTGGTGATGGTGGCAAGGGCGGCGATCTTATTCTGCGCACGTCAAAGCATCTGAATTCTTTAGTCGATTTTAAATCGACCAAAAAATACTATGCCCCTAACGGCGAGCCCGGCGGATCAGCGAATTGTTCTGGAGCCCAAGGCCCAGATTTAATTCTACTTGTGCCCGAAGGGACAATTGTTAGAAATTCCGACGGCGAAATTCTTGTCGATCTGACAGGGATCTCTGAACATGTTCTGCTGAAAGGCGGTCGGGGCGGAAAAGGAAATACCTTTTTTAAAACTTCAGTGAATCAGGCACCCGATTTTGCTCAGCCAGGTGAAGAAGGCGAACAAAAAGAAGTTATCCTTGAGCTAAAGCTGATTGCCGATGTCGGAATCATTGGTTTCCCCAATGCAGGAAAATCAACTCTGATCTCTCGGATTTCGGCGGCCAAGCCAAAAATTGCTGATTATCCGTTCACAACGTTGACGCCCCACTTGGGAGTCGTTCGCATCAGCGATGAAATTTCATTTGTTGTGGCGGACATTCCTGGGCTTGTGAAGGGCGCACATCAAGGCATCGGACTTGGGATCCAATTCTTAAAGCATATTGAGCGCACTCGCCTGTTTGTTCACATGGTCGATATTTCCGGCGTTTCTGGTCGCGAGCCCTTGCAAGATTACTTGGATCTTAATTATGAAATCGAGATGTACGATCAAAATAATAAAGATAAAGAAGGATTTTTTCCTCTTTCAGACCGCGAACAAATTCTGGTCTTAAATAAGATGGATACTGTTCAGCCTCAGCAGTTAGAAAAATTTAAAAACGAATTTAAAAAGAAAACCGGCGCAGCGCCTTTTGTGATCTCTGGCGTGACTGGGAAAAATATCAAAGAGCTACTTCAAGAAATCACAAACCGTTTAATAGCGGCAAAAAAGGATTAATCATGAGAGTCGGAATATTTGGTGGAAGCTTTAACCCACCTCACAATGGTCACATCAATAGCTTACAAACCGTTCATAAAAAATTAGGCATCGATAAGATTTTTGTCGTCCCGAATATGCAAAATCCATTAAAGGTTCCTGTCGAAGGACCAACCCCTTCTCAGCGCGAAGAAATGGTTAAGCTTGCTTTGAACTCTTATGAATCAGCCTTCGAGGTCGACAATCAAGAGATCAAGCGCGGAGGACTTAGCTTTACAATTGACACGGTTCTTAATTATCGAAAAACGGTCAAAGCCGAAGATTTATATTTAATCATCGGCGCCGATAATCTGGAAAGTTTTAACGAATGGAAAGAATATAAAAAAATTCTGACTGAGTGTAATTTGATTGTCACAACACGCCCAGGCTTTCAAATTCCTACGGATGAAGAAGATCTGCCAGGTTACCTTAAAGATCTTGTTGAAGAATATGATTTTAATTTTCTAGAACTTAAGACGGGCCGTAATATTCAGTTTATCACACTGGAAGATATTGAAGTGGCTTCAAGTCAGTTGCGTAAAGCCTTGCGCACAGGCAAATCAGTGCAAAGACATCTTCCTCTGCAAGTTGAAAATTATATTAAAGAACAAGGGCTTTATAAACCGATCGGCGACCGTATTGGGGACTTTAAAAAGTTTGCTGATTTTTGTGGGCAAGCCTTGTTCGATAAAAAAGCAATCGCCGTGATGGGCTATGATTTGCGGGCTCTTTCTGCGCCGACGGAATTTGCGTTGGTTGCCTCTGGAACCAGCACAAGGCATGCTTCTTCGCTGGCAGAGCATGTGGCTGATCGAGTGAAGGAAGAGTACGGAGTTTTGCCGCAAGGAATTGAAGGTCTTGATGAAGGCCGTTGGGTTGTTTTGGATTATGGCTCGTTGATGGTGCATCTGTTTTATGATTTTGTACGAATCGAATATTCGATCGAAAAGTTATGGAAAGAGGGCAAAGACCTGGGACTTCTTGATAAGACGGTAAAAAAGTAATCAATGCAGACGTCAGTCTTCTGCGTTTTATCGGAAAGCCCAGCTTGGCTGAAAGAAGTCCAAGCAAATTACATCAAAAAGATAAAACCATTTGGGCCTTTTGAGATTAAAGAATTCAAACCTAAAAAACACGCTCGGGACCAAGCAGATTTTAAAAAATCTGCCGAGTCCCAATTGCTGCTGGATCAACTGAAAGACCAAGACTTTGTGGTTCTGCTTGATGAAAAAGGCAAAGACTTAAGTTCCATTGATTTTTCAAAAAAAATCGAACGCTGGCAAAACTCGGGTAAAAAAAGATTGGTCTTCATCATTGGCGGAGCTTATGGCGTGTCAGATGAACTTAAAGCCCGCGCCCAAGACAGTGTCCGTCTGTCGAGCCTGACAATGAATCACTGGATGGCTCAGGCTGTTTTATTAGAACAAATTTATCGCGCTCACGCGATTCAAAAAGGCCTTCCTTATCATAATAGCTAGGGCCTAGTTTTTGCTTTTGAACCTGTTCTATGACGATCTTAGAAAAAATTTGGCATTATGAGCCGCGCAGTTGTCTGAAGTGCGGATCTTTTTCAGTGAATAACAGCTTATTTTGCAAAAGCTGTTTAGCTGTTTTCTATCAATCTGGCGAATCGCTTTATCAACGCGATGATCCGGTCCCAACATTTTATCTGTTCAATTGGATTCCTCAGGAAAGCGATAGTTTATCCTTTCTTTTAAGACACCTAAAGGGCCATCAACAGAAAAAGGCTTGGCAACATTATGCAAAACTTTTTTGGAACGAGATTTACGTCCACCACGTCGATCATTATGTGGGTCGGCAGATTATTTTAGTCCCTAGTCCCAGCAAATACTTGGATCGACCTGATCATGCTGAATTTTTCTGCCAAAGCTTATCTGAGTTTTCAGGCTTTCCTATGCTATCGATTCTTGAGCGCAAAGATCAAACTGAGCAGAAACAAAAGCGCAAAAAAGACCGTGTTAAGGATCGATTTAAGCTTCGTGAAAATTTTTCAACGGAGTTGTTGGCTGGCAAAGAGATTATTTTTGTCGATGATGTCTTAACAACCGGGGGCACGGCTCTGGCTGCGATGAGAGCCCTTGGGGTGGCAAAAAACTTCACGGTCTGGGCGCTGGCCTCAAGGGCCTTCGGTTGCGGTTAGCCGGCGCTTCTGCTATAAAATGGAATGCAAAAATCACTTCTCCTGTTGCTTATAATAACACCTTCATTTTTGTTTGCAAAATCATCTTCGCTGTTTGATCAGGCTATTAAAAAATATCAAAAATCAAAAATGGTTTCTATGAACGTTGAAAAAACGGTCACTTCTGAAATGCTTGCAAAAGAGACAACTTATTCTGGAAAGATTAAGCTTTCGAACGGCAAGTTCCGATGGGAAAATGAGAGCCCCGAAAAAACATTGTTATTATTCGACGGCAAAAATCTTTTTAGCATCCAGTATCCATCTAAAGAATTTAATACAGGGACCCAGGTTGCCAAATCAAAGATTGATGAAAAAGGCAAAAAACAAATTTTAATTTCCTCTTTATTAAGCCCCAGCAATGCAAATTCTAAATTTAAAATGCTCAGTGAAAAAAAAGGCACGAATTTAACAGAGGTTGAAATTCAGCCAGACTCTTCAGATTTACAGGTGAAAAATTTAATCTTGTCGATCGACCAAAAAACAAAACAGATACAAAATATTTCTTACAAAGACGATGTTGGCAATTTAACAAAGATGAGTTTCTCGAATATCAAATTTGAATCTAAGGCAGACCCTAAATTGTTCCAGTATAAAATTCCGAAAGATGCGCAGGTCACAAACTTATGAATAATCCAGATATCAAAAAAGTACATTTTATCAGCTTGGGATGCCCCAAAAATTTGGTCGACAGCGAAATCATGGCAGGCACCTTATTGAATGACGGTTATCAAGTTGTTGGTGACGAAAAAGACGCCGATACTGTTGTGATCAACACTTGCGGTTTTATTGAAGACTCTAAAAAAGAATCTATCCAAAGAATTCTTGATATGGCGGCGCTGAAAAAAGACGGCTCGTTAAAAAATATCGTCGTGGCGGGCTGCCTGACTCAGCGATATAAAGACGATTTGGTGGAAGGTCTTCCTGAAGCCGATTTGTTTGTTGGTTCCGGTGAATTTCAAAATATTGGAAAAATTTTTAAGAATTTTCAATCGGGCGATAAGACAAAAAAATTCTTTAATTTGCCAACTTATCTGCAACAAGAAGGCACACCACGAGTTAATTCTCAGCCCGGCCATCGAGCCTATATTAAAATATCCGAAGGGTGCTTGAAGCGCTGTTCTTTCTGCGCGATCCCCTTAATCCGAGGAAATTTGCAATCTCGAACAATCGCCAATGTCGTCAATGAAGCAAAACTTTTGGCGGCCGGTGGTGTTAAAGAGCTGATTGTGATTTCCCACGATTTTACAGATTATGGCTGGGATTTGCGGCGCCAGAATCCTGCGGCCTTAGAAAATCCCGTAGAGCTTTTGCGGGCTTTAGCTGAAGTCGATGGAATTCAGTGGATTCGAGTTCTTTATCTATATCCAGATGGAATTACGCCCGAAATGATTCAGCTGATGAAGAGCAATAAAAAGTTCGTAAAATATTTTGATATGCCCTTACAGCATGTCAATAATGACGTTTTAAAGCGTATGAACAGAAAAATGACTCGCGAAGAAATTTCTGAGGTTTTAGCAAATATTCGCCGAGAAATTCCTGAAGCTGTTATTCGCACCCAATTTATTGTCGGTTATCCTGGCGAAACAGAAGAAAATTTTGAAGAACTGTTAAGGTTTATTGCTGACCAAAAGTTCGATCGCGTCGGATGTTTTATGTATTCTCCCGAGGAAAATACTCCCGGAGGAAAGCTGCCTGATCAAATTGCAGATGACGTCAAACAACGCCGCCATGATGCGCTGATGTCAGTACAACAAAATATTTCCCGTGAAAAGCACCGGGAATTTATTGGTCGAACTGTTCAAGTCCTTGTTGAAGGCTACAGCGAAGAAACGGACTTGTTATTACAAGGCCGAACATCACAACAAGCGCCTGACATCGACGGAGTCGTCCTTATTAATTCCGGCCTAGCCAATGTTGGGGATCTTGTGAATGTTCGAATCACAGATTCGATGGAATATGATCTCATCGGAGAAATTGATGAAGAAACACCTGCTGCTATGGTTCAGTAGTTTAGGAGCTGCCTACGAGGCCGCCAATACTGCGGGCCTTGTTGGCGGGCATATTTTAGAGCTTTTCCCTTTTTCTTCAAAAGGTCATTTGCTGTTGTCGTTCCCTGCGGAACTTGATGTTTCCAGTTTTGTTTCCGGCCTTAAATTACCGTTCGATCATCTAGAGGTATTTTTAGATCTGCCAGAAAAAGTCTTAAATAGTTACTTAAGTCTGACAAATCCGCCCCTGGCCGACGATCTTTTGATTGGTGAATATCTATTTTTGGGTGACACACTTCGAATAGCTGCTCAGGCTTCTAAGTTTGGCCTAGAAATCCTTGATATCAGATTTATGCGCGATACGACGGGGCATTCTTATTTCATGGCGACAGGGCCCTCACAGCTTTGTGAGGGGTATCTTCATCAGATCTTGCCAAGCGCAGGAAAGATTCGCCGAATCAAAAATCCCCATGAAAATCTTCGAGAGTTTTTTCCTCGTCCGATCTAAAGAGCGCAGCCTTCTGATAAATCTTGAAATTTTTCAAGCCATCCCTTGGTCCCACTGGCGCGCAGACTAGCCAGGGCGCGCCGCACATGAACTGCATAGCTGCGATTGAAGGTGCAAAGTTTTTTGAAGGCAGCAAGGGACTCGTCTAGCTTTTGAATTTGAAAAGCGGCATTGGCATAGCCTAAAATGCACTTTTCCGACTTTGGGTTGCTGTCCGTACAAGCCTTAAAGATTTTATAGGAATCAATATAGTTTTTTTCTGATTCTAAAAATCCACCATATTGAACCGCGACGGGTTCTGACGTCGGAAATTTTTCGGCAGTGCTTTTAAAAATCTCTTTGGCTTTTTGTTTTTCGCCGGATTGCAAAATAACAAGCCCTAAATTGATATGATTTTCTGGAATCGTTGGATCTTTTTGGATCGCTTGCCGGCAATACTTTTCACCTAATTCAGCAAAACCGTCTTTAGTGTTAACTTGGCATAAACGGGTTAAAATTTCGGTTAAAGGCCCGAAGACCTGCAGCATGTCTTGGTAAAGGGCGCGCTGTTCGTAAAGATTTTTTCGCTTCTCATAAATTTCAGCGATGCTCAGATAAGAAGGTAAAAATTTATTATTGGCTTCGATGGCTTTTTTAAAGCTTTCTAAGGCTTCTTTATCCTTTTTTTTCATGACATAGGCCTTTCCCTGATAATGAAAAGCTTCAAAATCCTTTGGATTTCTGGAAATCAATAGATTTGAAACCTTCAAAAGCTCGTCGGCCTGACCCAGTTCATTTTGACTATGTAATAAAATATAAAAATCAAATTTTTGCAGATGATCTATAAATTTCCATAATAGGGGAGGAACTTTCGCAAAATCTTTTTTATCGTAATAAGCGTGAGCCAAGGCGATGGCGGATTTGAAATCTTTGGGATCGTTTTTGACTTTTGGTTCTAGAGCCTCAATGATTTTTTCTGGGGCCACCGTCGGAGCGGCGACTTTTGCTTTTGGTGCAGGAGCTTCTTCAAACTCTAGGAATTCGCTTTCTTCGGTGGTCATGACTCGATCTTTATTTTTATCCAGACCAAAGACGGGGCCTGCGACCCAAATCGATACAAAAACCATCAAAAGGGTTCGCCTTAAGTAAAGTCTTTTGAAGTGGGGCTTTGTCGTCAATACGAACATATCTTCTGTATGATATATTTAAACAGAGTGAAATCGCTACAGGATTCTAATAATTCAGGACAAGCCACCATGGAATATATTCTATTGCTGGTGATTACTGTTTCTATCATCTTATCTTTGACCAATCAGTTTTTTAGACCCTTTGGACAGTTTATTAATAACTATATGGGTGACTATGTTTCTTGCTTATTAGAAACCGGTGAATTTCCATCGACCGGAAATTCAGCCACGAAAAGTGAATGTGACTTTAAGTTTCAGCCAGCCACGGCAAAAAATGGACGACCTGGCATCGCAGGGCCTGGGTCAAACCAAAGTGAATCGGAAAAACAAAAAAGAGGAAGCGGCAGCGAAAGCAACTCTGCATCAGGAGCACAAAGTGGATACGCAGGGTCGGCCGGGAGCAATGCCAGTAACTTAAACGGACCACCGCCAAGCGCTCGAAATGGCGACAAAGCAGGAAGCACAAAAGTTGTAGAAATTTCAATTGGCACGACGGAAGAGGCTGGTTTCAATAAGGCTGGTGGTGGTCGGGCCTACGACTCTCAAGGCAACGCGCGCGCCAACGCCGTGATCACTTACGGACTGAATTCAAGTGATCAAAAGAAAGCGGAAGAAGAAAAAAAAGTCGCATCCCGCGTCGTTGCTAGCGATTTGCCAGCAAGATCGCCCAAAAAGATGCTTGTAAAGCCACCCAGCAAAGCTGACGTCATTGCGGAGGACAAAGCAGAGAATTGGAATCTTGGAGATTATTTTCGCTTCTTACTGATTGCTGCAATAATAATCCTTCTGATTGCGGTTATTGGTGGTCAAGCGGCAAGACTGACAAAAAGTTGGGAATAAAATTCGCCACGCGGTGCTCCTAGAAAAATTTTTTAAAGCCCGATTATGTTCTTGAAGTCGTCAGGGTCTTGTTTCATACATGGGCCTTCCGGGGGGAACATTTGAATCAGATTTTCCAGATCAACAGCAAGCGAGTATTTCATCTAGAGGATGCGCAGAATCTGCTTCCTGTCCTTCATCGAATGACGGAGCTTGCCAACAGCAAGGTGCGCCTCTTGCTACAAAAGTTAGAAACGATCCAAGACCGAGAAAGCTTGACGGCTCAAGAGACCGAAAAAGAAATTGATTTCACCATTCGTCAGTGGCAGCAAAAGATCGAAAAGCTAGGAGCCACGCCCCAAGGCTTATGGTTGATTGATTTTGACAACGGAGAAGGATACTTTTGTTGGAAATATCCGGAAAAAAAGATAATGTTTTTTCACGGCTACCAGGATGGTTTTTCTGGACGGAAAGCCCTTTTTAGCAACGAGGAACTTTGCAACGAAGAACACTAAGCTTCAGAATTGGTGTCGCCCAAATTAATCCTACGCTGGGCGACTTTGAAAACAATAAAAATAAAATTTTAGACTACGTTCAACGCGCCAAAGAGATGAAATGCTCTGTGGTCGTTTTTCCAGAGTGCAGCTTGTTCGGTTATCATCCATTTGATCTTTTAGAAAGATCTGAAGAAGTGGACCGCCAAGAAAAAGAATTTAAAGAGTTATGTCAGAAAATTCCATCAGATATTGGTGTCGTTGTTGGTTTGATCACTCGAAATAAAAGCCGTCGAGGCAAACCTTATTTTAATTCAGCGGCGTTTTTGGTCAAAGCGAAAAAACCACAGATTTTCAACAAGCAGCTTCTGCCCACCGGAGATGTTTTTGATGAAGCTCGGTTTATTGAAACAGGAGATCTTTCAAAAAACTTTTTTAGTTTCAAGGGTAAAAAGTTTTTTATCACGATTTGTGAAGATATTTGGGCTTGGGAATTTTCTAAAGAGCGCAGTCCTTACAAAGAAAATCCTTTGAAAAAAATTATTAGAAAAAACATCGACCTTGTTATTAACATCAGTGCTTCGCCCTATTTCTTAGGAAAAATGAACCTTCGCGATCGCGTCACCTTGGCAACAGCCAAACACTTCAAGGCCCCCGTACTATATGCAAATCTTGTGGGTGCTCAGGATGAAATTATTTTTGATGGTCAAAGTTTTCTAATGACTCCAAATGGGAAGAAGCCTTTTCAATGCTTGGCCTTTCAAGAGCATTTGAATGTTTTTGATCTTAAAACCTTTGAAAGTTGGCATCAGCCACCGGTTTTAAATAAAACCGAAGAGTTGCGTAAGGCTTTAGTATTAGGAATCCAGAATTTTTGTACAAAAACCGCTCTTTCAAAAGTACATTTTGGGTTAAGCGGTGGGATCGATTCAGCGGTCGTCGCTTGTTTAGCCGCCGATGCCCTGGGCCCCAATAAAGTTTTTGCATTGGCACTGCCGGGTCCCTTTTCTTCAGTAGAAAGTTTGGAGCTGGCTCATAAGATGGCTGCCAACTTAGGAATCGGACTAAAAAAACTTTCTATTGTGGAAACTTATGAAAAAGCACTAAGAAGTTTTTCAGAGGCTTTTGATTTTAAAGAGTTCAATGTCGTGAATGAGAATCTGCAAGCCCGATTGCGCGGCCTTTTTTTAATGGCTTATTCGAATAAAGAAAATAGCTTACTTTTAACAACCGGAAATAAATCCGAGTACGCCACTGGCTATGCGACTTTGTACGGCGATATGTGTGGCGGCCTTGCGCCGATTGCTGATTTAACAAAGGCCCAAGTCTACGAGCTGGCTGAGTATTATAATCTACAGGGCGAACTGATCCCCAAACAAATCATTCATCGGCCCCCAACAGCAGAATTGCGACCCAATCAAAAAGATCAGGATTCGTTACCGCCCTACCCAGAATTAGATCTGGCCGTGATTAATATCGTTGAAAAAAAGAGGGCGGCTCGCACGAAAACCGAGAAATGGCTTTTAGCAAATTTATTTAGAAGCGAGTTTAAGCGGTGGCAAGCGCCACCCATTTTAAAGGTTTCTGAACATTCTTTTGGACGCGGGCGCCGCTACCCGGTTGCTGGCCGAAAATAACAAATTAAAATAAACTTAACAGGTCCAATTGCTTTGGCTGCCGTACGATTTGTGGAAACCGAAACTCTGGCTTCCCAGTCAGAGCTACTAAATTTTCTATTTTTGGTGGCTGCCCACCAACGGAGATTCTTTTAATCATCTCTATAAAGATATTTCCACAGTAAGTCGCATCTTGTTCCGCACGATGGAAGTCTGTTGAAGTGACTTTCAAGTGCTGAACCAATGTTCCCAGTTTGTAATTGGCAAGACCTGGGAAAACTTTTCGAGCGATAGGTAAAGTATCAACGACGATGCCTTTTGGCGCCGCAAGTTCAAATTTTTTAATATCGGAGCTTAAGAATTGAGTATCAAATGGCGCATTGTGGGCCACCATCAGCGCATCACCACAAAACTCTGCAAAGGACTCCAGAATAGTTTCGATTTTTGGCTGCCCTTTTACCATGGCATCGCTGATCCCATTGACAGCAGAAGCGCCTGGAGGGATTGGTCGTCCTGGATCGATCAAGGTCGAAAAAACAGATTCAACAACACCATTCACAAAGCGAACGGCGCCAATTTCACAAATCTGATCAGCGCCGGGGACAGTTCCTGTTGTTTCTAAGTCAAAAGCTATGAAGTTCATAAAATCCTTGATACAAAAATGTGAGCAGACTTTCAACAAATTAGGTTCTTAATATGAAACCTCAATGTTTAGTGACATTCAAGATAGATCACAATGACCTTAAAATTCAAGCTGGGAACCAGTCTTCGGTTCTTCAGCTTGCTTTGGATCACAAGATTCAAATCGAACACAGCTGCGGAGGGTTTGCGACCTGCGGGACCTGCCGAGTTTATGTGGAAAAAGATGTGGAAAAGTTAGCCCCGGCTGAGGGCCTTGAGCTTGAAATGGCCTTGGATCGAGGGTTTGCGGCCAATGAAAGATTAAGCTGCCAAATACTTCCTTGTGACGGCCTTATTGTTAAAGTTCCTAAGGCGTCACTATAAATGGATTTGTATAAATCCAAGTGATCCATTTTTTTGCGTCTGGCAAAGGTAAATAGGGAATAACTCGGACTTGCACGCGATAAGAACCAGGCTCCTTTAATTGAAGCTCAACTTCAGAGGAATTGAAGGTTTCATAGCGAACGCCGTTGCGGTACACGACCACTTCAAAGAACTCAATAGGCTCGACAGGAATTCGAATTTTTAGAAATTGATTTTTATTAAATTTTATTTTCGAACCCATTGGATAGATGCGACCTTTTTCTTCAATGAAAGCATTGAATCCTTTTGGATCACCAATTTCATCAAAGCTTAAATAAAACTGTCCGGCCTTTAATGCCAAAAATATTTTCTGTTTATCGGTGGTCGTATTTCCGGTTAATTCTGATTTTAAAAGAAGATGGTTAGTAAATAGCTCAAAAGATCTTTGATAGCTTGGAAACTTAATCAAGTAATTAGCTAATGGAATCGCCCGAGCTGAAGCCTCGGCTCCGGCAAAGCCAATCATACTTCTTTGCTGAGATAATTTATCTAATAAAGCTAATTCTTCTGTCGGTTCGGAAAATAGGCGCAGCAGGGCCAGGCGATTATTAAAGGGATAAATCAAAAGGCTCCAAAGAGTCGATACTTTAGAAATTTCCCAGGCGCGATTCGAAAGACTTTTAATATTTAAAAGCTCAAATCCATCAAGGCCAGAAGGAATTTCCCCGCTCCAAGTAAAACCGACTTTATAGGGATGGGCTAAGATCACTAAACTGTCTTCGTTAGCACCCTCCTTTTGCGAAAGGAGATCGGCCATTTTAACTTGAGCTTCCCCTAAGTTTGATCCCAGAGCTTCTTGTTTCAATGAGTAATAAATCAGTCTTGAATCCAGATAGCTAATTTTATTACCAACGAAAACCAACGTATTCCCATGATAACCTTCAAGCTGGCTAGGTAATGCGAACGTATTTAGGTCTGTCAAAATCAGAAAATCAAGTTTGGCTGCCGTGGCCGCAGTGATGACCTCTAAAGGTTGGCTAGAGCCCAAGCTAAGATCTGTATGCACATTGATCACACCTTTGTAATCATAGAAACTGACCGGATTTTCTTTTCTAAGCTGCTTAGGAATGACGCTTAAATCATAATGAGAAATATAGAATCCATACAGGCAGTAGGAAATCAGCAGAATGGAAAGCCAAATCCAAACCTTCATAAGGCATCCTTTTTGGTTATTTTTAAAATTATATGGGCCTCGTCGGGCCTTTGCATCTCCTGAATAGACCAAAGAGAAGGCTGCAACCATTCCGGCAGATTATTGCCAGGCTCTTTAAGCAAATAAAAAGTCGATGTCGAAGGAAGGCTTGATGGTTGCTCATCAAAAAAATCATATCTGCTAGAGCCTCTTAATTTAAAGACGGGCAGATGGCTGTTCCACCAAAGCAGTGAGGCCATTTGATAGGTGCTTGCATAAAGAGGCTTAAATTCCTGGGGAAGCTTTGAAATGGCCGCCATGCCAAGGGGTTCTTTAATTTTTTGTAGCAAACCCGGAGCAAGCCCCAGGCCAAGAATAAGACCGCAAAAGACGTAAATAGAGAGCCAATAAATGCCATTTTTCAAAACAGGCCTCTTTGATCCCATCTGAATGCTGAGGACAAAAAGGCAAGGGTAAAAAATGGAAGGCCAATTTAATTCAACCGATCCCCGAAAAGAGGAAATGATAAAAAAAGAAAATCCCCAAAGAGATAAAAATAAGAAAACATTATTGAAAGAATTCTTCGTGGCCTTCAGGGCCCAATATAAATTCATTGGAAACATCAGAAGCAGAGTTCCCGCCAAATAATCAGTCGTCCAATTCCACTGCCAGGAGCCCTCGGCAAGACCGTGCTGAAGTTGAAATTGAAAGGACCTGAAGCCATTCTGCAAATTCCAAACTAGGACAGGAGAAGAAAACAGCAATCCAAAGAAAATAATAGTGGCGATATCTTTAAATTTAATCCTTACAAGGGGGCGCGCACTTAAAATATAGAACGCTAGTAAAAATGTTGGAATAACGATCAGATATTTAGATAAGAAACTTAAGCCAAGAAAAGCTCCGAAAGCTGCGTAAGAATAAAATTTGGAAGTCTTAAGGGCTTGGAAGAAAAAATAAAGACTGCCAGAAAAAAAGAAAAATAAGGGACCATCGGGCAGAATTAAAATCGATCCAAGCCCTAGCAGGGGACACAGCAGGCAAATGGCCAGCCAACCTAAAACTTCAGAGGGACTGAGTCGTGATTTTAAAATTTGAAACCAAAATAAAAAACCCAAATGAAAAAGAATAATACCAGGCCACCGGACCAATGGATCAGGCAAAAACGCACCGACCTTAAACAACCATGCCACAAATGGCGGATGATCGAAGTAACTGAGTTGAGGAAAGTGGGACCAGACCCAGTAATAGGCTTCGTCGGCACTTAATGGAAGACAGGCGGCAATGAGAAGTTTAATGAATAGGCTGATCCACCAAACTTTTTTATAAGACATCATTAGTAGTTGAGCTTAATCGACTTTCCCAAATCCCCGGGAACGCCTAAGTCCTTTCCGTTCAGGATCATATTGACCGCGCCACCATTGCTGATGGACAACTTTAATCCGGCTTTACTTTTAAAAGTATGAATTTGCTCTGGTTCAAGTTTAATCTTTTCGACTTTTCCTAATCCTGCAGCGTATTCAATTTCTACACTATCAAGAGCTTCGACAATCAGCTCAATTGGTTTTGTCTTTTTCTCCTCGGGCTCTTTAGCTTTTTCCAGAGGCACTTCTTTATCAGTTTTCTGAGTTACTTCAGGAGGCTTCGTGACAGCAACAGGTTTTGGCTCAGGAACCGGTGGTGGTTTGGGCGCTAGGACCTCTTTGGGAATGATTGCAGCGGCTGGCAGCGTTTTTAAATTCGGCGCTGATGCGGACGACATTGAAGGAGCTGGAGTGGCAGTTGCTGCGGCGACAGAGGCGGCACTGTCGACGGGCGCGCTGTCGATCGGCGCTGCTGAAAATTTTTCTTCAACAGCCTTTCCTGGCAACGGAGCCTTTTCGGCCTCGATGGGCTTGACGTCGACGGCGCTGACTTGTGCCTCGCGCTGATAGCGATCAATCACCTTCATTGTGACCAAAATAAGTCCGGCCAAGATCACTCCCAATAAAGAAAATATCAGCCCTTTGGTGGTCGAACTTTCTTCAAGTGAAGTTTTTTTCTCTTTTTTAGCAGGCTTGTCAGGTTGTTTTGAAGCGACCGCTGAAGGAGGAACAAAAACGCCGGGATTTATAAGGCCATCCGTTGCGGCCTCGGGGCTTGAGTCTTTGATGGGCGAATGGGGCCGAGTTGTTCCCATTTCATCAGCAAATACTTTTAACACGTCATCGACATTTAGTTTTAAATAAGAAGCATAGCTTTGAACAAAGCCACGCAAAAAAGTTTTGGCCGGCAAATTGGCAGAATCACCATTTTCAATGGCCTTCAAGATTTTACTATTAATTTTTAAGGACAGGCCAATCTCATGCAAAGAAAGTCCTCGGGCTTCACGTTCATTTTTAAGGATTTCTCCCGTGCGTTTCATTTAAGGCCCCTTCTTCAGTATCTCTAGCATGGACCGTGCTTTATCTCGGTATTGTCCTTGTGGATACAACTTCATGATCTCTTCAAAGCGCGCAGTCGCCTTTTCAATGCGCCCTAATCGATAGTAAGTCAGGGCACTGTAATAATGAGGTTCATCATAAAAGTTTTTTTGGCAGTAGCCGATGGCACTGTCTAAAACCTCAGCCGCTTTTTCATAATTTTTTAATTCGAAGTAGGACCGGCCCAAAAAATTGTGACCCGTGCAACTGTCTCTTTGTAAATGAACGGATTTTAAAAACATATCGCGGGCTTTTTCAAATTGCTCTTGATTGAAGTACACCAAACCCAAATTCATATAGATGCGATCTTGTCCCGTATAAGTCAGGTCGTTCAAAGCAAAGTTCAACTCTTTTTCGGCGGCCTTATATTTTCCCTCTTCAATCAAGATTCGACCTAAATTATTTCTGGCATCCGTAAAATCAGGGCTTAACTTTAAAGCTTTACGAACATACTTTTCAGAAAGCTCGTATCGTTCACGCATAAAGTAGGTCAGACCCAGATTGTTTTGGATCGCCGGATTGCTGGGATTTAATTGTTCAGCGACTAAAAACTCACGTAAAGCCATGGGATAATTGCCTTGTTCATACAAGGAAAGTCCCAGCCGTTGATGCAAATCCGATTGCTCAATTTTTTGTTTTGAAGCACATCCGGAAAAGCCAATAAAAAGCAGAATTGCCAAAAATTTCAACATGCTACAACGGTATCATGTCATCGAAATCAGTCAACCCTAAGCTCAACCAAGGTTTCGACGTGATCGGTGTGGGGAAACATTTCAAAAGGCTGGACCCGATAAATTCGGTATTTTACGCCATATTTTTCGCAAGCCTTTAAAAATACCGATAGATCGCGGGCTAAAGAAACCGGATGACAGCTCAGATATAATATCTGTGATGGTCTGGCCGCCGCCAAGGATTCCATCACATCGGCGGTGGTTCCTTGCCGAGGGGGATCAAGGAAAACAAAATCGTGTTTTTGAACAGCCGATGTTTTTAAATAAGCTTCGACGTCAGAGGCGATGAATTGAACTGAGGGGAACAATTCTTTCTTTTTTTGAGCCCGTGCGACCAATAAAGCACTTAATTCTAAAGCTAAGTAAGACGCCTCTGGAAACTTTTTTGCTAAAGGCCACGTAAAATTTCCTGCGCCCGCATAGAGCTCTAAAATGGACTGAGGGCGAACCGTGATCCAGTCAAGAACAGTGCGGATCAAGTCTTCATTTTGGAATCGGTTAACCTGCGAAAAACCGACCCCTTCTCCGGCTGCGGCCACGTTTTCCCAATGGGCTGTGCCGTCCTCGGTTAAAAAAAGCTCAATTCGCTGGGATGCAGCTTCTAAATTTTTTCTAATCAGGGGAAGGCTGTCTGTCAGAACTTCTTCCGTGATCAGGCAGTCTTTGATATCGATAATTTGATGTGAATTCCTTCTACGAAAACCTAATAAGGGTCCTTGTGAGCTCAGCTGAATTCTATTTCGATAGCGCCAATTTTTAGGCGACGGAATCATCGGCAAGACAGGGACGTCAAAACGCAGAAATTTTTTTAAATTTTCAGCGACTAAAATTTCTTTATAATTTAACTGCGCTTGAGCCTCAAGATGTTGCCAGTTACAACCGCCGCACTTAAAATAATAAGGACAGGGCGGTTCTGTCCGATCAATACTTGCTGAAACTAATTCTTTGAGTTCGCCGAAGGCGTGATTTTTCTTTTGCTCATTGATTTGAACAAGAATTTCATCACCAGGTGCGGTGAAAGGAACAAAAATAACCATCCCATTATAGCGACCAAGGCCGTTTCCGCCCACCGCTAGTTTTTCAATTTTTAAGGGAATGGTTTTACCAAGTAAAGAGTCTTTGGACTCCTTACTTGGTTTAAAACGTGTCATTAGATATTACAGATCTCTTGTTTTTCAAAAAATAGAGCTAATTCACGCTGGGCTGAAGCAAGGCTATCAGATCCATGGGCCGCATTTTCACCCACGCTATCACCAAACTTAAAACGGATCGTTCCAGGAGCCGCTTTTTTAGGGTCCGTTGCACCCATGATTTCGCGATTTTTTGCGACGGCATTTTCACCCTGAAGGCACATCAACATGACGGGTCCCGAAGTCATAAAGCTAACAAGTTCTCCAAAGAAGGGACGGGCTTTGTGTTCGCCATAAAATTCTTCGCACTTCGATTTAGAAATGATCTGGATTTTTGCAGCTGCGATCTTTAGCCCGTTGGCTTCAAACATGCTGACGATATCGCCAAGGCAGTTTTTTTTCATCGCATTTGGTTTAATAATAGAAAACGTTTGTTCGATCGACATAATGGCTCCTTTAAAAGATCCTTAACTAGCCTACTTCAGGCTAGCTTTCAAGGTTGTTCCCAAATCAGCGGGACTTCGAGAAATCTTACAACCAGCCGCTGCTAAAGCTTCAAACTTAGCGGCCGCCGTCCCTTTTCCACCACTAATAATGGCACCAGCGTGACCCATTCTTTTTCCAGGAGGGGCCGAGGCGCCGGCAATAAAGCAAGTGATCGGTTTTTTGAACTCTTTTTTAATGTATTCAGCGGCTTCTTCTTCAGCCGATCCGCCAATTTCGCCAATCATAATGACAGCTTCAGTCTGTGGATCTGCATTGAACATTTTTAAAACATCAATGAAGTTTGTGCCATTCACGGGATCTCCACCAATGCCCACGCATGTTGATTGACCAAGCCCAACTTGCGTCAGCTGAAAAACAGCTTCGTAGGTCAAAGTTCCTGATCTTGATACAACGCCGATAGGGCCTGGTTTATGAATCGCACCGGGCATAATTCCAATTTTACATTGTCCCGGTGTAATGACGCCAGGACAGTTGGGCCCCACAAGCCGAGTCCTTCGTCCTTCCATAAAGCGTTTTACTTTAACCATATCAAGAACGGGAATTCCTTCAGTGATACAAATCACTAAATCTAAGTCCGCATCGACGGCTTCCATAATCGAATCCGCAGCAAATGGAGGTGGAACAAAAATCATCGAGACATGACAGCCCGTATTTTTTTTAGCTTCTAAGACGGTGTTGTAAACTGGAAGATTGATATGCTTGGTGCCACCTTTTCCAGGAGTCACTCCGCCGACCATTTTGGTTCCGTAAGCCAAACACTGTTCGGTGTGGAAGCTGCCTTGGGATCCGGTTAAGCCCTGACAAATAACCCGTGTGTCTTTGTTAATTAAAATGGACATTATTTCCCCTTCACTGCAGCGACAGCTTTTTTAGCAGCATCTGTAAGATCATCGGCCGGAGTGATATTCAAGCCGCTTTCGCGCAATAATTTTTTACCTAAATCGACGTTGGTGCCTTCAAGGCGAACAATCAATGGAACTTTAAGGCCGACTTCTTTTGAAGCCGCGATCACGCCTTCAGCAATGACATCACATTTCATGATGCCACCAAAAATATTCACTAAGATCGCTTTGACGTTGGGGTCTTTCAGAATAATTTTAAACGCCGCGGTCACTTTTTCTTTATTGGCACCGCCGCCAACATCTAAAAAATTCGCCGGGCTAGAGCCATGCAATTGAATGATATCTAAGGTCGCCATCGCAAGACCGGCGCCGTTCACAAGGCATCCAATGCTGCCATCCAACTTAATAAACGCCAGGTCATATTTTGAAGCTTCAATTTCCGTGGGCTCTTCTTCATTTAAATCGCGATATTCTGCGATGTCGGCATGTCGATAAAGTGCGTTCGAATCAAAACCCATTTTCGCGTCTAAGGCGATGACGTCGCCATCTTTTGTTACAACTAAGGGATTAATTTCTGCCATCGAGCAGTCTGATTGAACAAAAGCATTATAAAGACCAGTAAAAAACTTCACGGCCTTTGCTGCCACGTCCGCAGACATTCCAATTTCAAAAGCTAATTGCCGGGCTTGAAAAGCAGCCAATCCAACAACCGGGTCAATATCAACTTTTTTAATCGACTCGGGATTTTTTTCGGCCACGATTTCAATCTCAACGCCACCCTCGGACGACGCCATCATAGCGACCCGGCCGGTTTGTCGATCCACCAAACAAGCGACGTAATATTCTTTAGCAATGTTACAGCCCTGTTCAATAAGAACTTTTTGAACTTTTTTTCCTTCAGGGCCTGTTTGATGGGTGATCAAAGTCATGCCGATGATTTGTTTTGCATACGAATGGACTTCGTCGATCGATTTTGCGACTTTGACGCCGCCACCTTTGCCACGGCCGCCCGCATGAATCTGAGCCTTCACAACCCAAACGGTACCACCAATTTCTTTGGCAGCAGCGACGGCTTCATCCGGAGAATGGGCCACTTTTCCCTTGAGCGTTGTGACGCCAAACTTTCTTAAGATCTCTTTCCCTTGGTACTCATGAATGTTCATCGATTCTCCGTTTTTAGTATTGTATTTTTCCCATGGCATCGACCAGTTCGCGAACCGCTTTACCTGAATTTTCTAATCCGGCGCGCTCTTTATCATTCAGTTTTAATTCAATGACTTGTTCCATGCCTTTTCCGCCTAATTTGCAAAGGACTCCGATAAAAAGACCTTTCATCCCGTACTCGCCATTCAGCTCAACAGCACAGGGAAGTATTCTTTTTTGATCTTTTAAGATCGCTTCCGCCATCTGTACCGCCGAGGCCGAAGGTGCATAGTAGGCAGACCCTGTTTGCAAAAGCTTAACGATCTCGGCGCCGCCGTTCACGGCACGTTGAACTAATTGATCAATTTTTTCAGCGGGTAAAATTTCTGTTAATGGCACGCCGCCCACGGAACAATGTCTTGGCATGGGCACCATGGTGTCGCCGTGACCACCCAGGGTAAAAGCTTGAACGTCTTTCACCGAAACGTCACAAGCTTCAGCAATAAATGATCTGAATCTGGCGCCGTCTAAAACTCCGGCCATGCCGATCACTCGCTCGCGCGGGAAACCAGTGACTTGTTTACAAACGTAGGCCATCGCGTCCAATGGATTAGAAACAACGATCACGACAGAGTTGGGAGCGTACTTTTTTATGCCCTCGGCACAGGTTTTAACAATTTTAGCATTTGTCGCTAATAAGTCATCGCGGCTCATGCCTGGTTTTCGAGGGATACCCGCCGTTAAGATCACAATGTCAGAATCAGCGATATCGGCGTAATTGCTTGTTCCCGTGATGCGAGAGTCAAACTGTTCAACAGGAGACGCTTCAAAAAGATCTAAAGCCTTGCCCTTCGCCGCGCCCTCGTTGATATCCAAAAGAACCACATCGCCCAATTCTTTTTGGGCTGCCCAATGAGCGGCTGTTGATCCGACAAAACCGGCGCCAATGACTGTAATTTTTTTTCGTTGATGAGCCATAAAGAAACTCCTTAAGAAATTGAATTTAATGAATTTTTCGATTGCGTTTAAGGTCTCATTCAATCTTAAATCTAAAGGTGTGACAAGTCTGTTTGAGGTGAGTCAATTGGCCTTAGCTTTTGATGTTCGAAAAGCAACAGTTCGGTTTAATGAGCTGACCGTTTTAAATCAAATCGATCTGCAAGTGCAGATGGGCGAATGTCTTGTTTTGGTGGGGCCTAGCGGCCATGGAAAGACAGCACTTTTAAAACTTCTTGCTGGCCTGATTGACCCGACTTCCGGAGAAGTTTTAGTGAAGGGCCAAGCCTGGAGTGGGTTGCGCGGCGCAAAGCGACTGGAGATTTTAAAAACAGTTGGGATGCTTTTTCAAAAGAATGCCCTTTTTGATTCTTTAACTTGTGGAGAAAATATCGCCTTTCCACTGCGAGAAACAACCGGACTATCAGGTGCTGAAATTTCGGAACGTGTTGATTTTTTTCTCAACGCGGTAGGAATTTCCCATGCAAAGGCCTTGTTCCCTGATGAAATCAGCGGAGGACAGCAAAAACGTCTCGGTATTGCTAGAGCTTTAGCTCTGGACCCTGAAATTATATTTTACGACGACCCGACCGCCGGCCTTGATCCGATCACCAGCCGAAAAATTGTAGATTTAATTTTAGATCTTAAAAAAAGAAAAAAATCGACGGTCATCGCTATCGCGAACGATATGCAAAGGGCTTTTCAAATGGCGGACCGAATGCTGATGGTTGTTGACCAAGAAATTATTATCACGGGAAGCAGCGAGCAAACAAAAAACTGTCTCGACCCCCGGGTTCACCAATTTATTCGCGGCGAAATCACCGGTCCTCTGACGGCGATCGGTTGAAATGATCGAATACAAGAACCTGGTTAAAAAATTCGGAGATCGAATCATTCTAAAAGGGCTCAGCCTAAAAATTGCTAAAGGTGAAATTCTTTTTATTTTAGGAACTTCAGGCACGGGAAAATCTGTTTTATTAAAAAACACCGTGGGCTTGCTTCGGCCCGACGCAGGCGAAATTTGGATTGATGGCGAAGAGACCTCCCATTTTTCAGAAGAAAAATATCTTAAAATCCGAAAAAAATGTGGCATGGTTTTTCAACATCCAGCACTGTTTGACTCCTTAACTATTTTTGAAAATGTCGCCTTTGGATTGCGAAGGCACTTTCAATATTCTGAAGAAGTTATTTCACAAAAAGTTTTGCAAGCCTTGCAACTGGTGCAATTGGCAGGGATCGAAAGCAAATTTCCAGCACAAATTTCATATGGAATGCAGAAAAGAGTTAGTTTAGCTAGGACCGTGGCCATCGAACCACAGATTTTGCTTTTTGATGAGCCGACCACAGGCCTTGACCCAGTCACCACCAATGCGGTGAATAATTTAATTCAAGAGCTGTCCCGAAAACTTCAAACCACTTCGGTGGTTGTCAGTCACGATATGAATTGCGCCTTAGCGATTGCCGACCGAATCGTTGTGTTAGATCAAGGTGAAATTATGGCGGTCGGTACACCCGCTGAGTTAAAAAAATCGACACATCCTTTGGTGAAAGATTTCTTGGCCGAGGTGAACTCATGATCAAAGCCGGATTTATGATTGTTGATGACCTGGGGCAAAGCCTGATCTTTCTAAAAGAAATGGTAAGGACGATGCTGAAGACACCGACACGATCCAAACTTATTTTTGAACAAATCTGGGACGTGACTCGGCAAAGTCTTTTAACAACGGGTATGGCAGGTTTTTTTGTCGGCGCAATTATGTCCGTCCAATTTGCCATGCAATTAAAAGATTTTGGGGCCCTGGGTTATCTTGGCGGCCTTGCCACCAGTGGAACTATTCGGGAACTAGGTCCTTTGCTCATTGCCTTTATGCTGAGTGGAAAAGTCGGAGCCTATACTTCTGCCGAACTTGGTACGATGCGGGTCACTGAACAGATTGATGCCATTCGCTGCCTGGGAGCAAATCCCATTCAGGAAATTATTGTGCCTAGATTTATTGGCATCATTGTGTCGTCTTTTTTCTTGTTAGCATTGGGACTTTTAATGTCGATTTTAGGCGGCACTTTTTTGGCCTTTTTCTTTGCTCATGTTGAGCCCGAGGAATATATGCGCCATATTCCGACGGTTTTAGCGTGGCCGTCCATTGCCATTGGTCTTCTGAAATGTCTTTGTTTTGCATTGGTCTTAGCGACGGTCTGTACATTCAGAGGATTTACGGCGATCGGCGGTGCCAAGGGTGTCGGCAAAGCAGTTGTTAATACGGCAGTTTCAACAATGATTTTTATCGTTGTGGTGGATTGGATTGTTAGTTTTTTGGCCGATATTGTGATGAATATCGCGATGGGGGGATGACCTGCTAATATTAAGAGGCCCCTTCAGAACAAAAGAAACACTTCAGCAGCTTTACTTGATCGCAAATGGCAGCGTGCCGATGATTGTTTTTTGTGTTTGCTTCGCATCGATGGTGACCATCCTAGAGTCCTCTTTTCATATGAAAATGATCATCCAAAATGATTCTTTGGTGCCAGGCTTTGCGGCCTTAATGATCCTTCGCGAGCTAGGGGCCGTTGTGACGGCGCTTCTTTTGACCTCTAGAATCGGAGCTGGAATTGCGGCCGAGGTCGGTACCATGAAGGTCACTGAGCAAATCGATGCTTTACGAATGTTAGGAATTGATCCAATCAACTATCTTTTAATTCCACGCCTGATCGCTTGCATCTTGGGAATGGCTCTTTTATGTGTCGTTGCCATCATGACTTGCATTTTTTGTGCAATGATCGTCAGCGATACTTATTTAGGCTACCCTCCGGCCTTATTTTTATCTTCGATGAAAGCTTTTGTGCATTTTAAAGATTTCTTTTTCGCCATTTTGAAAGCGGCCACTTTTGGCGCCGTCATTCCAGTCGTCAGTTGTTATTTTGGATTTAACTGTAAGGCGGGGGCTGATGGTGTTGGAAAAGCGACGACTCAAGCGGTTGTCACATCCTCAGTTGCGATCATTGTGTTGGATTTTGTTTTGTCCTATACTTTTTCTTATTTCTATTAAAGGATGAAGCCTATGAAGGTTGAAACGAAAGTAGGATTGTTAGCTCTGGTCGCCGTCGGCCTTATTGTCGTTTTTGCTTACTTTATGGGAATGATCTCATCGTTTTCGGATTCTTATCGTTTAAATGTCATGTACAACTATGCCGGCGGTATTGAAGAAGGCTCTCCGGTTCGAGTGATGGGAATTAAAGTAGGAAAAGTTCGTAAAATTTCCTTCACGCCAGGCTTTAAGTCAGAAAAAGGCGAAGAAGTTAAACTTAAGATTGAAATTTCCATCAGCCCTAAGGCCTGGGGAAGCGTTCGCAAGGACTCTAAGTTTTTTATCAATCTTGCCGGCGTGATCGGCGAGAAGTTTTTAGAGATCTCACCCGGCTCTGAAGCCGCTGCAGAATTAAAAAATGACGACTTTGTTCGCGGTGAAGATCCCCCACGAATCGATCAACTGATTTCACAAAGCTACGGGCTTGCGGGCAAAATCATTGAAATTGTTGAGAAAAATGAAGGATCTGTGTCAAGCATGATCACCCAAGTGGATCACCTGACGACCAATATTAATAAGACATTAACTTTATTAGATAAAACATCTCGAACTAAAGATATTGGGCATCTGATCGATAACGCGATTAAAATCAGTGATGATGTGGCGTATTTAACTGGAAATTTGAGATCTAAAAAGGCAGAAGAAACCTATCAATTAGTTCATAAGTTACTATTTCGACTTGAGCCCCTGGACGGACCCGTGATTAAAAAGTTTTTCCAGGAAGAGGGCGTCAGAGCTCGAATTTTTTAAATCGGAGGACCCATGCAAGTCTTGAAGCTGTTTTTTTCTATCGGCCTTGTTTTAATTGTCACCCAGGTACCAGCCTTTGCTCAGGACTCTGGGTCCGTCACAACTGTCAAACAGGATCCAATGATTCAAAGTGCAGTGAATTATGCGCACACAGAGCTGGATCAACCTTCGCATTACAGTTCGAATTTGAAATTGCGTGAAGATAGAAAAATTGGCTTGGGAACGCAGTTGGGTGGCGGATTGGGTGTCGCTGGCTTAGATCTGGAAATTAATGTTGATGCAGAAAACTCAGTGGTGGCCGGCGTTGGCACCGGAACTGGATATGGAACATTCCAAGTTTTATGGCGTCACAGTTTTGAAGGGCCCTATTTAACACCGTATACAACGGCAGGTTGGTCACGTTGGTATAATTCAAGCAGTCCTTCTGAGTATAAAAACTCGTTGATCTTAGATCGCGTGCTGAATGATTCAGATCGTGCGTCGGGCCGCTTCGGTGTGGATTTTTTGACGGTTTCAGCAGGAATGCAGTATCACCAATTATCTGGCGATCTGATGGGGCTGTCTTTTTTTGCTGAGTTTGCTTTGCTATCAGCATTTTCAAACCCATCGATCATTCCCACGGGGACCCTGGGCTCTATTTACTACTTCTAAGCCAATATTAGGATTGGGCGGACAGGCCTTAAAATAAAAAACCCCTGGTTGTGCCAGGGGTTTTTTTGTACCTAAAGGGTACGAAAACAACTACTTCTTCTTAGTAGCTTTTTTCTTAGTAGCTTTTTTAGCAGCTTTCTTAGTAGCTTTTTTCTTCTTAGCCATGGAATCCTCCTGGTTGCTTTGCACTAACGGCAAATTATTTTGACCCACAAAGTGGATCATTTAAATTTAATGTTCCTTCCCTTAGAACACCTCTTAACCATAAGTGTTCCAACTTCAACAGCTCTCGTCAATAAAAAAAATTCAATGAGTATTATTTTTGCTAATCAAGGTTGAAAACAGGGAGAACAAAAAATGTTTCCGTTTCTAATCTGCTTTTTCGGATATGCAATCAAGATTCGACTGTTTTCGGCACTCTTTGATCGCTTTAATCTAGAAAAAAACATTCAAATGAGGGCTCACGCCATCGTTTTATTTATTGATTTGATCATCTCACTGGTTGTCTCATCAGTGATCATTATTTGGTGCTATCAACTGTTGATGATCATCCTCTTATTATCGGCTCCTCATTGGCTTCAAAGCCACCTTGAGAGCCAGTTGCAGCGGATTGTTGTGCCATTCTTAGATCACACAATTTTATCCATTCAGACCGGAATTCCCCTTCGAAATGCAGCCAAAGAAAGTGCTCAAAGATTCTCTGGATGGAAGAAATACGAGCTTCTGAAAGCTTGTTCTTCGTTGATCCTATCATCGGACGAAATCAACCTTCAATCTGGCGTACTTTGTCACTTATTTGATGAATTAAGGTGGATTGATCAAGGTCGAAACAAAACTTTAGAGCAGTTAAAGTCGCTCCGGTGGCATTATAAAGTACAAGAAGATTTTCGACGTAAGTCCGGACAAATTTCACAACAAACCCGAATTCAAGCCACGGTAATGACCATTTTATATGTTTCTTTGATGCTTTTTATTGGATTTGAATTTGGATTTAAAGATCATTTAGGCTTGGTTTTATTTTCTGCAGCTCTTTTTAGCGTCGGATTGATTCTTGTTTTTACTTTAGGACGGAGATTGAAATGGAAAGTATGAACCCCGCTTTGTTGCTACTGCTGACCGTGAAGCGCCACTTAGAGCGCGGCCAATCCACCAAAATTGGAATTACAGAATATCTAAGAAGCGAAGAGACTTTGTTTCGAGATGAAGTGTCGAGATGGTTTAATTTATGGCAACAAGGCTTATCAACAGAATCAGTCCTGCAAAATCAAAGCTCAATCTATCGAAATATTTTACTGCAAACATTAGAGCGCGGTCTTAAGGGTGAGCCCATTTATAGCTTTTTAGGAGAGCTTGAAACAGAAATCATTAAAGCCTGCGAACACTCGCTCAGTCAGTCTTTGGGGCGATTGCCGTTTATTTTATTGGTGCCACTTTTGTTGTTTCAACTGCCCGCGTTCATGATTTTATTGTTCGGACCCATTTTAAGTCGCTTCCTTGAAGCGATGGGCGCAAAGTAGGCAAAGTTCTTGAAGTTCCAACCCAACTATAGGTAAATATCCTCATTCTGGAGAATGTGATGGAGCCCAACGTAAAACAACTCGAATTCCAAGAATTGGTTGATGAGTTGATGAAAAACAAACCTAATCAAGATCGTGTTCGCGATCTGACTTCTAAATTAGGTCTTCCCTATCGTTTGGATCCAATTGAGCAGCTTGATTTTGTTCTAAAATCTGCTCACGGCTTCTTTTTTGAAGGATAATCTATGATTTATAATTCTGTGATTGAAACTATTGGTAATACGCCCGTCATTAAACTGCACAAATCGATGCCTGGGCCCCACGAATTTTATGCTAAAATGGAATATTTTAATCCTGGCGGAAGCGTAAAGGATCGAATTGCTTTTGCCATGGTCGAAGCCGCAGAAAAAAGAGGCGACTTAAAGCCAGGTGGAACTATTATCGAAGCCACTTCCGGAAATACCGGCCTTGGGTTAGCTCTTGTGGCTGTTGTTAAGGGCTATAAATGCATCTTTGTGATGCCAGATAAGATCAGCGAAGAAAAACGAGCCATTTTGCGAGCGTATGGCGCGCGCGTTGTGATCACACCGACGGCGGTTGAGCCTGAAGATCCTAGAAGTTATTTGTCAGTGGCGAAAATGTTAGTGGAAAAAACACCGAATTGCTTCTACGCCAATCAATACCACAACCCGGATAACGTTAAACAACACTATAAAGTGACTGGACCCGAAATTTGGAAACAAATGGATGGCCAGATTGATGTTTTTGCAGCGGGCGCGGGAACAGGCGGAACGATTTCTGGTGTAGGTCGATATTTAAAGGAAAAAAATCCCAATATTAAGATTGTTTGCACTGATCCGGTCGGAAGTATTCTTTACGACCTTTATTATCATAAAAAAGTGGTGACTCATCCAGCTCCTTACAAAGTTGAAGGCGTGGGCGAAGATATGTTGCCTGATAACGTCCATCTGGACGTGTTGGATGCGGTTGTTCAGGTCAATGATACCGAAGCTTTTGCAATGACTCGAAAATTAATTGCCGAAGAAGCCCTTTGTGTCGGTCCTTCGAGTGGACTAGCGCTTGTTGGCGCCATGAAGTTTGCAAAAACACTAACCAAGCCTTCAAAAATTCTTGTGATGTTGGCAGACAGTGGGAAAGCCTATTTAAGCAAAGCTTTCAATGATCAATGGATGATGGATAACCATCTTCTAGAAAAACAAGATCTAAAAAAAGCGTTCAATCAAATTATGATGGCGGAAGATCTTTATAAAGAAATGGGCTGGAGTTTTTAATGAAAAAGAAAATGGATAACTTAGGTTTTGCAACACGCGCCATTCATGCCGGACAAGAGCCTGATCCAACAACGGGCGCGATTATGACGCCGGTTTATTTAACATCAACTTATGTTCAAGAGTCTCCGGGCGTCCATAAGGGTTGGGAGTATTCTCGAACTCACAATCCGACAAGGAAAGCTTACGAAAATTGTATGGCAAGCCTTGAAGGTGGGAAGTACGGATTTGCTTTTGCTTCGGGTTGTGCTGCCACAACTACGATCATGCATATCTTAAAACAAGGTGACCATGTTATTGCTGGCGACGATATGTACGGCGGAACCTTTAGATTGTTTGATAAAGTTCTAAAAAACAATGGAACTGAATTCTCTTATGTTGACCTGACAAAGCCTGAAAATTTTAAGCATGCAATCAAACCAAATACAAAACTTGTGTGGTTAGAAACTCCGACCAATCCGACTTTAAAATTAGTGGATATCAAAGCCATTGCTGCGATGGCGGCCCAAAAGGGGATTATCACGGTTGTTGATAATACTTTTATGAGTCCCTATTTCCAGCGGCCCTTGGCACTGGGGGCTGATATTGTTGTTCACTCGGCGACAAAATATATTGGTGGACACAGTGATGTTGTCGGTGGTGTTGCGGTCACGGATCGTTCAGATTTAGCTGAAAAACTAGGTTTTTTAAGTAATTCGATGGGTGGAATTGGCTCTGCTTTTGATGCTTTTTTATGTTTACGAAGTTTAAAAACTTTGCCCCTACGTATGAAAGCCCACGAAAAAAATGCGATCGCTATTGCCGACTTTTTAGAAGGTCATGCAAAGGTCGACAAGGTGATTTATCCGGGTCTGAAGTCGCACCCACAGCATTCTTTAGCAAAAGAGCAGATGCTTGGCATGGGTGGGATGATCACTTTTTACATCAAGGGCGGCTTGGTAGCAGCTCGAACCTTTCTTGAAAGCGTGAATGTTTTTGCCCTGGCAGAATCATTGGGTGGAGTTGAATCTTTGATTGAACATCCAGCCATCATGACGCATGCGTCCGTTCCGCCAGAAATGCGAAAGAGCTTAGGAATTGATGATTCGCTGATTCGCTTGTCTGTGGGAGTTGAGGATCTGGAAGACCTTTTACAGGATCTGAAACAGGCATTTGATAAGATCAAAGGTTGACTCATTTGACGCCTAAAGGTAACTAAGATTTCCGCGCGTGGCCAGGTAGCTCAGTCGGTAGAGCAGAGGACTGAAAATCCTTGTGTCGGAGGTTCGATTCCCTCCCTGGCCACCATT